>NZ_AOPZ01000461.1 GCF_000414115.1 Streptomyces aurantiacus JA 4570
CGCTTGGGGCGGCGGGGCCGGGGCGCCGCTCGCCGTGCCCCGCGTCCGCGCGACGACCGCCCACAGCGCGCAGCCGAGCACGAGGCCCGTGAACCGGAAGGTGAGCAGGGTCTTGCCGTAGCCGATTTCGGTGAGGCGGTCGCCGTACTCGTCCGTGGCCATCAGGCCGATCAGCTCCCGCAGGCCCAGGCAGATCAGGAGCGCGGCGAGCAGCGCGAGGCCCCCGCGCGCGACCCGGCGCCGCCCGAGCGCGAGGGCGCCGACGACGAGGGCGACCACGAGGAACGCCCAGTCGTAGTGGGTCTGCGCCACCAGCGTGAGGGATTCCCGCGGGTCGTACAGGGCCTTGAGCGAGTACCCGGAGTAGGTGGTGTAGCTGTAGCCGGTGGGCGGGCCGTCGGTGGCCTCCTTGGCCTCGTACCCGATCCAGACCGTCGCCACGAGCGCGTACAGCAGGAGAGCGGCGCCCGCCCACTGGAGCGCCGGCGCGTCGCGCGGTGCGACGCGCCCGCGTATCTCTTGTCCTGTCCCTGCCCCGCCCTGACCCCACGCGGCCATGCGCGCCCCCCGTTTTCGGTTCCCGTCCGTGCACGGCCGGTGTGCCGTGCGTGACGTGCAGGGCCCTGTGTAGTCGGTGGCCACCGCGTTGTCTACGGCGTATCGGCTTGCGGGTGCGACGGGGTGGGGCGGCCGGGTCCGGTGGCGCGGCCGAGCAGTCCGTCCACCACCGCGCTCAGCTGGTCGGCGAAGTCGTATGCCTCCCTGAGCTCCGCCCAGCGGGAGGTCAGTGGGGCGACGTGGGGCAGTTCGGCGGTGTCGGCGTCCGTGAGCAGGTCGGGGAAGTACCGCTTGCGGTCGGGCTCCTCGGCGCGGCGCGCCATCGCGTGCCGGAAGGCGAGGTCGCCGTACGCGCAGTGCCAGATGGTGCGGTAGGCGTGCACGGCCTGCTCGGGGGTGAGGCCGCAGGCGACGCCCGCGCCGATGATCTCGTCGACCATCCACATCGCGCCCTTGTCGGTGAGGTCGCCGAGGCTCAGCACCTCCACCACCCAGGGCAGCCGGAGCAGGATGCCGTGCATGTGCAGGGACACGGCGAGCAGCCGGTCGCGGGGGTCGTCGGGCAGGTCGGGGCGGGGGAGCGTCGCGGCCGTCCCGGCCAGGGTGAGCATCAACAGCTCGTCCTTGTCGCGCACATGGTGGTACAGCGCCATGGGCGTGGCGCCGATCTCCTTGGCGACGCGCCGCATGCTGAGCGCCGCGACGCCCTCCTCCTGGAGGATGCGCCGCGCCACGTCGACGATCGCCTCCTGCTCGATCCGCCGGGGCCGCCCGACGCGCCGCTTCTGCCCCTGCCCGGCCGTGCCGGGGTCTTCGTCCTTCGCTCGCGCTGCCACGAGCTCATTGTCCCGTGCGCGTGCGGCGGCGACCGACCCGGGGCACTAATTTTCTTACGCGTATAGCCAGTTTCTGTACGCGTATAATAATCTGCGGCGCATGACGAACTCGCCGACAGACCCGCCGACCGGCGGCCCGCCCACGCGCGGCCGCCTGCTGCTTCCCGTCCTGCTGACCGTCCAGTTCCTCGTCTCCCTCGACATGTCCGTCGTCAACATCGCCCTGCCCGACATGGGCGCCGACCTCGGCTTCGCGCCGGAGTCGCTGACCTGGGTCGTCAACGCGTACGCGCTCGCGTTCGGCGGACTCCTTATGCTCGGCGGGAGGCTCGCCGACCTGATGGGACGGCGGCGCACGCTCGTCGCCGGGTTCGTGGTGTTCGGGGCCGCGAGCCTCGTCGGCGGGCTCGCGCAGAGCCCGGGGCAGCTCGTCGCGGCGCGTGCGGTGCAGGGCGCGGGCGCCGCCGCCCTCGCGCCGGTGGCGCTCGCGCTGATCACCGTCCACTACACCGAGGGCAGGGCGCGGGCCCGGGCGCTCGGCCTGTGGGGCGCGTCGGGCGCGCTCGGCGGCGCCGTCGGGATCATGGCGGGCGGACTGCTCACGGACTGGGTGGGCTGGCGCTCGGTGATGCTGATCAACGTGCCCGTGGTGCTCGCGGCGCTCGCCGCGGTCCGGCCCGGCGTCCCCGCCGACGGCCGCAGGGCGGACGCCCCGCGCCTGGACGTGGCGGGCGCGCTCCTGGTCACGGCGGGGACGAGCGTGCTCGTGCTCGGCCTGGTCCGCACCGAGACCGAGGGCTGGGGCTCGGCGGCGACCGTGGGCACGCTCGCGGCGGCGGCCGTGCTGCTCGGCGCCTTCTGCGCCGTCGAGATACGCGGCGAACGGCGCGCACGCGGCCCGCTGCTCCGCCTCGGCCTGCTCACCCACCGCCCGGTCCTGTCCGCGAACGTCTTCTCGCTCCTGATGTCCTCGGGCCAGTTCGCCGCGTTCTACTTCACCTCGCTCTACCTCCAGGAGGTCATGGCGTACGGGCCCACGCGCGCCGGAGCGGCGTTC
Organism: Streptomyces aurantiacus JA 4570; assembly: GCF_000414115.1. Taxonomy (GTDB): domain Bacteria; phylum Actinomycetota; class Actinomycetes; order Streptomycetales; family Streptomycetaceae; genus Streptomyces; species Streptomyces aurantiacus_A. Next base: position 2,452 of record NZ_AOPZ01000461.1, read on the forward strand.
CTGCCGTTCTGCGCGGGCATCGTCGCGGGGACGGTGGTCGCGACCCGGACGGTGGGCCGGGTCGGGGAGCGGGTGCTGCTCGTGGCGGGCGGGCTGCTGGGCGCGGCCGGGTTCGGGTGGTTCGCGCTGGCGGTCGGGGCGGACGGCACGTTCGCGGGGTCGATCCTGGGTCCGTCGCTGGTGGCCAGCGTGGGCATCGGCATGTGCTTCGTGCCGCTCGGCACGGCGGCGACCTCGGGAGTGGCGGCGGAGGAGACCGGCATGGCGTCGGGCCTGCTCAACAGCTCGCGCCAGCTGGGCGGTTCGATCGGCCTGGCGGTGCTCGTGACGGTGGCGTCGAGTGCCACCGGGGCGGGTGGCGGGCCGGGGGCGCTCGCGGACGGGTACGCGGCGGCGTTCGGCGTGGCGGCGGGGCTGCTGGTCGCGGCGGCGCTGGCGACGGCGGTGCTGCACGGCCGCGGTGCGCGGCCGTCGACACCCCCGCGACCTGCGGAAACGTACACGTCCGAGAAAACTTCGAAGAATCTCGGCGACGGTGTCGATCCGGGCGTCTCCCGTTCGACGCATCAGTGAGAAGAGAACAGGGGCGGGGAGAGACCCGCCCCACCGACCGAACGGAGACACGCCATGCCGCGCTACCTGACGATGATCCGCATCGACGAGAACGACCTGCCGGAGAGCGGCGGCCCCAGCCCCGAGCTCCAGCAGCGCATGGGTGTGCTGCTGGAAGAGATGGCCAAGGCGGGCGTGCTGCTCGACACCGCCGGCCTCGCGCCCACGGCGGAGAGCTCCCGGGTGCACTGGGAGGGCGGCAGGCTGTCCGTCACGGACGGGCCGTTCACCGAGGCCAAGGAGGTCGTCGGCGGCTACTCCATCCTCCAGGCCAAGGACCGGGCCGAGGCGATCGAGTGGACCAAGCGGTTCCTGAAGGTCCACGAGGACTACTGGACGGTGACGGTGGAGGTCAGGGAGATCGCCGAGGCCGGTGTCCCGGGGGTCGGGCCCGAGGCGTGATCTCCGGGTCACGCCTTGCCCGGGTCGCCGGGGCCGGGCCCGGCGCCTGATCTCTTTGCGGAGCGGGCACGGGGATGCTCTGAATCTCTTTGCGGAGCGGGCACGGGGGTGCTCTGATGGGTGGCCGTGGACCACGCGTCTGAGCACCCCCGCCGTGCCCCCGAGCCCGCCGCCGACGGCCACAGCGTCGAGCGCACCATCGAGACCGTCTTCCGCATGGAGGCCCCGCGCGTCATCGCCGGTGTCGCGCGGATCGTACGAGACGTCGGCATCGCCGAGGAGCTCGCGCAGGACGCGCTGGTGGCCGCCCTGGAGCAGTGGCCGGGGTCCGGCGTCCCGGACAACCCCGGCGCCTGGCTCATGGCCACCGCCAAGCACCGCGCCATCGACCTCGTACGCCGCCGTGAGCGCTACGCGCGCAAACTCGCGGAGATGGGCCGGGACCTGGAGGCCGCGCCGCCGCACCTCGACGAGATCCCGGATCTGGTCGAGGACCCGGACGCCATCGACGACGACCTGCTGCGCCTCGTCTTCACCGCCTGCCACCCGGTGCTCTCCGCCGAGGCCCGGGTCGCCCTGACGCTGCGGCTGCTCGGCGGCCTGACGACCGCCGAGATCGCCCGCGCGGTGCTCGCCCCCGAACCGACCGTCGCCCAGCGCGTCGTGCGCGCCAAGCGCACCCTCGCCGCCAGGAACGTCCCCTTCGAAGTCCCCTACGGGCCCGACCGCGAGGCCCGGCTCGGCTCGGTCCTCGACGTCATCTACCTCATCTTCAACGAGGGGTACGCGGCCACGGCAGGTGACGACCATGTGCGGCCCGGCCTGTGCGAGGACGCCTTGCGGCTGGCCCGGCAGCTCGCCTCCCTGATGCCCAAGGAGGCCGAAGTGCACGGGCTCGCCGCGCTGTTGGAGCTCCAGGCGTCGCGTACCGCCGCGCGGACCGGGGCGGGCGGGGAGCCGGTTCTGCTCAAGGACCAGAACCGGGGGCGGTGGGACCGGCTGCTGATCCGGCGGGGGTTCGCCGCGCTCGAGCGGGCCGAGGAGGTGGCCCGGGGGCCGCGCGGGCCCTACGTCCTGCAGGCCGCCATCGCCGCGTGTCACGCCCACGCGCGCTCGTACGACGACACCGACTGGTCCCGGATCGCCGCCCTCTACGCCCTTCTCGCCGCGCGGGCGCCCTCTCCCGTCGTCGAGCTGAACCGGGCCGTCGCCGTGTCCATGGCCGAGGGGCCCGCGCCCGCGCTCGCCCTCGTCGACGCCCTCGCCGGCGAACCGGCCCTGCGCTCCTACCACTTGCTCCCCAGCGTCCGGGGCGACCTCCTGGCCCGCCTCGGCCGCGTCGCGGAGGCCCGCACGGAGTTCGAGCGCGCGGCCGCGCTCGCGGGGAACGCGCGGGAGCGGGAGCTTTTGCTGGGGCGGGCGGAGGCGTGCGGGGGGTAGCCCTGCGGGGCATTCCCCAGTCCCGCCCCTTCCCGGAACGGCCTCGTCCTCAAACGCCGGACGGGCTGAAGTGGCGCCGTGCCGACTACGTGCCGTAGGGGTGGAAAGGGCGGGCGGGTGGGGGATATAGCCCGTCCGGCGATTGAGGACGAGGCCGTCAGGCCGATCGGCGGCCACCCCGGCCGGGGTCAGGTGAGGGTGCCGGTGGGGAGGTCGGCCTCCACCACGTACGCGCCCGCGTGAGGGCCCGCCGAGAACGTGCCGCCCACCGTCCGGACGCGTTCCGCCATCCCCGCGGTCCCGGTCCCGGCGGACACCGGCGCGGAACCCGCGGGACCCACGGGACCAGAGGCAGCCGCCCCCGCCGGCAAGGCGTTGCGCACCGTCACCCGAAGCCGCCCCCCGACCACCCGGACCCACACCTCCACCGCCGCCCCCGGCGCATGCTTCGCCGCGTTCGTGAGGCACTCCTGCACCACCCGGTGCACCGCCGCCTGCCGCAACGGCGAAAGCCGGTACGCGGCGCCGTCGACGACCAGCTCCACCGGACTGCCCGCACGCCCACTGGCCGCGGCCAGCTCGGGCAGCGCCTCCAGGCCGGGCGTGGGCGCCCCGTCGACCCCGCGCTGCACGATGATCTCGTTGAGCATCCGGTGCGCCGAGCGCGCCGTCTCCGACAGCTCGTCGAAGCCGTCCGCGCACGGCCCGTGCGACGCCCGCCGGGCGAGGACCTGCGAGCGCACGCTCAGCAGCGTCAGCTCACGCCCGACGAAGTCGTGCACGTCCCGCGCGATCCGCAGCCGCTCCTGCTGCACGGCCTGCAGGGCCTGCGTCTCGGCCCGCTGCGCCTGCAACGCCCGCACCAGGTCCTGCCGGTTGGCCGCGACCCCCACCCCCGCCGCGAGCGCGCCGATCGGCACGACCAGGCTGAGGAACTCGCTGAGCGTGTCCCCGCGGTGCACCGGCCAACCCGGCAGGGTGAACATCACGTACGCGAACGTCACGTACAGCACGACCCCGATGGCACCGGCGAGCCGCCCCCGGTAGCGCCCCAGCGAATAGAGCGCGAACTGCGCGAGCGTCAGCTCGTGCAGCCAGCCGAGCAGCACCAGCGCGATCAGGAACGGGGCCCACGGCGCGCTCCGCCGCAGCAGCAGCGTCGCCGCGCCCGCCGCGAGGACGAGGGTGGCCATGGCGCCGTTGAGCGAGTTGTCCTCGGCGGCGAGCCCCGGCACGTCGAGTGCCATCAGGGCGAGGCAGGCCAGGGCGGTGAGCACGTCCAGGGCCCGGGGTTCGCGCGCGCAACGCCGAGCGAGGCGACGGGCCGCGGCCGCCGCCTTGCGTAGCGCCTCGGCGGCGGGCAGGTCGTGCATGGTCCCCCCATCATCCCCGGGGCTTTGGCCCGGACACATCGGACTTTTGGCCCTGATGTCCGCGCCGGCGAGCCGGCGGCCCGGACCACCACCCCTCCGCCCGACCCGGAAGACCCGCCGCACGCCCGGCGAAACGGGTGTACGCACGGCGCGGCTGCCCCGCCCGCACGCGGTCCGGGGTTCCAATCGGACCATGTGGTATGCCCAGAATCCGGGTCGACGGACCCGTCAGCTCGCCGGTGACGCCGCGGTCCTGCTGTGGACCGCGGCCTGGACCGCCGCCGCGGTCGTCGCGTACCGCCTCGCCGTGCTGCTCACCCGGCCAGGTCCCGACTCGGGCGTCGCCTCCTCCGGCTCGCCCGCCGCACGCCTGCCCGTCGTCGGTGACGACGTCGGCGCCGCGCTGCGCTCCGTCGTCGGCTTCGTGGACGACATCGACCCGGTGACGATGCGCGCCGGGCTCGTGATGAGCACGGTCGCCCTCTTCCTCGTCCCGGTCGGCCTGCTCCTCGCGGCCTGGCTGCCGCGCCGCCTTCGCTGGGTCCGGCAGGCCGTCGCCGCACGGGAGCTCGCCGAGTCCGACGACGGCCGCGAACTCCTCGCCCTGCGCTCCCTGCTCCGCCCCCTCGACGAGGTGGCCGCCACCGCCGCCGCCCTCGCCGAGACCCCCGGCCTGCCGGACGCCACGCCCGGCAGCCTCGCCGAGGGCTGGCGCGGCGCCGACCCGCGCGTGCTCGAAGCGCTCGCGGACGCGGAACTGGAGCGCCTCGGCCTCGCGCCCGCACCCGCCCACGGCCGGGGGGGCCTGCCGGTGGCCGAACCCGCCACGTGACGGCCGAACCACGTGACGGCTGAGCCGCGGGGCCTGCACGCCCCGTTCACGGACGCGGTGCTCCGGGCGATCCCGCTCGGAGCACTGCTCGTCGGGGACGACGGCCGGGTCGTCGCGGCCAATCCGCAGTTCGCGACGGTCTGCGGGATCGAGGGCGTCGACCTGTCGGCGGGCGCCTCCGCCGAGCCCATCGCCGAGGCGATGACGCGGCTCCTTCCGGACCTGGACATGGGCTCGGTGCGCGCGCTGCGCAGCCAGTTCGTACGCAAGGCCGAACTGAAGCTGCGCGACGGCCGTACGCTGCGCCGCAGCCGCCAGCCGATCGACACCGGCGACGCCCGGCTCGGCGTGCTGTGGCTGGTCGAGGACATCACCGGGCAGCGCCGGTACGAAGACGACCTGCACCGGCACATCGAGGCGCTGGGTGAACTCGCCCGCGACCGCGCCGAGTTCGCCGCCCGCACCTCGCACGAGCTGCGCACCCCGCTGGCCACCGTGCTCACCTTCTGCGAACTGCTCGCCGACCCGGCGGCCGGGACGCTCAGCACCGCACAGCGCGAGTACGTGGACACCATCCGGCGCGGCGCCCAGCGCATGCAGGACATGGCGGACGGCCTCCTGCACCGGTACGCGGAGGCCGCGACCGCCCCGCCCGCGTACGCCCCTCTCGACCCGGGCCCGCTGCTGACCCGGCTCGTCGCCGACACCGCCCCGCGGGCTGCCCGGGGCGGCGTCTTCCTGAGCCTGGACCTGCCCGCCGCGGCCGAACGGCCCCCGCTCGTCGCCGACGCCGACCGCCTCGAACGGGCCCTGGCCGCGCTGCTCGACAACGCCGTGAAGTTCACGCCCGCGGGCGGCGCCGTCGCCGTGACGGCCCGCCCCCGCGACGGCGGCGCCCACGACGGCGAACTCCCCTCCCCCGGCTGGCGGTTCACCGTGCGCGACGACGGCATCGGCATCCCCAAGGAGTTCCAGGAGGAGGTCTTCACCGAGTTCGTCCGGGCCCCGAACGCCCGCCGCGGCCCCTACCCCGGCACCGGGCTCGGCCTCAACGACGTACGCGACGCGGTGCGCGTGCACGCCGGCACGGTGTCCGTGCACAGCGCGGAGGGCCACGGCACGGCCATGGAGGTCTGGCTGCCGGCGGCCGGCCCGCCCGGGGCCGGCACCTCGCGGAACACCGGCACCACGCGGAACGATGAAGTGCCGGGGACCGACCCGGCATGACCTGCCTCCTCCTCGTCGAGGACGACCCCGACCTCGGGCTCGCGCTGCGGGTCCTGTTCACCCGGGCCGGGTACGAGGTCGTGGCCGCCGACGACGGCCAGGCGGCGCTGCGGCTCCTCTTCGCCCGCCGCCCCGCCCTGATGGTCCTGGACCTGGTCCTGCCCGGCCTCGACGGCTGGGACGTCCTCGACCGCACCCGCGACCTCACCGACCTGCCCGTCCTGATCCTCTCCGGCCGCACCAGCCCCGCCGAACGCGTCCGCGGCCTGCGCTCCGGCGCCGACGACTACCTCTGCAAACCCTTCGACCACCTGGAGCTCCTCGCCCGCGTCGAGGCCCTGCTGCGCCGCAGCAATCCCGAGCAGTGGCGCGGCGACTACGTCGAGGCGGGCCTCAGACTCGTCCCCGAACGCCGCTCGGCCGTCTGGCAGGGCCACGAGACCCGTCTGAGCGCCATCGAGTACCGCCTCCTCGAAGTCCTCGTCCGCAACCGCGGCCGCGTCGTCACCACCGAACAGCTCCTCGACCTCGTCTGGGACGACCCCGAAGCGACGGGCCGCGAACGCGTGAAGTTCGCGGTCCTCCGCCTCCGCAGAAAACTCGCCGTGGGCGACGACGACGACCCCTTGGAGTCGGTACGCGGCATGGGCTACCGCTACCGCGGCGAGGAATCTTGAGCCCGCGGGACTATTAAGCCCGTCCGGCGTTTGAGGACGAGGCCCGAAGGAGGCCCGAAGGGCCGAAAGGCGGGGGAAAGGGGGCGCAGCCCCCATCAGGGGCGGGGGGGCGAAGGTCCCGCCCGCAAGGGACCTATGGGCCAGGGCCTTCGACCTGAAACAGCCTCGGCCGAAGGCTCGCAACCGTGGAGCAACCGAACACAATCCCCCCAGGCAACCCACACCCCGCACGCTCCTGCTGTCCACCCCGCACAGCACCTGCCAGGAGCCCCCGTGACGCCCACCGCCCCGGTGACCCCGATACTCCCCACGCCCACGTGGGGCACCCGCTCCGTGGCGGTCGTCCTCGGCACCCGCCCGGAACTGGTCAAGCTCGCCCCGGTGATCCGCCTCCTCGGCCCCGCCGCCCACCTCGTGCACACGGGCCAGCACTACGACACCGACCTCTCCGGCCGCTTCCTCACCGAGCTCGGCCTGCCCGAGCCGACCCTCCTGGAGGGCGTCGGCGGCAAGCCCCGCGCCGTACAGATCTCCACGGCCCTCGCCCAGCTCGACGCCCTCTTCGCGGACGAGCCGCCGCTGGCCGTGGTCGTGCAGGGCGATACCAACGCCTCCCTCGCGGGCGCGCTCGCCGCGAACGCCCGCGGCATCCCCCTCGTCCACGTGGAGGCGGGCCTGCGCAGCCACGACCGCGCGATGCCCGAGGAGCACAACCGCGTCGTGATCGACCAGCTCGCGGACGTGCTGTGCGCGGCCACCGAGGACAACCGGGACCTGCTGCGCGCCGAGGGCGTCCCGGCCGGGCGCGTCGCGGTCACCGGCAACACGGTCGTCGAGGCCGTGCGCGAGCATCTGCCCGCCGCCGCCGAGCGTGCCGCGCTGCTCGCCGAGCACGGCGTCACCGCCGACCGCTACCTCCTAGCCACCGTGCACCGGCCCGAGAACACCGACGACCCCGCCGCGCTGCGCGCGATCCTCACCGAGCTGGCCGGCCTCGCCGCGGAGCTGCCCGTGCTGTTCGCGGTCCACCCGCGCACCAAGGCCCGCCTGGAGGCCGCGGGACTCGGCCACCTGCTGGCCGCGCTCACGCCGCTGGCGCCGCTCGGGTACGGGGAGTTCCTCGCGCTCGCCCGGCATGCCGCCGTGATCGTGTCCGACTCCGGGGGTGTGCAGGAGGAGACCACCGTCCTCGGGCGGCCGCTCGTCGTTGTCCGCCGCTCCACGGAGCGGCCCGAGGCCGTGGACTCCGGGTTCGCCGAGTTGGTCGCCCCCGGGCGGGCGGTCGGTCGTGCGGTGCGTCGGCGTCTCGCCGAGGGTGACGCCGGTCTGCGCCGTCTCGCCGAGACGCCCTCGCCCTTCGGCGACGGTCTCGCCTCGCAGCGGATCGTCGCCCTCCTGGGCGCGGTGGCCTCCGGCCGGCCTGCGCGTCTGTCTGTCGCCGCCTGACCCATGGGGGCTGCGCCCCCT
>NZ_AOPZ01000462.1 GCF_000414115.1 Streptomyces aurantiacus JA 4570
GAGGGTGGTCATGATGCGGTGCATCCGGATCTGGGCACGTTGGAGGACTTCGACGCGTTCGTGGGTGAGGCGGGGCGTCTGGGGATGGAGGTGGCGCTGGACTTCGCGTTGCAGTGTTCGCCGGATCATCCGTGGGTGGACAAGCATCCGGAGTGGTTCGCGCACCGGGCGGACGGTTCGATCGCATATGCGGAGAATCCGCCGAAGAAATATCAGGACATCTATCCGATCGCTTTCGACCGGGACATGCCGGGTCTGGTCGCCGAGACGATCCGGCTGCTGCGCTTCTGGATGGGCCACGGCGTGCGGGTCTTCCGCGTCGACAACCCCCACACCAAACCCGTCG
>NZ_AOPZ01000463.1 GCF_000414115.1 Streptomyces aurantiacus JA 4570
CACCAACCCCCACCCCACCAACACCGACCCCCACCACGACACCAACCCTCACCCCCACACCAACCCCGACACCGACCCCAACCCCGACACCGACCCCAACCCCGACACCGACCTCAACAACCTCACCTTCCTCCGCAACCTCCTCACCCACACCGAAAACCTCTGGCACCAACGCGCCCGCACCGCCCTCCGCCACGGACCCACCCACAACCCCCTCGCCCGCTGGAACCACACCGCACCCGCCGCCCTCAACATGATCACCGCCCACGCCCAACGCACCACCGCCGACGCCTTCCTCCACACCCTCCACCACACCACCCACCAACCCACCAAAACCCTCCTCACCCACCTCTGCCACCTCTACCTCCTCAACCAAATCACCCCCCACACCGGAGACCTCCTCGCCCACAACCACCTCACCCCCCACCACATCCACACCCTCCCCACCACCACCCACCACACCCACACCACCCTCGCCCCCCACATGCAAACCCTCACCCACGCCTTCAACCACCCCACCAACACCAACCCCCAACCCTGAACCAAACCACCAAACCCGACCACAACCGGCACCCCG
>NZ_AOPZ01000464.1 GCF_000414115.1 Streptomyces aurantiacus JA 4570
TCGGCGGTGGCCCGCCCCAGCGCCCGCGCCTCGCCGCTGAAGTCCTCACCCTTGGCGAGGACTTGGAGGGCCAGCTCCCACCCGTCCGTCGCCCCGGCCACGTACGGCTGGAGTACGCCGAGCACCAGCGGCTCGTCGGCGCCGTCGGCCGTCATCCACGCGGCGGGCGGCGGCACCCGGCGGCAGTCCTGCCGGCCCAGGGCCAGGGGCAGCTCCAGGTCGGGGTTGACGCCGGGCACCACGCGGCGGAACAGCTTCAGGATCAGCGTATCGCCGTATACGAGCGAGGAGTTGGACTGTTCCGCGCCGAGCGCGCGCGGCGCGAGACCGGACGGGATGTCGGCCCCCGGGGGCCCCTCGGCGCGCGCGAACCGCAGCACGCCGAGCCGCCCGGGCTGCCGCAGCCGTTCCAGGAGCAGCGTGGCCAGGCGCGGGTCGTGCAGCGCCTCGTACACCGTCCGCCCGGCCAGCGCGCCCTCGGTGACATGGCCGATCAGCGCGGGCGCGAGCCGGGGCGGGAGTTCGGTGCGTACGCCGATGAGCAACTGGTAGCAGTCGGCGGGGAGTTCATGGTCGGTGGCCGCCGGGGCCGGGTGCGCCCATGGCTGACGTACGCGGACGAGCAGATGCAGCAGTCCCGGCTCGGCGCCGGGCGGCAGCAGTTCGGTCGCTGCCACCAGCTCGAAACCCGTGACGGGGCGCCCCTTGCCGGCGAACCACCGCTGCCGCGGCAGCCAGCCGCGCAGCAGCGGATCGAGCGACGCGAGGAGCGCGCCGGCGTTGGCACTGGGGCGGGTGGCGGCTTCCGACATGATGTCCCGTCCTTTCCGCACCGCGGACAAGTCAGGTGCCGAGCAAGGAGCGTGCCGAGCAGGAGTGTGCCGAGCTGGGGAGCGTGCTGCCGTGTACGAGTGCCCTGTGCGGGGTGAGTCACGCCGGGAAAAGGGTCGACTCACGCCGCCCGTATCGGCGACCTTACGCCGAGTCGTCGCGCAGCCGGAACCAGTAGAACCCGTGTCCCGCGAGGGTCAGCAGATACGGCAGTTCACCGATGGCCGGAAAGCGCACCCCGCCGATCAGCTCCACGGGGTGGCGGCCGTTGAAGGTCTGCAGGTCGAGTTCGGTGGGCTGGGCGAAGCGGGAGAAGTTGTGGACGCACAGGACGAGGTCGTCGCCGCGTTCACGCAGGAAGGCGAGGACGGCGGGGTTGGAGGAGGGCAGTTCGGTGTAGGAGCCGAGGCCGAAGGCGGGGTTCTGTTTGCGGATCTCGATCATCCGCCGGGTCCAGTGGAGCAGGGAGGACGGCGATGACATGGCGGCTTCGACATTGGTGACCTGGTAGCCGTAGACCGGGTCCATGATGGTGGGCAGGTAGAGGCGGCCGGGGTCGCAGGAGGAGAAGCCGGCGTTGCGGTCGGGGGTCCATTGCATGGGGGTGCGGACGGCGTCGCGGTCGCCGAGCCAGATGTTGTCGCCCATGCCGATCTCGTCGCCGTAGTAGAGGATCGGCGATCCGGGCAGGGACAGCAGCAGTGCGGTGAAGAGTTCGATCTGGTTGCGGTCGTTGTCCAGGAGGGGCGCCAGGCGGCGGCGGATGCCGATGTTGGCGCGCATGCGCGGGTCTTTGGCGTATTCCGCGTACATGTAGTCGCGTTCTTCGTCGGTGACCATCTCCAGGGTGAGTTCGTC
>NZ_AOPZ01000465.1 GCF_000414115.1 Streptomyces aurantiacus JA 4570
GCCTCCCAGAACCGCGCCTCCACCTCGTCCACGGCGGGGGCGGGCTCGGCACCCGGCTCCTGCTGCGGCGAGAGGAGCCAGTAGTGCCTGCGCTGGAAGGCGTACGTGGGCAGGTCGACGGTGGTGCGGGCGCCGGGGAACAGGGCCTGCCAGTCGAGTTCGGCACCGTGCACGTGGGCCTCGGCGAAGGACGCGGTGAGACGGTCGGCGCCGCCTTCGTCGCGGCGCAGGGAGCCGAGCGCCACGGCCGCGCCCTCGCGACCGGCGGCCTCGATGGTGGCCTGGACGGGGACAGTGAGCACCGGGTGCGGGCTCATCTCCAGGAAGACGTCATGGCCTTCGGCGAGGAGGCCGCGGGTGGCGTGCTCGAAGAGGACCGTCTGGCAACGCCGAAGCGATCTGCTGCTCGATCTGCTCGACGTACAGGGAGTGCGAGGCGTAATCCACCGGGATGGTCCGCGCGCGGATGTCCCGCGCGACGCACTGGGCCACCAGCTCTTCCAGAGCCTCGGCCTCGCCGGACACCACCACCTGGGCGGGACCGTTGACGGCCGCCACGGAGACGCGCTCACCCCAGGCGGTGATCAGCTCCCGCAC
>NZ_AOPZ01000466.1 GCF_000414115.1 Streptomyces aurantiacus JA 4570
CGCGGCGCCGCCGACGCGGCCGGGGTGCCGCTGTTCCTGAACGCGCGCGTCGATACGTATCTGCGGGGTGTGGGCGAGGGGCCGGACGCCCGCCTCGCGCTGACCCTGGAGCGGGCGGCGGCGTTCCTCGTGGCGGGCGCGGACGGGGTCTTCGTGCCCGGGGCGGTCGATCCGGCGACCGTGAAGGCGCTGGTCGAGGGCGTCGACGGGCCGGTCAACGTGATGGTGGGGCCGGGTGCGCCGCCGGTGGCGGAGCTCGCCGGTCTGGGGGTCGCACGCGTCAGCGTCGGCTCGGGCATCGCGCAGGCGGCGCATGCGCTGGTCCGCGGGGCCGCACGGGAGCTGCTGGCCGAGGGGACGTACGGGACGCTGGCGGGCGGGCTCGACTACGGGGAGCTGAACGAACTGCTTGGCAGGTGAGGCGGGCTCGGCGGACGGCACGGGGCGTGCCCGGCCGGTGGGGCGGGCGCGGGCTGCCGGGCCGGTGGGGCGGGCATGGTCCGGTGGGCCGGTGGGGCAGGCGTGGCCTGGTGGGCCGGGGGCCGAGGGCCGGTGATCCGGGCCCGCGGCTCAGCAGGCGTCGCGCATCAGCTCGGCCAGGTCGTGGTCCAGGTCGACGTGCAGGTGCTCCTGGCCGGCCGGCACCAGGGCGGTGGTGCGGTGCAGGAAGCGGCGCAGTTCGCCGGTGCGGACGTGCACGATGGCCGTGCCCTCGGGGGCGTGGAACTCCAGGACCGTGCGGTCGTACCCGTACGGCCGGACCCGCACGTCGCCGTCGCCCACGGCGGTCTCCACGCCGTGCGTGAGCAGTTCGCGGGCGAACGTCCAGTAGACCTCGACGCCCTCCAGCGTCGCCGGGGCCGGGAAGCTCATCCGGACGGCGAAGGGGTCGCGCTCGTCGTAGTGGAGCGTGGCGGGAATGGTCGGCATCCGGGGCGCGGCGGCGACCAGGCGGGCCTCAACGGCTTGCTCGATGACAGTGGACAACGCCTGCTCCCTCAACTCTGACTGCTGGACGACCGGGGCGTGCACGACCGTGGTCGGTCACTTGAATAGACGTCGGAAACAGAGGATCCGTGCACGCGAGGACCCCTCCGGAGCGAGTGACCTCTGTCACCGCGACAACGCGCGTCCGTGTCCGGTTCCCGGTGACGGCTGCCCGGGCGACCCCCGAAAGGCCCAGTTCGGCCATCTGGACGAGGCCCCGGGCGTGGGCTAGCTTCGCCCCGCCACGAGAGGCACGGGGCCGGTGAACCGGGAGGGGCGCGCGATGCGGACGATGCGTACGGGACGTAAGGAGGGCCGTACGGAGGGACGTACGGCAGGACGTACGGCAGGACGTACGAAGAGGCGGGCCGGACAAGAACGGCCGGCGCGCACCGGGCGCCCGGGACGCGGGGTGTGGGCGGGCCTGGGCGCGGCGGCGCTCGCGCTGACGTCGGTCGCGGCGGTCCAGCCCGCGGGCCACGCACCGGATCCGGCGTCCTCGGCCACGTCCCGGCCCTCGGCCTGGTCGCTCAAGGCCACCGGCACGGACGCCCGCTTCCGGGGCCTCGCGGCCGTCAGCCGCAGCACGGCGTGGGTGGCCGGATCGAAGGGCACCGTGCTCCGCACGACCGACGGCGGCGCGAGCTGGCGGAACGTGTCGCCGCCCGTGGCACCCGGCGAGAGCGCCCTGGAGTTCCGGGACGTCGAGGCGTTCGACGGGCGCCGCGCGGTGGTCCTCGCGATCGGCGAGGGCGAGGCGTCCCGGGTCTTCCGCACCACCGACGGCGGCGCCACCTGGACGGAGTCCTTCCGCAACACCGACCCCAGGGCGTTCTACGACTGCATGACGTTCTTCGACCGGCGCCACGGCCTGGCGATGAGCGACCCGGTGGACGGCAAGTACCGCATCCTGTCGACCGCGGACGGCGGCCGCTCCTGGAAGGTCCTGCCGGACAAGGGCATGCCCGCGGCCCTGGAGGGCGAGACGGCGTTCGCCGCGAGCGGCCAGTGCCTGGTGAGTTCGGGCCCGCGCGACGTGTGGCTGGCGACGGGCGGCGCGGCCCGCGCGCGGGTGCTGCACTCGGCGGACCGCGGCCTGACGTGGACGGCGACGGATTCACCCGTCCCGGCGGGCGACCCGGCCCGCGGCGTCTTCGGCGTGGCCTTCCGCGACCGTACGCACGGCATCGCGGTCGGCGGCGACTACCGCGCCGGCGAGCAGTCGCCGCGGGCGGCCGC
>NZ_AOPZ01000467.1 GCF_000414115.1 Streptomyces aurantiacus JA 4570
GAGCTCGGCTCGTCCACGTGCAGCGTCCGCGGAAGCACACCCTCCCGCATCGCCATCACCATCTTGATCACACCGGCCACACCAGCAGCCGCTTGCGTGTGCCCGATGTTCGACTTGATGGACCCCAGCCACAACGGCCGATCCACCGACCGCCCCTGCCCGTACGTGGCCAGCAGCGCCTGCGCCTCGATCGGATCGCCGAGCGTGGTGCCCGT
>NZ_AOPZ01000468.1 GCF_000414115.1 Streptomyces aurantiacus JA 4570
GTGCCGTCGGCGGCCTCGGCGTAGGGCTTGCAGCGGCCGTCGCCCGCGAGGCCGCCCTGGCGGCTGAACTCGTCGAAGGCGCCGGCCGTCGCCATGACGGTGACTCCCCCGGCGAGCGCGAGGTCGCACTCGCCCTGCCGCAGCGCCTGCGCGGCGAGGTGCAGGGCGACGAGCGACGACGAGCAGGCCGTGTCGACGGTCACCGCCGGGCCTTCGAGGCCGAAGGAGTAGGCGAGGCGGCCGGAGATGACGCTGCCGGACGTACCCGTCATGAGGTGTCCTTCGACGCCTTCGGGCACGCTGTCGAGCCCGGTCGCGTACCCCTGGAAGCCGGAGCCGACGAACACGCCGGTGGGTGTGCCGCGCAGGGACTTGGGCGCGACGCCGATGCGTTCGAACAGCTCCCAGGTGGTCTCCAGGAGCAGCCGCTGCTGCGGGTCCATGGCCAGGGCCTCGCGCGGCGAGATGCCGAAGAGTCCCGCGTCGAACTCCGAGGCGTCGTAGACGAAGCCGCCCTCGGGCTTGTAGCGCGCGGCGCCGTCCCCGTCGGTGGACCAGCCGCGGTCGGCGGGGAAGACGGAGATGGCGTCGGTGCCGTCGACGAGCAGTTGCCACAGCCCTTCGGGGGTGTTCGCGCCGCCGGGGAAGCGGCAGCTCATCGACACGATGGCGATCGGGTCGTCGGCCGCGTCGACGGGTTCCGCCACGCGGGCGGGGGCCGCCGTCGCGGCCGTGATGCCGCCGGACAGCTCCGCCAGCAGGTGGCGGGCCAGGATCTCGGGCGACGGATGGTCGAAGACCACGGTCGCGGGCAGCGGGATCTCGGTGGCGGCGGTGAGGCGGTTGCGCAGCTCCACCGCGGTGAGGGAGTCGAAGCCCAACTCGCGGAAGGCGCGGGCGGGTTCGACGGCTTCGGCGCCCGCGTAGCCGAGGGCCGCGGCCGCTTCGGCGCGTACGAGGTCGAGGACGAGGCGCTGCCGCTCCGCCTCCGGGAGCCCGGTGAGCCGGGCGGCCCACTCCGAGACCGGCTCGCCGTCGCCCGCCGCGCCGGCTCGCCGTCGCCCGCCGCGCCGGCCGTCGCCTGCCTTGTCTGCGGCCGCAGTTCGGGCAGGCCGCCGAGGAAGGCGCTCGGCCGTGCGGCCGTGAAGGTGGGGGCGAAGCGTTCCCAGTCCACGTCGGCGACCGTCAGGCAGGTCTCGTCGTGCGCGAGGGCCTGCGCGAGCGCGCCGACGGCCAGGTCCGGCGCGAGCAGTGCGACGCCGCGGCGGCGCAGGTGCTCCTCGGCCTCGGCGGTGGCCGCCATGCCACTGCCGCCCCAGGCGCCCCAGGCGACCGAGGTGGCCGTCAGGCCGCGGGCGCGGCGACGTTCGGCGACCGCGTCGAGGAAGGCGTTGGCGGCGGCGTATCCGGCCTGGCCGCCGCTGCCCCAGACGGCGGCGATGGAGGAGAACAGCACGAAGGCGTCGAGTTCGCCGTCGTCCAGGAGCGCGTCGAGGTGGGCGGCGCCCGCCGCCTTGGCGTCGAGGGCTTCGGCGAGGTCCGCCGGTGCCGTGTCGGCGAGGGCGAGCGCGGGGCTCACCCCGGCGGCGTGGAAGACGGAACGGATCCTGTGCCCGTGGGCGGCCAGCTCGTCCAGGAGCCCGGCGACGGCGTCCCGGTCGGCGACGTCGCACGCCGCGATGGTGACTTCGGCGCCCAACTCCGCCAGTTCCGCCTTCAGTTCGGCGGCGCCGGGCGCGTCGAGGCCGCGGCGGCTGGTCAGGACGAGGTGTTCGGCGCCCTCGCGCGCCAGCCAGCGTGCGACGTGTGCGCCGAGCGCGCCCGTGCCGCCGGTGATCAGCGCGGTGCCGCGCGGCGTCCACGCGGGCGCCGGGCGGGCGTCCAGTGGTGCGTGCGCGAGACGGCGCACGAAGAGGCCCGAGCCGCGCACGGCGACCTGGTCCTCGAATCCGGTGCCGCCGTCGGTCCGGCTGTCGGCGGGGATGCCCGTCAGCGCTGTCGCGAGCCGGGTGGCGGCGCGGTTGTCGGGGGTCGGCGGCAGGTCGACGAGGCCGCCCCAGCGGTCCGGATGCTCCAGGGCCACGACCCGTCCCAGGCCCCAGAGTTGGGCCTGCTCGGGGCCGCCGAGGAGGCGGTCGCTGCGGCCGGTGGAGACGGCTCCGCAGGAGACGGCCCACAGCCGCGCGCCGATCCCGGTGTCGCCGAGGGCCTGTACGAGGGCGAGGGTGGCCGCGAGGCCGGTGGGGAGCACGGGGTGCGAGGGGTGCGGGTGCTCGGCGAGGGCGAGCAGGGAAACCACGCCCGCCGGGTCGTCCGCGCCGGAGGCGTCGGGTGCGTCGGGAGCGCCGGGAGCGTCGACCTCGCCGGGTGCGTCGGGCGCGTACGCACGCAGGCGCCCGGTCAGGGCCTCACGGGTCAACTCGGCGTCGCTGACGCGCACTTCGGTGACCATGGCCCCGGCCTGCGTCAGCGCGTCGGTGACGCCCGCCAGCCACGGGTGCGCGGCGGCGTCCTCCGGTACGACGACCAGCCACCGGCCGGTCAGGCTCGCTCCGGGAAGCGCGCCGCTGGCAAGGGGCTTCCAGGTGACCCGGTAGCGCCAGCTGTCGAGCGTCGACCGCTCACGCCGCTGCCGCCGCCACGAAGACAACGCGGGAAGCACGGCACCAAGACCGGCGGACGCGGAGCCGTCCGCCACGTCCAGCTCGGCCGCCAGCTCCTCCAGGTCCTCGCGCTCCACGGCCTCCCAGAACCGCGCCTCCACCTCGTCCTGCGCGGGCGCCGTCGCGCCGCCCGGTGTGCGCCCGTCCACGAGCCAGAAGTGCTCGCGCTGGAAGGCGTACGTGGGCAGGTCGACGGTGGTGCGGGCGCCGGGGAACAGGGCCTGCCAGTCGAGTTCGGCACCGTGCACATGGGCTTCGGCGACGGCTGTCATCAGGCGGTGTGCGCCGCCCTCGTCCCGGCGCAGGGAGTGCAGTACGGCCGCCTGGGCGCCGGTGGCGTCGAGCGCGGCCCGGAGGGGCTCGGTGAGCACCGGGTGCGGGCTCACCTCGACGAAGAGCCCGTGGCCCTCGGCGATCAGCCGGCCGACGGCCTGCGCGAAGAGGGCGGGGTGCCGCAGGTTCCGGTACCAGTACGCCGCGTCCATGGGGGTGTCGGCGTCCAGCCACTCCCCCGTCAGCGTGGAGAACACCGGTACGTCGGCCGGCCGCGACACCACCGGGGCGAGTGCCTGTATCACGTCGGCTTCGACGGCGTCCGCCGGAGCGAACTTGCCGCAGACGGTCACGACACGCGCCGCGTCCCGCAGGCTCAGCACACCCGCCGCGCACGCGGCCGCGATCTCGCCGGGGCCGTGTCCCACCACGGCGGCGGGCTCGACCCCCGTCGACCGCCAGACGGCGGCCAGCGA
>NZ_AOPZ01000469.1 GCF_000414115.1 Streptomyces aurantiacus JA 4570
TCGAGGAGTTCACGAGCCATTCCCGCCCACTGCGAACCTTGCCCCGGGAACACGAACACCGGGCGGACCACGCCGGTCTGCGCGCGGCCGGAGACCACGCGGGCGGCCGCCGCGTCGTTGCGCGCGAGCTCTTCGAGCCCGGCGAGGAGTTCGTCCCGGTCCCGCCCGAGGACGATGCCCCGGTGTTCGAACCGCGAGCGTGTCGTCGCCAAGGACCAGGCGACGTCGTCGAGTTGGAGCCCGGTGTGCGCCAGGAGGTGTTCCCGCAGGCGTCCGGCCTGCTCGCGCAGGGCGTTCTCGGTCTTCGCGGAGAGGGCCAGCGGCACGACACCCGCGACCACCTGAGCCGGTGCGACATCCCCGGCGGGCACGACCGTCTCCTCGGCAGACGGCAGCTGCTCCAGGATCACGTGCGCGTTGGTGCCGCTCATGCCGAAGGAGGAGACGCCCGCGCGGCGCGGTGCGCCGTTCTCGCGCTCGGGCCAGTCGCGTGCCTCGGTGAGGAGTTCGACGGCGCCTTCGGTCCAGTCGACCTCGGGGGTCGGCTCGTCCACGTGCAGGGTCCCCGGCAGCACACCGTGCTGCATGGCGAGGACCATCTTCATCACGCCCGCCACGCCGGAGGCGGCCTGGCTGTGCCCGATGTTGGACTTGATGGAGCCCAGCCACAGCGGCTCCTGGCTCTCGGGCCGCTCCTGCCCGTACGTGGCGAGCAGCGCCTGCGCCTCGATGGGGTCGCCGAGGGTGGTGCCCGTGCCGTGCGCCTCGACCGCGTCGACGTCCGCCGCCGTCAGGCGGGCGTTGGCGAGGGCGGAGCGGATGACGCGCTGCTGGGAGGGGCCGTTGGAGGCCGCGCTGGCTGGGAGGGCCGTTGGGGGCGGTGAGGCCGTTGCTGGCGCCGTCCTGGTTGATCGCGGAGCCGCGGACGACCGCGAGGACGCGGTGGCCGTGGCGCCGCGCGTCGGACAGGCGCTCCAGGAGCACCATGCCGACGCCCTCGGCCATGCCCATGCCGTCGGCGCCCGCCGCGAACGCCTTGCAGCGGCCGTCGGCGGCGCGAACGCCTTGCAGCGGCCGTCGGCGGCGAGGCCGCGCTGCTGGCTGAAGGCGATCAGCGCGCCGGGCGACGACATCACGGCGACGCCGCCCGCGAGGGCGAGCGAGCACTCGCCCTGACGGAGCGCCTGCGCCGCCAGGTGCATGGCGACGAGCGACGACGAGCAGGCCGTGTCCAGTCGACGGTCACCGCCGGGCCTTCGAGGCCGAAGGTGTAGGCGATGCGCCCGGAGATGACGCTGGGCGCGCTGCCGGTGAGGATGTGTCCCTCGGCGCCGGCGGTCACCTGGCCGGGGGCCGTGCCGTAGTCCTGGTAGTTGGTGCCGACGAACACTCCGGCGGCCTCGCCGCGTACGGACCGGGGGTCGACCCCGGCGCGCTCGAACGCCTCCCAGGACGTCTCCAGGAGGAGGCGCTGCTGCGGGTCCATGGCCAGGGCCTCGCGCGGCGATATGCCGAAGAAGGCCGGGTCGAAGTGGCCCGCGTCGTGCAGGAAGCCGCCGCCCCTGGTCGTGGTGGTGCCGGGGGTGTCCGGGTCCGGGTCGTAGAGGTGGGCGGTGTCCCAGCCGCGGCCCGCGGGGTAGCCGCCGACGACGTCGGCGCGGTCCCGGAGGACTTCCCACATGCGCTCGGGGCTGCTGATGCCGCCGGGGTAGCGGCAGCTCATCGCGACGATGGGGCGGGAGCGGCGGCCGTGTCGGCGCCGAGGGCCTGGGTGCGCAGGTACGCGGCCAGGGCGGTGCCGTTGGGGTGGTCGAAGACGACCGTGGTGGGCAGCTTCAGGCCGGTGGCGGCGCCGAGCCGGTTGCGCAGGTCGACGGCGGTGAGCGAGTCGAAGCCGAACTCGCGGAAGGCCCGCTCGGGGTCGAGGGCCCCCGCGGACTCGTAGCCGAGGACGGCGGCCGCGTGCGTGAGCACGAGGTCGACCAGGAAGCGGTCCCGCTCGGGCCCGGCGAGGCCGGTCAGGCGCTCGCGCAGCGCCGACGCCTTGGTCGACGGCTCGCCCGCACCGGCGTCGGCGCCGTCGGCGGCGGGTCCGTCCTGGCCGGCCAGGACGCGCTGGGCGTCGGGCAGGTCGGCGAGCAGCGGGCGGGCGCGGCGCGAGGTGAACACCGGCACGAACTGGTCCCAGTCCACGTCGGCCAGCGCGAGGAACGTCTCGTCGTCGTCGAGGGTCTGCCGCATGCCCGTGAACGCGAGGTCCGGGTCGAGGAACGGCAGTCCCTGGCGGCGCAGTTGTTCCGGGTCGACGTCGATCGGCGCGCTGCCGCTCTCGTGCGGGTTGACGACGTTCCACACGCCCCAGGCGATCGAGGTGGCGGTCAGGCCGCGCGCCCTGCGGTGCTCGGCGAGGGCGTCGAGGTGGGCGTTGGCGGCGGCGTACGCGGCGTGGTCGCCGCTGCCCCAGACGCCGGCGATGGAGGAGAAGAGCACGAACGCGTCGAGATCCGCGCCGCGGTCCCCCTCGCTCAGGAGCTCGTCCAGGACGATCGCGCCCGCGACCTTCGCCGCGACGATCTCGGCGAAGTCGCCGAGCGTGGTGGTGGCGAGGGGGGCGAGCTCGATCAGGGCGGCCGCGTGGATGACGGCGCGCAGCGTGTGCCCGTCGGCGGCGAGCCCGTCGAGGAGCCCGGCGACGGCGTCGCGGTCGGCCACGTCGCAGGCCGCGATGGTGACCTGGACGCCCAGCTCCTCCAGTTCGGCGCGGAGTTCGTCGGCGCCGGGCGCGTCCGGGCCGCGGCGGCTGGTCAGGACGAGGTGCTCGGCACCCTCGCGCGCCAGCCAGCGTGCCATGTGGCCGGGGGCCGAGGGCGCCGGTGCCGCCGGTGATGAGGACGGTGCCCCGCGGCGTCCACCCGGAGCCCTTCGCGTTCGTGGAGGCGGCGGGCTCGGCCCGCACGAGGCGGCGCACGAAGACGCCGGAGCCGCGCACGGCGAGCTGGTCCTCGTCGCCCGCGCCCGCGAGGATCCCGGCGAGCCGGGCGGCGGTGCGGCTGTCGGGGGTCCCCGGCAGGTCGATGAGGCCGCCCCAGCGGTCCGGGTGCTCCAGGGCCACGACCCGTCCCAGGCCCCAGGTCTGCGCCTGGGCGGGGCTCTGCACCTGGTCGTTGCGTCCGGTGGAGACGGCTCCGCTGGAGACGGCCCACAGCCGCGCGTCGATCCCGGTGTCGCCGAGGGCCTGTACGAGGGCGACGGTGGCCGCGAGGCCCGCGGGGAGGACCGGGTACGCCGGGTGCGGCTGCTCGGCCAGGGCAAGGAGCGAGACCACTCCGGCCGGCTCGACCTCGCCGGGTGCGTCGGAGGTCTCGGGGGCGTCGGGGGCGTACGCGCCAAGGCGTTCGGCCAGGCCCTCGCGCGTCAACTCGGCGTCACTGACGCGCACTTCGGCGACCGTGGCCCCGGCCTGTATCAGCGCGTCGGTGACACCCGCCAGCCACGGGTGCGCCACGGACTCTTCCGGTACGACGACCAGCCACCGGCCGGTCAGGCTCGCCCCCGGAAGCGCGCCACTCGCGACCGGCTTCCAGGTGACCCGGTAGCGCCAGCTGTCGATGGTCGACCGCTCGCGCCGCTGCCGCCGCCACGAAGACAACGCGGGAAGCACGGCGCCAAGACCGGCGGACGCGGAGTCGCCCGCCACGTCCAGCTCGGCCGCCAGCTCCTCCAGGTCCTCGCGCTCCAC
>NZ_AOPZ01000470.1 GCF_000414115.1 Streptomyces aurantiacus JA 4570
CGTCAACGCCCCGCCCCCGACCACCGACACCTTCCTCGCTCTGGTGAACGCCGCGCGGGCCCGCGCCGGCGCCCCACCGGTGCGGCTCGACCCCCGGCTCACCGAGGCCGCCCGGGCGCACGCCGCCGGGATGGCGGCACGGGGACGGCTCGGCTCCGAGGGCGCGGACGGCGTCTCGCTCCACCAGCGCGTGGCCGCGGGGGGCTACGCGTACCTGGCGATCGGCGAGCACCTGGTGTCCGGCCCGCGCACCCCGGCCGACTTCCTCGACTACTGCCTGGGCGACGCCGGGTCCCGGCAGACGGTCCTGGAGCGGGCGTACGGCGACATCGGCGTGGCGCACGTCCCCGACGCGCGCTCCGGGGACGTGTTCTGGACGGCGCTGTGGGCCGAGCCGTTCTCCCCGCAGGGCCTGGCCCGCACGACCGCCGACGTGCTCACGCTCACCAACTCCCACCGGGCGGCGGCCGGGCTGCGCCCCCTCGCGCCCGACCCCCGCCTCGCGGCCGCCGCCCAGGCCCACAGCGCCGACATGGTCGCCCGGGCCTTCTACTCCCACACCGCGCCGGACGGCAGCGAGCCCTGGCACCGCGCCGCCGCCGCGGGCAGCGCGCACCGCACGGTCGGCGAGAACATCGCGTGCGGCCAGCGCTCGGCGGCCGAGGTCGTCCAGGGCTGGATGGACAGCCCCGGCCACCGCGCCAACATCCTCAAGCCCGCCTTCACCCACCTCGGCGTCGGCTTCGCGGGCGGCGGCCCGGCGGGGACGTACTGGACGCAGCTCTTCGGAGGCTGATCTTCGGAGGCTGGCAGCACTGGCGTCCGGGCACCCATCGGGCGCACCCTGGAGATACGGGGGACGATCTCCCGGAGGTGATCCGTCATGGCCACGCTCGCCGGGTGGCATGTGGAGCTGGAGTTCTCCGAGGAGGGCCACCGCACCAGCGCGGCGGCCCTGCTGCGGCTCCAGGACGGCAACGAACTGAAGGCGCGCGGCTACGCCATGCGCCACCCCTCCGACCTCGGGCAGCTCAGGGTCGGAGAGGAGATCGCGGGCGCGCGGGCGCTCATGGATCTCGCGTCACAACTCTTGGACAAGGCGCACGGAGAGATCGACGAGGCTTCCGGCCGGCAGTCCCGTCCGCTGACCCACTGAGGGCGCTCCACCGCACCGCAGCCGACTTCACCGGGGCCGGGACCGCTCAGGTCACCGGCACCGGCGCCCCCGTGCGCGCCGACTCGTACCCCGCCGCCACGACCCGCAGGGTGCGCAGCCCGCCCTCGCCGTCCGCGACGTCCATGCCGTCCGGGGCCGGGCCGAACAGGAACGCGCGCAGCATGCGGGCGTCGAGGTCGACGCCGAAGGGGATCTCCAGCGGGCGGCCGTGGCGCTCGCTGTGGCCGTGCAGCTTCTGGTCGAAGGCGTCCATCTCCAGGGTGGCGTGCTCGCCGACGAGGGTCAGCTCCAGGCCGCCCCAGGCGGGGTGGGAGCGCGGGTGGGACCAGCTGCAGTCGATGGTGGCGACCGCCCCGTTGTCGTACACCACGGTCACCAGGCCGCTGGTCTCGGCGGCGACCTCGTCGGCGTACAGAAGGTTGTTGGTCTGGGCGTAGACCTCCACCGCGCGGGCGCCGAACAGGTCGTCGAGGAGGTCGGCGATGTGGACGGTGTGGTCCATCAGGGCGCCGCCGCCCGCGAGTTCGGGGTCGGCGAACCAGCGGCGCGCGCGGGTCGGCATATGGCCGTTGTTGGCGCCGGACACGGTCAGGACGCGGCCGGTCTCACCGGCGGCCACGGCCCGCTTCACGGCCGCGTACGCGGGGCTGAAGCGCACCGGGAACGCGACCGCGAGCCGCACCCCGGCGGCCCGGCACGCGGCGACCATCGCCTCGCCGTCCGCCACCGTCGTGGCAAGGGGTTTCTCGCAGAGCACGTCCGCGCCGTGCGCGGCGGCGCGTTCGACCAGCGGGCGGTGCCGGGCGTTCTCCGAGCAGACGATCACCGCGTCGGGCCGCCAGGCGAAGGCGTCCTCGTACGTGTCGGCGTAGGGGACGCCGTGTTCCTCGGCGAACGCCCGGCCGCGGGTCTCGCCGGGCGCGGCGCCTTCGGTGTCCGGGTCGCTGCCCAGGACCTCGACGCCCGGCATGTCGCGCAGCAGCGCCAGATACGCGGCCGCGTGGACGTGGGCGAACGACAGCACGGCGACCTTCATCGCACGACCTCCTCGATCTCGGTTCCGGACGGTTGAAGCTCGACGGCCCTGCCTGTCCGGCTCGACTCCACCGCCGCCCGCGCGATCCGCACGGCCTCTATGCCGTCGTAGGCGCTCACCCGTGGCCGGACCGAGCCGTCGTCCCAGGACGCGGCGAACTCGCGGAGTTCGGTGAGGTAGGGGCTCTCCGTCATGGGGCTCGACGGGATGCCCTCGTTGGCGGCGCGCACGCCCTGGGCGGTGATGCGGAAGCCGGGCACGGCGGTGGAGTCGTGGCGCAGCAGCCCGTCCGCCCCCGCGATCCGGAACGTCGTACGGAACTGCTGGTCGGGCAGCCCCCACAGGCCGCTGACGTGGCTGATCGCGCCGGAGGCGTGGGTGAGGACGGCCGTGGCGGTGACGACGTCGGCGGGCGCGCCGGTGGCGCGTTCGGAGCCGCGGGTGCGGGCGTGGACGCGCACCACGTCGCCCGCGACCCAGCGGGCGATGTCGATGTCGTGCACCATCAGGTCCATGATCACGCCGCCGGACTGGTCGGGGTCCCCGAACCACGGCGCCCACTGCGGCCGCGCCCCGCCGCGTGTGAAGCGCAGTACGGCGAGCGGGCCGAGCTCGCCGCGGACGACGGTGTCCCGCATGGACGCGTACGCGGGGAAGTAGCGCACCACGTGTGCCGGATGCAGCCGTACGCCCGCCGCGTCGGCGGCCGCCGCGATCTCCTGGGCGTCCGGCACGGTCAGCGCGAGCGGCTTCTCGCAGACGACGTGCTTGCCCGCGGCGACGGCGGCGAGCGCCAGTTCCTTGTGGGTGGGGGTGGGGGTGCAGATGTCGACGGCGCGGCAGTCGGCGAGCAGGTCGTCCAGCGTGGGCACGGCGGTGACGTCGTGGCCGAGCTCCGCGTACTCGCTCGCGAGTTTCTCGGCGGAGCCGTCCTGGGTGTGGACGCCGACCCGCGCGCCCAGTGCGAGCCAGCCCGGGAGGTGCGCGCGGGCGATGCCGCCCGCGCCGAGCAGGCCGATGTGAAGCGGTGGCATGAAGGATCTGGCCTTTCTCGGTGCGTGTGGTCGGTACCTTTCTCGGTACGTGTGGTCGGTCCGTGGGGGGGGTGCGTCAGCCCTTGGATCCGGAGAAGGCGACGCTCTGGACGAAGTGCCGCTGCAGGAAGACGTAGACGAGCAGCATGGGCAGGCTCGCGATCAGTGAACCGGCCATCATGACGGGGTAGTTGGTCTCGTACTGGCCCTTCAGCGAGGTCAGGCCCGCGCTGATCGGCATGGCCTCGGGGTCGGTGTTGACGATGAGGGGCCACAGCAGGTCGTTCCAGGCGGTCATCGCGGTGATGACGGCGAGCGCGGCGAGCGCGGGCCGGATCAGCGGCAGCATGATCGACCAGAAGATGCGGAAGGAGCCCGCGCCGTCGATGCGCGCGGCCTCCTCCAGCTCCTTGGGCAGCGCGAGGAACGCCTGCCGCAGCAGAAACGTGCCGAAGGCGCTGAACATGCCGGGAAGGAACAGCGCGGGCGTGGAGTTGAGCAGCCCGAACTGCTGGATGATGTCGTACTGCGGCAGCACGAGCAGCGAGCTCGGCACCATCAGGACGGACAGGAAGAGCCCGAACAGCAGGTCGCGGCCGCGGAACCGCATGCGCGCGAAGGCGTAGGCGGCCAGCGAGCAGAACACCAGCTGGCCCGCCGTGCGCCCGGCGGTGGCGAGCGCGCTGTTGGTGAGCATCTCGCGGAACGGCAGCGCGGTGAAGACCTGGTCGAAGCTCGACCAGTTCCAGTTCTCCGGCAGGAAGGTGGGCGGGACCCGGGAGACCTCGGCGAGCGACTTGAGCGCGGTGAGCGCCTGCCAGAGGAAGGGGAAGACCATCACGAGCGCGCCGAGCGAGAGCACCAAGTGGGTCGCCAGGGAGCCGGTGTTGAGGCGTCGCCGCGACAGCCGCGGAACAGCGGCCTCCGCGTGGACCGGCCGCGCGCCGGTGGTCTCGGTGGTGTCAGCCATAGTGCACCCACTTCCGCTGGAGCCGGAACTGCAGATAGGTGAGGCCCGCGATGAGCAGCATCAGCAGGAAGGCCAGGGCGGCCGCGGCGCCCTGCGCGTTCTCCATGAACGCCCACTTGTAGAAGAGGCCGACGATCGACTGGGTGTCACCGACGGCGGGGTTCTTCTCGCCCATCATGATGTAGATCAGGTCGAAGGTCTGCAGGGACTGGATCATGCAGATGACCGAGGCGAAGAACAGCGTCGGGCTGAGCAGCGGCAGCGTGATGGTGAAGAAGCGGCGCAGCGGGCCCGCGCCGTCGATCTCCGCGGCCTCGTAGTAGTCCTGCGGGATCGATTTGATGCCCGCCATGAAGATGATCAAGTAGTAGCCGGTGGTCGACCAGACCATGACGGCGCCGATGGCGAACACGGCCGTCGAGGGGTCGGAGACCCAGTAGTGCCGGTCGACGCCGAACCAGCCGAGGATCTCGTTGAGGAGGCCGAAGTCGCCGTTGTAGAGCCAGTTCCAGACGAGACCGACGGCGACGGGCAGCGTCACGAACGGCACGAAGTACAGGGCGCGGTAGACGGAGACCCCGCGCAGGCCGCGGCGGTTGAGCAGGGCGGCGATCACGATGGCGAGCGGCAGCGCGAGGAGCCCGATGCCGCAGTAGATGAGCGTGTTGCCGAGGGCCTGCCAGACGGTCACGTCGCGCAGCACGCGCGCGTAGTTGTCGGTGCCGGTCCAGGTGTGCCCGCCGAAGGGGCCGAACTCGGTGAAGCTGAAGTAGAACGTCTGGATCATCGGCCAGAAGTAGAAGATCGCGAAGCCGATGCCGAGCGGCGCGATGAAGCCGTACGCGGCGCGCTGACCGCGCGAGGAGGGCCGCGCGGCGGAGCCGGGGGCCCGGCGCCCGGCCGACTTCGCGGCCGCCGTGGCGGGAAAGACACTCATGAGTCGCGCTCCTCCTTCAGGGCCCGGTCCATCTGCTCGCCCAGGGTGCGGGCGGCGCCCTCGATGCCGCCCTTGCCGCTGAACGCGGCACCGAGGAGCGGGTATTGGAGGTTCTCCCAGACGGCGGTGTTCTTCGAGCTCGGATACGGGACGCCGTACTTCTCCATGGCGATGAAGTGCTTCAGGTCGAACTCCGGCATCGACTTCAGCCAGGCGTCCTGAGTGCCCGCGTAGCTGGAGATCGTGACGCCCGACTTCGCCTGGATCTCGGCGGCCCTGCGGCCCGCCATGAAGTGCACGAACTTCCAGGCCGCGGCCTTCTTGTCGCTCTTCGCGGAGATCACGTTGGCGAGGCCGTGGATGACGGTGGTGCGCTCGCGGCCCTTGGGCAGCACGGTGACGCCGGCGTGGTCCTTCAGGGCGGGCACCGCGTACATCTGTCCGGCCATCGCCGACAGGTCGTGCACCATGGCCGCCTTCTCCGACCAGAAGCGGACCCGGCCGATGTTCTCCACCATGGCGCTCTGCGGCGGCGACCAGCCGCGGTCGATCATGTCGGTGAGGAACCGCAGCCCTTCGATGGTGCGCTCGTCGCCGAAGCCGGACTTCCCGTCGCGCAGCACATGGCCGCCCGCGGCGTGGATGGCGGGGTAGAGGACGATCTGGCGCTGCATCTCGGAGCAGAAGCCGTGCACGCGCTCGCGCGGGTTGGTGAGTTCGGCGGCCGCGTCCCGCAGGTCGTCCCAGGTCCAGCTCGTGTCGGGGTACTTGACGCCCGCCTTGTCGAAGAGCGCCTTGTTGTACCAGAGGCCGATGGTGTCGAAGTCCTTGGGCAGGCCGTACTGGGTGCCGTCGTAGGCGTAGAGCCGCACGAGCTGCTCGGGGTGGCGGTCCACCGGGGTCCTGTCGCGCGCGATGTGCTCGGACAGGGGTTCCAGGACGTCGTGGGCCGCGTACAGCTGGAAGTTGACGGCGTTCATCCAGAACACGTCGGGGGCGGTGCCGCCGCGCATCGAGGTCTTCAGGGTGGTCCAGTAGCTCGCCCAGGGCGTCAGCTCGATGCGCACCGAGATGTCCGGGTGCTCCTTCTCGAACGCCGCGATGATCTGCTGCATGCCCGGCACCTGGGCGGGGTCCCACATGCCGTACGACAGGGTGGTGCGGCCGCCGCCGTCAGTGCCGCCGCCCTCGTCCGAGCAGGCGGCGAGCACGGGTGCCGACGCCGCCGCGAGACCTGAGCAGAGGAGGGTCCTCCTGCGCATGCGTGCCTCCGCTTCCGTTGGGTGTCAAGGGAGTTGGGGTCGTCGGGAACCCAGGGGGTGTCGGGGATCCAGGGAGTGTCGGGAATCTCGGAGGTGGGCGCCGGCGGAGCCGCTAGCCGGCCGGGTCCGCGAGCAGTTCCTCCTCCACGCGGTCGAGCGCCTTGCGCACGGCGCCAAGGGCGACGCCGCGTTCGCCGAGCTCGCTCAGGGCGATCCGGGGCACGTGCAGCGTGAGGGAGCGCAGCCGCTCCTCGATGAGCGGTACGAGATGGGTGCCGAGCGGGGTCGCGCCGCCGGTGAGAACGACGAGTTCCGGGTCGACGGCGAGCGCGAGGGCCGCGATGCCGGGCGAGAGGCGGTCGGCGAAGTCGGCGATCGCGTCGAGCGCGCGCGGGTCGGCGGTGTCGGCGGCGCGGGCGAGGGCGGCCACCTCGGACTCGCCGGCGCGCCGCCCGTCCTTCCAGGCGAGGGTTTCGTGGGCGGTGTTCATGCCGAGCAGCGGGAGCAGGCCGAGTTCCCCCGCGCCGCCGCGGCCGCCGCGATGCAGCCGGCCGCCGATGGTCAGGCTGCAGGAGACGCGGTGGCCGGTCAGGACGCAGACCACGTCGCCCGCGAGGGTCGCGGCGCCCTGCCAGCGCTCGGCGAGGACGGCGAGGTTCACGTCGTTCTCGACCAGGGTGTGGCCGCTCTCGCCGTCGGCGAGGAGGCGGCCGAGGTCGACGCCGGACCACTCGGGCACGACGACGGAGGTGATGAGGCCGCCCGCGTCGACGACGCCGGGCACGCCGACGCAGCGGGCGAGCACCAGGTCGCGCCGGACGGTGTGGGCGTCGAGGAAGGCGTCCAGGCCGTCCTGGAGGAGCGCGAGCCGGGGGCCGCCCCCCAGTTCGGGATCGATGTCGGCGCGTTCGGCGGCGAGGACGGTGCCGCCGAGGTCGGTCAGGAGCAGCACCATCTTGTGCAGCCCTATGTCGGCGCCGAGCACGTACCCGGCCTCCACCCGGAACCGGAACCTACGCGCGGGCCGCCCCCGCACCCGCTCCCCCGCCTCCGCCTCGGTGACCCACCCCTGCGCGGTGAGTTCCTCCAGGGCGGCGTCCACGGTGGGCCGGGACAGCCCCGTCCCTGCGGCGAGTTCGGCGAGGGTCTGGGGGCTGCGGCGGTGCAGGGCGCGCAGAACGACGGTGGTGTTGAGGCGGCGCAGGGCGGCCAGGTCGTGGCCGCGCGTCCGTTTTCGCATCAGTTCTGCACCCCAGAAGGCGTAGGAGGACAGCCCGAGTACGGCCCTGTTGCGGGGCCGTCGCTCGTCTCGCGCCGAGATTTGGGAGGAGAGTTGCATAAAGCGGGGCCGCCGGGAAGACCCCGCGCACGGACCTTTCTCGGTGCGGCCGCGCGGACCTTTCTGCGTGCGGCCGCACGGACGTCGCCCGGACGGATGCCCGCCCGTTCTCGGTACGGTCTCGTGACCGGGCCCCGCGGCCCGAACGACCGCCCCCCACCCAGGAGTTGCCCCATGTCCGCAACACCGCCCGCCGCCGGCGGCCCCGACACCGGCACGCCGCACCCCGCCCGCGTCTACGACTGGTTCCTGGGCGGCACCCACCACTACCCGGCGGACGCGGAGTTCGGCGCGCAGATCGTGGCGCTCGACGCGACGGCCAAGTACGGCGCCCGGCACAACCGGTGGTTCATGCAGCGCGCCACGCGTCATCTCGCGGGCCCGGCGGGGATGCGCCAGTTCCTGGACATCGGCAGCGGCATCCCGACGGAGCCGAACCTCCACCGTGTCGCGCAGGCCCTCGCGCCCGACGCGCGGGTGGTGTACGTGGACAACGACCCGATCGTCCGCGCCCACGCGGCCGAGCTCCTGCACGGGACCGAGGACGGCGTCACGGCGTTCGTCCAGGCGGACGCGCGCGAGCCGGAGCTGATCCTCGAACGCGCCGCGGAGGTCCTGGACTTCACCCGGCCCGTGGCCCTGTCGCTCATCGCCGTGGCGCACTTCATCGGCG
Organism: Streptomyces aurantiacus JA 4570; assembly: GCF_000414115.1. GTDB lineage: Bacteria > Actinomycetota > Actinomycetes > Streptomycetales > Streptomycetaceae > Streptomyces > Streptomyces aurantiacus_A. The sequence goes on from NZ_AOPZ01000470.1 coordinate 8,429, forward strand.
GCGAGCACGACGCCCACGCCGTCGTGGCCCGCCTGACCGAAGCACTCGCGCCCGGCAGCCACCTCACGCTCTCGCAGCTGGCGGGCGACGAGGAGACCGCATGGGTTGGCGAGGCCGTGGACCGGTACACGACGGGCGGGGTGACGCTCGTGCCGCGGACGCGGGCGGAGACGGAGCGCTTCTTCGACGGGTTCACGCTCCTCGATCCGGGCCTGGCGCAGCCGCCGGACTGGCGGCCCGAACTCGGCGTGGGCGAGGTGCGGGACGGCACGCGGGTGCCGTTGTACGCGGGGGTGGGCCGCAAGCGGTAGAGCACCCTTTTGGTCGCCTTGACGATAATCGTGCGCAGGCAATATCGTCGACGTGACGAAAACGGGAGGGGTTCCACCATGGCCGACATCACCCGGCGCCTGGGCCTGCGCCATCTGCGGTCCGCGCCGACCGCGCACATCCGCCATCACAGGAACGGGCGGCTCGCCCACGACGGTCCTGGCCTGAGCTTCTGGTTCCGGCCGCTGAGCGCCGCGCTGTCCGAAGTGCCCGTCGACGACCGGGAGCTGGCGGTCGCCTTCCACGCGCGCACCGCCGACTTCCAGGACGTCACGGTCCAGGCCACGGTGACGTACCGCGTCAGCGACCCGGCGCTGGCCGCCGCGCGCCTGGACTTCTCCGTCGACCCCGACACCGGGTCGTGGCGGTCCGCGCCGCTGGATCAACTGTCCACGCTGCTCACCGAGTCGGCCCAGCAGCACGCCCTGGACGTGCTTGCCCGCACCCCGCTCGCGGAGGCGCTCGCCGACGGCGTGACGGCGGTGCGCGAGCGGATCGGCGCGGGGCTCGCCGCGGAACCCCGGCTGCCCGCCACCGGGATCGAGGTCGTCGCCGTCCGGGTGGTGGCGATCCGGCCCGAGCCCGAGGTGGAGCGGGCGCTGCGCACCCCGGCGCGCGAGCGCGTCCAGCAGGACGCCGACAGCGCGACGTACGAACGCCGGGCCATGGCCGTACGGCGTGAGCGCGCCATCGCCGAGAACGAGCTGGCCAGCCGCATCGAACTCGCCCGCCAGGAGGAGCGGCTGGTCGAGCAGCACGGCACCAACGCGCGGCGCGAGGCCGAGGAGAAGGCCGCCGCCGACGCCGTCCGCACCGAGGCCGAGGCCGCCCGCACGGTGGCCCTCGCACGGGCGGAGGCGGATTCCGCCCGCACCGTGGGCGAGGCCCGGGCGGCCGCGCAGCGCTCCTGGCTCGCGGCCCACACGAGCGCCGACCCCGCCGTCCTGCACGCCCTGGCGGCCACGCGGCTCGCCGAGAACGTGCCGCGCATCGAGAGCCTCACGCTGTCGCCGGACGTGGTCACGGGACTGCTGGAGCGACTGGGGCGCGGGAGCGGCGCGGGCGGTGGGCAGTCGTGAGTCTCGCCCCGCGCGCCGTCCTCGTCCACCGCACCACCGAGTACGAGGAGTTGCTGGCCCGGCACGGCACGCACGGGCAGGCCGCGTTCTTCCTCTCCTCGCGCGGCCGGGACATCGACGAGGTGGCCGGGCGGCACCGGAGCACGCGGCGGGCGCTCACCGACGTTGCGGCCGCCGTGCCGCTGCGGTGGCGCAGCGCCCGGGTGGAGCGGGCCGACCTGGACCGGTTCCTGTTCGGGCCGGAGGACGTGGTCGTCGTGGTGGGCCAGGACGGCCTCGTGGCGAACGCCGCCAAGTATCTGACGGGCCAGCCGGTGGTGGGCATCGACGCCGAGCCGGGACGCAATCCGGGTGTGCTGGTACGCCACCGGGCGGCCGCCGCCGCGAAACTGCTGCCGCACGCGGCGGCGGGCGCGGCGGGCGCCGAGGAACTCACCATGGTCGAGGCCGTCTCGGACGACGGCGAGCGGCTGCGGGCCCTGAACGAGATCTACGTCGGCGCCGCGGGGCACCAGACCGCCCGGTACCGCATCACCTCCGGCGCCGGCCCCGGGGCGCCGGGGAGTTCGGAGGCCCAGGCGTCCTCCGGCGTGGTCGTCGGCACCGGGGCGGGGGCCACCGGCTGGCTGGGGTCGCTGCGGCGGCAGTCCGGGGGCGGCCCGAGTCCGCCGGATCCCCGCGAGGGGCGGCTGCTGTGGTTCGTACGGGAGGCGTGGCCGTCGCCCGCGACCGGCACCTCGCTGGTGCGCGGCGAGCTGACGCGAGGTCAGCGGCTGTGGCTCACCGTCGAGTCGGACCGCCTCGTGGCCTTCGGCGACGGGATGGAGGCGGACGCGCTGGGGCTCGGGTGGGGGCAGAGCGTGCGGGTGGGGGTGGCGGACGTCGCGCTGCGGCTCGTCGGCTGAGCGCCCGGCGCTGCCCCTCCCGGCTCCGGGCTGCCCTGCCCTGCTCTGCCCTGCCCTGCCCGCCCCGCCCCGCCAGGGGATTGCAGGTTTAGCCAAGCTTTGCGCAACGCGGTCGGTGCATCGTCATGCCTCTGCGGCCCATCCGGCGCGGGTACCCCCGTCTCGGCGGAGCCCTGCGGGTGGCTCGCCCCATCCCGGTCGAAAGGTAGGGACGAGTGATCGAGACGGTGCTCACCACCGAGAACCTGCCCCCGCAGGAGCGGTTCGCCTACTGGCACGACTTGACCTGCCGCTCCCTGGTCGCCACGCACGTACGATCCCGCGACGAAGCGGATTTCCGCGCCTCGGCCCTCGTGCGTGGCTCGGACACCCTCCAGGCGTCGACCGGAACGGTCCGCTCGCCGTTCACCGCCGAGCGCACGCGGAAACTCATCCGCCGCTCGGATCCCGAACAGTACTTGGTCGACTTCGTACGGACCGGTGCCTCCGGATTCAGCCTGGGGGACCAGGAGACTGCCCTTCGGGCCGGTGACCTGATGCTCCTCGACTCCTCACAGCCGTTCCGGGCCCGGCACGAGACCGGCATGCAGGAGGTTCTCGTCCTCCCCAAGGACCTCCTGCCCCTGCCCCCGGCACAGGTGGCTCCGCTGCTGGCCCGACGCCTCCCCGGCCGCACGGGGATCGGCGCGATCTTCTCCCGCTGCCTGCACGAGATCACTGAGGCGGGCACCCGGTACCGGGCCGCCGACCTCGTCCGCCTGCTCGACACCGCCGTGGAACTCCTCGGCACCTTGCTGGCCCACGAGCTCCACCTGCCGCACGCGCTGTCCCCCGACAGCCAACAACAGGCCCTGCTCGCCCGGGTCCAGAGCTTCGTCCAGCAGCATCTCGCCGACCCGGACCTCTCCCCGCAGACGGTGGCCGACGCCCACCACATCTCCCTGCGCCGCCTGCAACAGGTCCTGGCCGCCGCGGACATGACCCCCGCCTCCCTGATCCGGAGCAAGCGCCTGCGGCAGTGCCGGCGCTCCCTCCTGGACCCCGGCCAGAGCCACCGCACCATCCAGGCCGTCGCCGCCCGCTGGGGCTTCATCAACCACGCCCACTTCTGCCGCGTCTTCCGCGCCGCCTACGGAATGTCGCCCAGCGAATACCGGGCTTCCCACGGATCGCTCGTACGCGAATCGGCAGGCGCGTTGCACGCACAGGCATGGTCAAGGACTCCGTGAGACACCCGACCTCGCCACCCGCGAACCACCGGCCGCCCCGGAACCACCCGCACCACGACGAAGATCGCAGGTGGGGGCAGGTGCGGCGGGCGGCGGCGGGTAGGGCAGGATGGGCGGCCGTGTCACCGCGCACGGGGCGTACGCGTCACCGGGTGCGGGAGCGAACCGGCCGACCACGGGAGACTGTTGATGGACCGAGCCCTCACCCTGCACGACTGGACGATCGCCGGTGTGGCCGTGCTCTCCGGACTCGCCGCCGCCCTGCTGCTGCGGGCCACGCTGCGCTGGCTCGGCGAGCGGGCGAGCCGCACCCGGTGGGGCGGGGACGACGTCATCGTCGACGCCGCCCGCGCCTTCGTGCCGTGCGCGGCGATCGCGGGCGGCCTGGCCGCGGCCGCCGCCGCCCTGCCGCTGACCGCGCGCACCGGACGCACCGTGAACCTGGTGCTTTCGGCGCTGCTCATCCTCGCGGCCACGGTCACCGCGGCCCGGATCGTCGCGGGGCTCGTGAAGTCCCTGGCCCAGTCGCGCTCCGGCGTGGCCGGCTCGGCGACCATATTCGTGAACATCAGCCGCGTGATCGTGCTCGCCATCGGCTTCCTCGTCGTGCTGCAGACGCTCGGGGTGTCCATCGCGCCGCTGCTCACCGCGCTCGGCGTGGGCGGCCTCGCGGTCGCGCTCGCCCTCCAGGACACTCTCGCGAACCTGTTCGCCGGCGTGCACATCCTCGCGGCGAAGACCGTGCAGCCGGGCGACTACATCGAGCTGACCAGCGGGGAGGAGGGCTATGTCGTCGACATCAACTGGCGCAACACCGTGGTGCGCAACCTCTCCAACAACCTCGTCATCATCCCGAACGCCAAGCTCGCGGGCACCAACATGACCAACTACACCCGCCCCGAGCAGGAGTTGTCGATCATGGTGCAGGCGGGTGTCGGCTACGACGCCGACCTCGACCGCGTCGAGCAGGTCACCATCGAGGTCGTCGACGAGGTGATGACGGAGATCACCGGCGCCGTCCCCGACCACGAGGCGGCCATCCGCTTCCACACCTTCGGCGACTCCCGGATCGGCTTCACCGTGATCCTGGGCGTCGGCGAGTTCAGCGACCAGTACCGGATCAAGCACGAGTTCATCAAGCGGCTGCACCGCCGCTACCGCGCCGAGGGCATCCCCGTCCCCGCGCCGACGCGGACGGTGACGGTGCGGCAGGGGGAGCTTCCGGTGGTGATCCCGCACCAGCGGGACGCGTCGGCGAGCTGACGGTCCATACGGAACGATCTGTTACGCAAGGCCCTTGTATAAGAGGGCTTTGGGGGGCCGCGAACCCCCCGTAGGGGAGCAAATCCGGCCGCATATGACGAGTGCGCATGACCGGAGCCGCGGGGGTGAGGGCCGCACACCCCGGCGCACGCGGGCCGCCGCCCGCTCCACCTCTCGCAGTGTTCGGTTATTTCCGGCCGTGTGCGAAAAGTAGTTGAAAAGTTACGCCTTGTGGTCACGGAGCGACACGAAGACGATCGGCCCCTGCCCCGCCCGTCTTCCAGGAGGTTCCCGTGACCGTCAACGATCGCTTGTCGCTCTCTCCGGATGCAGCACGGCAACTCGCCACCGCCACCAAGACCGCGCCGCAGATGCGCGGCACGACGCCCCGCTATCTGCTGCGTGCCCTGCCCTGGGTCGACCTCAAGTCCGGTGTGTACCGCGTGAACCGGCGCCGCACCTTCGTGCTCGGCGACGACCGCATCGCCACCCACACCGACGGCGGCTCGCCCCGCGTCGTCCCCGGTGACCTGCGCGAACTGCCCTATCTGCGGGACGCCGAGGAGTCCTGCCTGAGCGAACTCGCGAACGCGTTCACCGAGGTGCGTTTCGAGTCCGGGCAGGTCCTCGCCCAGGAGGGCGACCCCGCCGAGCGGCTGTGGATCATCGTGCAGGGCCGCGCCGAGAAGCGCGTCACCGGGCGCTACGGCGAGGAACAGCTCATCGAGGTCATAGGCGACGGCCAGTTCTTCGACCTGGGTGCCTGGTCGCGCGAGGAGGCGACGCCGTACCGGGTGAAGGCCCTCACTCCCGGCACCGCCCTGTGCGCCGAGCGGAGCGCGCTCGCCGCGCTCGCCGACCGCGACGAGGGGGTGCGGACCTCCCTGACCGCGTACGCCTCCAGCAACGGCGAAAGGCCGGGCGGCGAGGTGCCCGTGGACCTGACGGCCGGCCACGTCGGCGAGCCCGACCTGCCCGCCACGTACGTCGACTACGAGGACGCTCCCCGCGAGTACCACATGACGCTCGCGCAGACCGTCCTGCGCGTGCACACCCGCGTCCACGACGTCTACAGCGGCGATGTCGACCAGACCCGCCAGCAGGCGCTGCTCACCATCGAGGCGCTGCGCGAGCGGCAGGAGTCGGCGCTGCTCAACCACCCGGAGTTCGGCCTGTTCCACAATGTCGCGCCGGGCCAGCGGGTGCAGACCCGCACCGGCTCGCCGACGCCGGACGACCTGGACGAGCTCCTGTCGCGGGTGTGGAAGCAGCCCAGCTTCTTCCTGGCGCACCCGAAGGCCATCGCCGCGTTCGGCCGTGAATGTACGCGGCGGGGCGTGCCCCCGGTGACCGACAGCAGGTTCGGCAGCCCGCTGCTCACCTGGCGTGGTGTGCCGCTGCTTCCGTCCGACAAGGTGCCGTTCGGCAACGGCGTCAGCTCCAACGGCTCGGCCGCCGCCGTCGGCACCACGGAGATCCTGCTCATGCGGATGGGCGAGGCCGACCGGGGCGTGGTCGGGCTGCGGCCCGCCGAGGTCGCCGACGAGGTCGAACCCGGCCTGTCCATGCGGAACATGGGCACCGACCAGAAGGGCATCACCTCGCACCTGCTGACGGCGTACTTCAACACGGCGGTGCTCGTCGAGGACGCCATCGCGGTGCTCCGCAACGTCGAGGTGAACAACTACCATGACTACTCCTGATCTCAGGGCGCTGCTGCGGGCTCCTGAGCAGGTGCCGTCCACGGCGTCGGCACCGCCGACGGCCGCGACGCCGACGATGCCCGCCTCCGGCGCACCAGCGACACCCGCGATGCCCGCGATGCCCGCGATGCCCGCCTCCGGGGTACCCGCGGCACCCGCCGAGGTCCCGACGACGCCCCCCGCGGAGGTCCCGGGCCTCCCCACCACGGCCCAACCGGGCGTGTTCTCCCCGGAGTCCGCGCGCAAGGACGTGCCGATCCTGCACCGCACCGTCAACGGCCAGCCGCTGGTGTGGCTCGACAACGGCGCGACCACGCAGAAGCCGCGGCAGGTGATCGAGGCCGTGAGCGCGTACTACAGCGCGGCCAACTCCAACATCCACCGCGGCGCACACACCATGGCGCGCGAGGCCACGGAGCTGTACGAGGCGGGGCGCACCGCGGTCGCCCAGTTCCTGGGGGCGCCGTCGCCCGACACGATCATGTTCGTGCGGGGCACCACCGAGGCCGTCAACCTGGTGGCGCAGAGCTGGGGGCGGGCCCACCTCGGCCCCGGCGACGACATCCTCGTCCCCGTCCTGGAGCACCACTCGAACATCGTCCCCTGGCAGTTGATCGCGGAGGAGACGCGGGCCCGGGTCGTCCCGGTGCCGCTGACGCCGGACGGCGAGATCGATCAGGACGCGTACGCCGACCTGCTCTCCGCGCGCACCCAGATGGTCGTGGTCAGCCAGGCGTCGAACGTGCTGGGCACCGTGCCCCCGGTGCGCGAGATGACGGCGCTGGCACACCGCTACGGCGCGAAGGTCCTGGTGGACGGGGCGCAGGCGGTGGCCCACATGCCCGTGGACGTACAGGCGTTGGGCGCGGACTTCTATGCCTTCTCCGGGCACAAGCTGTTCGCGCCGACGGGCATCGGCGCCCTGTACGCGACGCCGGGGGCCATGGCGGAGATGCGGCCGTGGCAGGGCGGCGGCAACATGATCGAGTCGGTGAGCTTCGAGCGGACGACGTTCGCGGCGATGCCGCACATGATGGAGGCCGGCACCGGCCACATCTCGGGCGTGGTGGGTCTGCTCGCGGCGATCGACTGGCTGCGCGGCTTCGACCAGCAGGCCGTGGCGGCGTACGAAGAGGCACTGATGTCGTACGCGATGCAGGCGATGGCGACCGTGCCGGGCCTGGAGGTGATCGGCTCGGCGGCGCAGCGGATCGCGGTCATGACGTTCACGCTGGCGGGCCACGACCCGGCGTCGGTCGCGGACTGGCTCGACAAGGACGGGATCGCCGTCCGCGCGGGCCACCACTGCGCGCAGCCCGCGCTCGCGCACTACGGCCTGGAGTCCGCGGCCCGCGCGTCGTTCGCGCTGTACAACACGTCCGGGGAGGTGGACCAGTTGGTGGCGTCCCTGCGGCGGCTGCAGCAGGCCGGGCAGGGCGCCGAGGGGGCGTAGCGGTTCGTTCCCGTTCGGGACCCGGGGGCCGTCAGGCCGTGGGGCGGCGGCTCCGGGTCCTGAAGTGGAACACGATCAGGCCGACGACGGCGAAGGACGCCGCCCAGATCAGGCCGAGGCCGAGATAGCGCCACAGGACGGTGTCGCCGAGCGAGCCGCCGACGGAGAACTGCATGGGCCCGAAGGACGGGAAGTACTGCAGGACCGGCTTGTTGGCGGCCGGGTTGCCGAGCGGGTTCTGCAGGAACGTGTCGGTGAGACCGCCCATGATGATGAGGAAGAAGCCCTCCAGGTCGTTCTTGACCAGGACGCCGAGAAGAAGCCCGAGCGAGCCGTACGTGAGGGTCATGGTGACGAAACCGCCGAGGATGGTCGCCCAGCCGGTGAACCCGGGGCGCCAGTAGATCAGCAGGGCGAGGGCGGTGTAGAGCGCGATGCTGCCCGCGACGATGCCGATGGCGAGCATTTTGGCGCCGATGAGGGTGGACTGCCGGAACCCGGCGAAGGCGAGCCGCTTGTCGAAGGCCAGGGCCTTGCGGACGGCGTCGAAGACCACGAAGCCGGAGATCATCGTGAGCGAGTTGAGCCCGGCGGTGATCAGCGTGACGTGCTTGCCGTCGACGCTCAGCATCTGGCCCGTCGAGTAGAGCTTGAACTCCAGGTCCTTGTCGCCCGCGATGGAGGTCATCAGCAGATACCAGAGCGGCACGAACAGGACGAGGAGCAGCGCGGCGAGGCGGTTGCGGCTCTGCTCGCGCACCGAGAACGCGAGCGCGGTCGGGAACTGCCCGTACAGCGGGGTGCTCTTCAGGGTGTCAGGCGCCGGCATGGCTGTGCTCCTTCGCTGCCTTGCGCGGCGTCAGGCGGCCCTCGGCGAGGTCGGCGAGGACGTCGAACCGCTCCTGTTCGAAGACGAGGTGGGTGATGACGACGACGGCCTTGTCCCGCTCGTGCAACTGGTCGACCAGGTCCCAGAAGCGCAGGTACGTCTCCCAGTCGAAGCCCTGGTACGGCTCGTCGAGCAGCAGGACGTCCGGGTCGTGCAGCAGGGCGAGCGTGAGGTTGAGCTTCTGCCGGGTGCCGCCGGACAGGTCGCCCGCGGCCGTTTCGCGGTACTTCTCGTAGCCGAGGAGTTCGACCAGTTCGTCCGCGCGCTCCAGGCTGCTCAGCTTGTGGGCCGCGGCGAAGTACTGGAGGTGCTGGTCCACGGTGAGGTTGAAGTTGAGGACGGGGTCCTGCGGGCAGTAGCCGAGCTCGCCGCCGAGGCGGACCTCGCCCCGGTCGACGGCGAGCGTGCCCGCGACCGCCTTGAGGAGTGTCGACTTGCCCGAGCCGTTCTCGCCCACCACGGCGACCAGTTGGCCCGGTTCGACCGTGAGGTCCGCGCCGCGCAGGACCTGGTGTTTGCCGAATGCCTTGTGGATGTCCCGGGCGACAAGCGCCGGCTCCCGCTCCGTGGTCATGCCTGGCCTCCTTCTGCTTGCGGTGCTGGGGGATCCGCGTTCAGCCCTGCCGCGTAGATGGTGAGCAGCTCCGGGCCGAGGCGGGCGAGGCCGGCCGCGGACAGCGGGTCCACGCCGAGGACCGCGGTGAGCTGGTCGCGCAGCAGGAACACCGAGAGGTCGTTGACCAGCAGCAGCGCGGCGCGGACCGCCGGGTCCTTGCCGCGCGACGCGGCCCCGGCCTCGGCGAGGGCGTCCAGGGTCTGACTGCTCACCGCGTACAGCCGGCGGAACAGGCCGCGGCCCGCGTCCGTGTTGGACAGCAGCAGCCTGCGCAGATAGCCGGGCAGCGGTGAGCCGACCGGCAGGTGCCGCAGGAAGATCTCGCCGAGCGTCGCCGTCCTCGCGGCCGCCGGCTCCTCGAACGTCTCCGCGCCGTCGCCGGTCAGCTCGCTGAGCAGGCCCTCGAAGACCGCGAGGACGTACTGATCGACCTCCTGGCGCAGGTTGTCCTTGGACCGGAAGTGGTGCACCACGAGCCCCGGCGAGACCCCCGCGGCGGTGGCGATCTGCCGGATGGTCACGACGTCGGGCCCGTGCTCGGCGAACAGCCGCAGGGCCTCGTCCCGGATGACGGCCCGCGTGGTGCGGTCGTCAGGCATTGAACGCATGTACAGCAGACTAAACGCCCGTTCAGTGATCTGTCCAGCAGGGCGGAACGTGGGGCTCCGGGAGGGCGCCGTCGGCCGTCCGTTGAGACAGGGGGCACCCGTTCTCAACGGATGATGGATGCGGTGCTCCGGAAATTGATCGGGACGCCTGTGCGGTAAACCCGTCAGGCGGTCGATGACATCCGGACACGACCCCTGCGAAACTCGTGCCCAGCCGAAAAGAGGGGGCCAAAGGGGGGCCCGGCACCCTCTTCTCTCCGAGGGACGAGTGCTGCCCTTTGCTGTCCAGTGGTGCCATTTGCAGTCACCGGGGGGAACTTCATGCACATCAATATCCTGGGGCCCGTTTCAGTGGCCACGGACGGAAAACGTCACGGAATTCAGGCCAACAAGGTACGGGCCATGCTGGCCACGCTCGCCCTCGACGCGGGCCGGGCGGTCTCGCACACGGACCTCGCCGACGAACTGTGGGCGGGCCAGCCGCTCGGCAACGCCCGCAACGCGCTCCAAGCGCACGCCACCCGGCTGCGCAAGGTGCTCGACGGCGACCGTGCGCCACGGCGCGGCGCGACGGTGCTCCGCGCGGTGCGCGGCGGCTATCTGCTGGACGTGCCGCCCGGCTGCGTGGACGGCAACCGGTTCCTCGATCTGGCCACGCGCGGCGCCGCGGCGCTGCCCCTGGCCCCGGAGCGCGCGATCGAGCTGCTGCAGGCCGCTCTGGAGCTGTGGCACGGTCCTGCGCTGCTCGACGCGGGCGACGGGCTGCGCTGCCAGGGCGCTGCCGCGCTCTTCGACGAGCGGCGGCTCACCGTCTGCGAGGACCTGGTCCGCGCCCGGCTCGCGGCCGACGAGCCCTCGCGCGCGGTGGCCGAGCTGCGCCGTCTGGTGGCGCAGCATCCGCTGCGCGAGCGCTTCTGCGAGCTGCTGATGCTCGCCCTGTACCGGACCGGCCGGCAGGCGGAGGCTCTGGAGCTGTTCCATGTGACGCGGCGGCGGCTCGACGAGGAGCTGGGGGTGCAGCCGGGAATCGTGCTGCAGCGCCGGCACACCGAAATCCTGTCGCAGGATCCGGCGCTTTCCCTCTCAACCGTCACTGCCGTCACGTGAATCGTCCGTCACAACCGGTGCACCAGTGGGGCAGGTCGCACGATTCCCCTGCCCCTAAACGGAAACTGCTTGCCGCTTGAAATATCCGCGTCCGCCGGGACATCCGGGTCCGGTGAATGAGGGGCCGCACAGCACCCATAAGTACGTTCCGCTCTCGGCAAACGCCCGAAGTAATTGCGCGCACCCCGTACGCCCCTTCCTCCCCGCCGTTCCGGCGGGCCGCCGACGACCGCAGGAGCAGCCGCGTGATGATGTCCGATCCGCCAGCGCGCAGGGCCGGGGCCGGGCGGCCCGGGGAGTCCTGGCCGCCCGAGGACTCCTGGCCGCCCGGGGAGCCCGTCGCGATCGTCGGGATCGCGGAGCTGGACCCGGCGACGCTCGACGACGTCGTGGTCGACGTCGCCCGGTTCGGCATACCGCCGATGCAGGCCCGGTCCATGAACCGGATGCAGTTGCTGATGCTGGAGGCGGCGCGCCGGTGTCTGGCCGACGCGGGGCATCCTGCGCGGCCGCTCCCCGCGGAGCGCACCGACGTCGTCGCGGGCCTCTGCTTCGCCCTCGACCGGCAGCACGCCAACGCCCTGCGCGTCGAACTGCCCCGGTACGCCCGCGAGGTGGAGCGCGCGGCGGCCGCCGCGGGCGCCGACCCGGACAGCGCGGCGCGCGCCGGGCAGGAGCTGCGCGGACTGCTGACCCGGCGGCTCGGCGGGGCCCCGCACGACCCACGACCGGGTCGGCGAGATGGCGAGCACGATCCCCGCGCGGATCGCGGCCGCCTTCAAGCTCCGCGGCCGCACCCTCGCCGTGGAGTCGGCGGAGGCCACGTCGTTCGTCGCCCTCGCCCACGCGGTGGGCAACCTCCGCGCGGAGGTGTCGGACGCGGTGCTGGTGCTCGCGGGACAGCGGGGCGAGAGCGCGTACGTGGCGGCGGCACTGGCCGCGAAGGAGCGGGCGCGCGGCGGACCACGCGCCGCGGTGCCTGGCCGGGGGCCCACCAGGGACGTGGGCGCGTCCGAGGGGCCGCTCGCCGGGGGGCTGGGCGCGTCCGACGGGCCGCCCGCCGAAGAGCCGGGCCCGCCCGACGGGCTGCGCCCCGTAGGACGGGGCGCGTCCGACCGGTCGCCCACCAAAGAACCGGCGGCATCCATCCCGCCGCCGGCCGCAGAGCCAGCAGCATCCGTCCAGCCGCCCGCCGAAGAGCCGCGCCCGCCGAAGAGCCGGGCACGTCCGACAGGCCGCGCCCCGTAGGACCGGGCGCGTCCGACCGATCGCCCACCAAAGAACCGGCGGCATCAGTCCGGCAGCTGACCGCAGAGCCAGCAGCATCCGTCCAGCCGCCCGCCGAAGAGCCGGGCGCATCCGTCCAGCCGCCCACCGACAGGCCGGGCGCGGCCGTCCAGCCGCTCGGCGAGGAAGCGGGAGGCCCCGTCCCCCCGCTCACCGAGGGCGTCGGCGCCCTGTTGCTCAAGCGGCTCTCGGACGCCGTCCGCGACCAGGATCGCGTCTACGCCACGATCCTCGACTGCACCCTGCGCCACGACCCGCTCCCCGGCTGCTTCCGGCCCTCCCCCTCCGCCGAGACGCTTCGCCGGACGGCGACGGAGTCGCTGCGGGCGGCGGGAGTCGCGGCGGACACCGTGCAGTACGTGGAGGGGGTGGGGTCCGCTGTCGCGGGCGGGGCGGGGGGCGGGGGCTGGGGCGCCGCCGGGCGTGTCGACCCTCCCCGGCCGGGCGTGGGGCGTGCCCCCGGTGTCGTGGAACCGCGGCCCGCGGGCCGGGAGCCCGGTGCCGTCGTGTTCGGCACCGGGGACGGGCGCGCCTTCGCGTACGCGGGGCTCGCCTCCGTCGCCAAGGTGGCCCTGGCTCTGCATCGTCGGCGCTTCCCTGACCAACCGCACGTATCAGCAAGGGAGTTGGAGGACGAGTCCGGGGCTCCCTGGCAAGCCGGTGTGCGGGCCGACGTGCCGCGTCGGGCCGTCGTGCACGGCGAGTCCCTCACCGGGACGTTCTGCCATCTCGTGCTGGAGGAGCACGCCGAGGCCGGGGCGTCGGCCGAGGGCCGGGCCGACGCCGCAGAGAGGCCCGGCAGCGGCCCGCGCCCCAGGCCCCGGGGCCGCCCCCGGAGTACGTGGGCAGCCGCCGCGCGCGCCGCG
>NZ_AOPZ01000471.1 GCF_000414115.1 Streptomyces aurantiacus JA 4570
GACCGTCTCGCGCACATCCTGAAGGACAGCGCCCCGCAGGTGCTCGTGACGGACGGCTCCCTGCCCGAGGGCCTCGCCGTTCCGTCGATCCCCGTAGTGGACGTACGCGCGGACGCCGACCAGTGGGCCGCGCTGCCGGCCGACGACGTCAGCGGCACCGGAGTGGCGCCCTCGCACGTGGCCTACGTCATCTACACGTCGGGTTCGAC
>NZ_AOPZ01000472.1 GCF_000414115.1 Streptomyces aurantiacus JA 4570
GCCGCCCGGCGAACGGCCGCCTGCCGGGGCGGGCGCGCGGCCCCCGTGGGCGGCGCCCGCCCACACTGCGGACGCTCCCACGCCTACGGCGGGGGTGCCGCCACCGGAGCCAACCGCACCCGGCATGACCGCACCCGGCACGAACACCCCCGGTCCGGGCGCACCCGGCACTCCCCTCAGCCCACCTCCCGCTGGTCTGCCACCCACAGAACCAGCCGCACCTGATGTCGCCGCTCCCGGCCCGGCATCACCCGGCATGACCGCACCTGGCACGGACACCCCCGGTGCGAGCGCTCCAGGCACACCCGCCAGCCCACCTCCCACGGGTGCGCCACCCACAGAAGCAGCCGCACGTGATGTCGCCGCCCCCGGTTCGGCCTCGCCCACAGCGGCGCCGCCCGGAATAGTTGCGCACGGTACGGACACCCCCGGTCCGGCTCCCAGAACGGCTGCTCCCAGTGCCGACGCCCCCGGCACACCTGGCAGCGGTGCGCCTCCGACGGGCGTGCCGCCCACGAGGGCGGCCGCGCCTGGTGCCGACGCTCCCGGCCCGGCCTCACCCACAGCGGCATCACCCGGTACGGCCGCGCCCGGCGCAGGCACTCCCGGCGCGCCTGGCAGTGCGCCGCCGCCGGGCACGGCC
>NZ_AOPZ01000473.1 GCF_000414115.1 Streptomyces aurantiacus JA 4570
CCCTCCGCCGTGTACGCCGCCGGGTCCGCGTCCGGCGGGCGGACCCGCGACCCCGCGAAACCCACCTGCGCGCCGGGCAGCGCGAGCACCACGTCGGCACCCGCGCCCAGCGTCGCCCAGCCGCCGCCCGTCGTCGGGTCGCGCACCACCGCGATCTGCGGCAGCCCGGCCGCGCGGTTCAGGGCCGACTGGGCGGCCACGCGCTGGAGTTGGCGCAGAGCACGCATGCCTTCCTGCATGCGGCTGCCGCCGGTCGCGATGAGGGAGACGAGGGGAAGACCGTGCTCGCGGGCGGCCGTGTACGCCGCCTCCAGGCGGTCCCCGGCCGGCTCGCCGAGCGAGCCGCCCAGATAGCGGAACTCGAAGGAGACGAGGACGGCCGGTCGGCCCGCGATCGTCGCCCTCCCGCAGATCACGGACTCCGACTCGCCGGTACGGTCCCGCGCGGCGGCCCTTGCGGCGTCGTATCCCGCCCACGCCAGCGGGCCGTCACGCCGCGCGGCCTCCGGCGGGTACGGCAGCTCGGCGAAGTCCTGCGTCACGGAGGCGACGGCCTTGCGCGCGGACACGCGGTCGGGGGTGCGGGGTGCCCCGGAAGGGGGCGTCGAGGAAGGAGGCACGCCTCGTACTCCTACCTGTTCGCTCCGCGTTCGTCGAGGACCCACTGGCCGCGGTGGCAGATGTAGATCGGGCCGAGCCAGTGGGCCGAGCCAGTGGCAGGCGGGGCCCGTGGTCGGCGGCGGGTCCACGGGGGGCGGGGTCGGCGTGGGTGTCGGCGTCGGCTCGGGCGGAAGTGTGGGGGTGGGGGTGGGAGTAGGTGTCGGGTCGACCGGGGTAGGTGTGGGGTCTATCGGTGTGGGGGTGGGAGTGGGCGTAGGTGTCGGGGTGGGCGTCGGAGTGGGTGTGGGTGTGGGCGTCGGGGTGGGGGTAGGCGTGGGAGTCGGATCCGGCGCGGGTGGCTGCGTGGGCTCCGGTGCGGGCTCGGTGGGTTCCGGCTGGGCGGGCTCCGGGTCCTCGGCCGGCTCCTCCGTTTCCTCCGGAGGGACGGGCGCCTCGGGCTCCGCCTCTTGGGCGGGCTGCTCCTGCTGGGCGGGCTCCTGGGCGGGCGGCTCTGCGGCCGGAGGCTGCGGGGCCTCTGCTTCGGGGGCCTCAGCTTCGGAGGCGTCAGCCTCAGGTGCATCCGCCTCTGCCGCAGGCTCATCCGGGGCCTCCGGGGCCTCCGGGGCCTCCGGGGCCTCCGCCGGGGCCTCCGGGGCCTCCGGGGCCTCCGGGGCTGCCGGCTCCGCCTCGCTCCGCGGCTGCGGGACCGCCCCGCTCCCGTCCCCGCCGGGCGTTTCGCTCCCGTCCGCCCCGCCGGGCGCCTCGCTCCCGTCCGCCTCGCGGGGCGCACCCGACGCCTGGCCCGGCTGCGCCTCCCCCCTCTCCGCC
>NZ_AOPZ01000474.1 GCF_000414115.1 Streptomyces aurantiacus JA 4570
GGCGCGGGCGCCGGGAGCAGCGCGGCGAGGCCGTCCGGCACCACGACGGGGTCGGCGGCGGAGGGGAAGCTGTCGAAGGCCGCGGCCACCTCGTCGAGCGACGGCCGCAGCCGGGGCTCCTTCTCCAGGCAGGCCGCCGCGAGCGTACGCCAGCGGAAGGGCAGCCCCGAGAGATCCGGCTCCTCGAAGCGGATCGCGTACATCACCCGCCACATGTCCTCCGCCTCGAACGGCGCCCGCTTGCGCAGCGCGAACACGAGCGTCGAGGCGAGCGAGAAGACGTCGGCGGCGGGCGTGATGCTGGCCGCGTCCCACTGCTCGGGCGCGGCGGGCGTGCCGAGGAACTCCTGGCTGGTGGTGAAGGTGCTGGCGTGCAGATGCCGGGCGAGGCCGAAGTCGAGGACGCGCGGGCCGCCCGTGCTGAGCAGCACGTTCGACGGCTTGAAGTCGCGGTGGACGAGTCCGGCCCGGTGGATCGCGGCGAGCCCGTCCGTCAACTCCCGCGCTACGGAGCGTACATACTCCTCCGGCAGTGGTCCGTACGTCTCCACGGCCTCGGAGAGGGTGATGCCCGGCACGTACTCCGTGGCGAGCCACGGCTGGTCCGCCTCCGGGGCGGCGTCCAGGACCTTGGCGACGAGCGGGCTGTCCACGGTCCGCGCGGCCGTGACCTCGCGGGCGAACCGCCGCCTGGCCTCCCGCGCGTGCATGAGCGACGGCCGCACCCGCTTCACGGCGACCTGCCGCCCGCGGCGGTCCCTGGCCAGGAAGACCTCGCCCATGCCGCCGCGCCCGAGCACACCGGTCAGCCGGTAGGGCCCGAGGCGGCGCGGGTCGGACTCCAGAAGCTTGCCGATGACCATCGGGGGTGTCACGCGCTGAAGGCTATGAGTGACAGTCCGTGGCCGCCCGGGAGTTGGCCGAACGTGGTCCGTACGGGCCGGGGCACGCGGCACGGGGAGGGGTGGCGCGCCGCGCCTGGCGCGCCGAGGCGTGCGCCGGGCGTGGTGGGAGGGGTGCGCGTGGCGTGGGCGTGAGTACGAACGCGGAGGTGGCTGCTGAGTACGTGCGCCCTGCCGGGGGCGGGTGCGGGCGGCTTGGCTGGGGGCATGACCAGGAAGCCGAACCCGCACGAGCGCCGCCCGCAGTGGTACGCGACCCCCGCCGCCTCCGGCCCCGCGCGGCCCCGCACCCTCCGCGCCCTCGCCGTGGGCGGCGCGCTGGGCGCGGGGCTCCTGGCCGTGGCGGTCCTGCTCGCGAAGCCGCTGTTGGGGGCGTTGGGGGTGGCGGTGTTCGTGGTGCTGGTGCTGACCGGGAACGCGTCGTCCTGAATATGTGCCGGTGCGTTCTCAATATGTGCCGGTGCATTCTCAGTCCGTCCGGCGTTTGAGGACGAGCCGCGAAGCGGCGACTAAACCGGGGGCCCGGGGGCGGAGCCCCCGGTTCGGGAAGGGGCGGGGTTGGGGGCTTCGCAGCAGCGATGCCGACGCCAGCAACCCCACCCCCAGCACCGCATAAGGCGCCGCCAACCCCTGCTGCCACCAAGCGAGGTGCAGGTCGGCGGACCCCTCGTGCGGTACGAGCCACAGCGTGCGGGCCGTGAAGACGACCGCGACCACCACGGCGAGCCGGGGGCTCCCCTCCCCCACGAGCACCACGATCAACGGCACACACCACACCCAGTGGTGGGACCAACTGATGGGCGAGACGAGGAGCGCGGCCCCCGCCGCGACCAGCAGCCCCCGCGCCCCGGCCCCGGCCCGCCGCGCCGCCCACAGCCCCATGGCCGCGACCACCACGGCGGGCAGGGTCCAGGCGAGACCCGGCTCGGGCACGTGCAGGACGCGGGCGGCCAGCCCCTGGAGGGACTGGTTGTCCACGATCCACGCCTTCCCGACCCGCCCGGTCTCGAAGACCCGCCGCGTCCAGAACTCGACGCTCGCGGCGGGCAGCACGAGCGCCCCCAGGAGCACGGTCCCGGCGAACGCGACGACGGCGGTGGCCGCCTCCCGTACCCGGCCCGTGACGAGCAGGTACGCGATGAAGAAGGCCGGCGTCAGCTTGATCCCGGCGGCAACGCCCACGGCGAAGCCCTTGCCCACAGATCCGGGCGGCCGCGTCAGATCCCACAGCACCAGGCACGCGAGGGCCAGGTTGATCTGCCCGAACAGCACGGTCTGGAAGACGGGTTCGAGCCACAGCGCGCACGCGGCGGCGGCGCAGAGCGGCGCGGCGCGCGAGGGCAGGCCCGCGAGGCGGCAGGAGAGGTGCAGGAGGAGAACGAGGAACGCGACGTTGCCGGCGAGGAAGGCGCCCTTGAGCGCGGCGAGCGGCAGCCAGGTCGTCGGCACGAAGAGGAGGGCGGCGAACGGCGGGTAGGTGGCGGGCAGTTCCCACCGGGTGACGGTGAACCCGTACAGATCCCGGCCGTCGACGACGGCGGCCCCCTCGGCCCGGTAGACGAGAGCGTCCGCCATGGGCAGGCCGTGCACGGCGCAGAGGGCCGCGAATCCGGTACAGGAGAGGACAAGAAGGAGGATTCCGGTCACCGCACTGGGTGACCATGAGGTCACATACCGTCGCGTCACGCGGCGACTTTAGCGACCACCGGCGAACGCCCGGTGTGCGGCGCGTGACTGCCTGCCGTCAGGGCTGCGGGCCCACGCCCACGTCAGGGCGGCAGGGCGGCACAACCCGGGGCGGAGCCCACCTCAGCGGCGGCGGACGCCCGCCTCCTCCGCGTACTCACCGAGGACGGTCACGCCGAAGGCCACGCCCGCGAACACCTTCGCGGCGCGCAGTGCGGCGCCGAGGCGGTGCGGGCGGTGGGTGTCGGAGAGGGCCGTCGCTCCGGTGGAGGGGCGGGGGCCGGGGCCGAGGGACGCGGGGGTGATGGTTGCTGCGCTCATGTCTCCATGGTCGTTCGCGGGGCCGCGCGGCACATCGGCCCCCGGGGGTAACCGGAGGTGTCCGGCGGTACGACTCCGGGGCGGCGCCCGTCCGTCTCCGGAGGGAGGGCGGCCCTCAGGGTTTTCTCGGGGATGCCTCAGGGTTTCGGGGGCCGGGAGTTCCCGAGACCCTCCGCCTCGCCGCCGCCCGCCACCTCCGGCTCGCCGCCGCCCGCCACCTCCGGCTCGCCGCCGCGGAAAATTCGTTGGCCCCGCCCGGCCCCCGTAACTAAGCTCTCCCCTTCCCGCCTCCCGCCCTGTTGGAGCGCCGCCGCCCGGCCGGAAACCGGCGGCCCCGAGTCACGCACCGGGTGCACCGCGTGATCGCGTGCACCGAGCACACCCGTACCCGCCGCCGGAGGCCCCCGTGAACGCCGCGCCCGAAGATCCCCTCGCCCGCGAGCGGGCCCACCTCTCCGCGTCCCGTGCCGCGCTGCGCGCCATGCGCGAGGACGCGCAGGCCCTGGACATCCGCGACGTGACGGCGAACTGGGTCAACGCCGAAGTCCTGCGGGGCCAGCTCGACGAGCGGATCAAGGCCCTGGCCGACCTGTCGCACACGCCGCTGTTCTTCGGCAGGCTCGACTTCCTGCACGCGCCGGGGGCCGAGCAGGCCGAGGGCGGGGAGGGCGAGCAGTTCTACATCGGGCGGCGGCACGTGCACGACGCCGACGGCGATCCGATGGTCATCGACTGGCGCGCGCCCGTCTCGCAGCCCTTCTACCGGGCCTCGAAGAAGGACCCGCTGGACGTCGGACTGCGCCGCCGGTTCGGCTACACCGGCGGCGAGCTGACCGCGTACGAGGACGAGCACCTGACGGACACCACCGAGGCCGAGCAGGTCAGCAGGCTGCTCCAGGAGGAGATCGAGCGGCCGCGCGTGGGCCCGATGCGGGACATCGTGGCGACGATCCAGCCGGAGCAGGACGAGATCGTACGTGGCGGACTCGGCGGTTCCGTGTGCGTGCAGGGAGGGCCCGGTACCGGAAAGACGGCGGTCGGCCTGCACCGGGTCGCCTATCTCCTCTACGCCCACCGTGAGCGCCTCGCCCGCACCGGCACGCTGGTCATCGGGCCGAACCGGTCCTTCCTGCACTACATCGAGCAAGTACTGCCCGCGCTGGGCGAGTTGGAGGTGCGGCAGGCGACGGTCGACGACCTGGTGGCGCACGTGGAGGTGAAGGGCGTGGACGACGCGGCCGCCGCCGTCGTGAAGGGTGACGCGCGCATGGCGGACGTGCTGCGCCGGGCGCTGCGTTCGCACGTGACGGTGCCTCAGGAGGCGGTCGTGGTGGTGCGGGGGTCGCGGCGGTGGCGCGTGCCCGCGTACGAAGTGGAGGAGATCGTACGGGAGTTGCTGGCGCGCGACATGCGCTACGGCGCCGCCCGCGATGCCCTGCCCCAGCGCATCGCGCACGCCGTGCTCGTCCAGATGGAACGCTCGGGGGAGGCGCCGGACGACCGGGTGCAGGACGCGGTGGCGCGCAACACGGCGGTGAAGGCGGCCGTGAAGGCGATCTGGCCGCCCGTCGATCCCGCGAAGCTGGTGCTGCGGCTGCTGTCCGACGCCGACTTCCTCGGCGCGCACGCGGACGGGATCCTCACCCCCGAGGAGCAGAAGACGATCCTCTGGGCCAGGCCCGCGCGGGGCGTGAAGAGCGCCAAGTGGTCGGTCGCGGACGCGGTGTTGATCGACGAGGCCGCCGACCAGATCACCCGCACGCATTCCCTGGGCCACGTCGTCCTGGACGAGGCTCAGGACCTGTCCCCGATGCAGTACCGGGCCGTGGGCCGCCGCTGCACGACCGGGTCCGCCACCGTCCTCGGGGACCTGGCGCAGGGCACCACGCCGTGGGCGACGCCGAGTTGGGACGAGGCGCTCGCGCACCTCGGCAAGGCGGACGCCGTCGTGGAGGAACTGACGGCAGGCTTCCGCGTGCCCCGCGAGGTCATCGCGTACGCGTCCCGCCTCCTCCCGGCCATCGCGCCCGACCTCACGGAGGTCAGCTCGGTCCGCCAGTCCCCCGGTTCGCTGGCGGTACGCCACGTCCCGGATCCCGCCGATCCCGCCGAGGCGGTGCTGGCCGCCTGCGTGGAATCCCTCCGCAACGAGGGCTCCGTCGGCCTGATCGCGGCGGACGCGCGCGTGCCCGTTCTCGCGGAGGCGTTGCGCGCGGCGGGCCTCTCCTACCTCGACCCCGGCGAGGAGACCACGCCCGACACCCGCCTCACCCTCGTCCCCGCTTCCCTGGCCAAGGGCCTGGAGTACGACTACGTGGTCCTGGACGAGCCGGCCGCGGTCCTGACCGGCGAGCCGGACGAACGCACGGGCCTGCGGCGCTTGTACGTGGCCCTCACGCGGGCGGTGTCCGGCCTGACGGTGGTCCACACCGCCCCGCTGCCGGAGGCTTTGGCAACGGCCTGACCCAACAGTGACCGCCGTCGTGGGCTGTGCCCACCCGTGCCGCCCCTGGCCGTGCCGCCCCTGGCGGCCCAGCTGCCCACAGCAGGTACGGAACGACCACTCACCGGCAGACGCCGAACTGCCGTACCCGGCACCGGAAGGCAGGCCGACCCGGGCCGCTGGTCGGCGTAGGCGCGGACTACGGCCCGAAGCTGA
>NZ_AOPZ01000475.1 GCF_000414115.1 Streptomyces aurantiacus JA 4570
GCGGTCCTGTCGGGCGCGTGTGGCGCGGGCTTCTCGTGCGGCGCCGACTTGTCCGGTGCATGCGGCTCGCGAGCCGGGTCGTCGCACTTGTTCCCGAGGGCTCCCGCGAGGACCGCCACCACGCCCGCGGAGTTGCCGCAGGCGTCGATCGGCACATCCAGCGGCGTCTTCAGGAGGTTGCCCGCCAGCGCGCCCGGCGCGTGGAGCACGTCGCCCTCGGCAAGGGCACCTCCGCCATCGTGGCGAGGGCCGTCGTCGTGACGACTGCCACTGTCAGCCCGGTCCGGAGTGGCCGACTTGTGGGCGGGCTTGGGCGCGGGCTTGGGAGCCGGGGCGGGCTTGGGCGCGGCAGCACGCTTGGGGGCGGGCTCCGGCTTGGGTTCGGGCTTGGGCGCGGGTGCGGGCTTGGCCACGGGCTTCGGCTCGGCCGCGTGCTTGGGAGCGGGGGCGGGCTTCGGCTTCGGCTTCGGAGCAGCGGCGTGCTTGGGCGCGGGCTTTGCCTTCGGCTCCGGCTTCGGCGCAGCCGCGGGCTTCGGCTCGGCCACACGCTCCGGCGCGGGCTCCGGCTTCGGCTTCGGAGCAACTGCCGGCTTCGGAGCAGCCGCGTGCTTGGGCGCGGGCTTCGCCTTCGGCTTCGGCGCAGCCGCATGCTTCGGCGCGGGCTTCGCCTTCGGCTTCGGCGCGGGGGCGGGCTCCGGCTTGGGCGCGGGCTTCGGGGCGGCCACACGTTCCGGCGCGGGCTCCGGCATGGGCGCAGGGGCGGGCGCGGGCTCCGGCGCGGGAGCGGGCTTCGGCGCAACCACACGCTCCGGCGCAGGCTCCGGCATGGGCTCCGGCATCGGAGCCGGGGCAGGCATCGGAGCGGGCGCAGGCATCGGAGCCGGGGCGGGCTCCGCCACCGGCGGATGCGCGCACGAGTTGCCCGTGGACGGGCTCGCGGCGGCCACCCCGTTCACGGAGTTGCCGCAAGCGTTGATCGGCACCTCCACCGGTGCCTGCACATTGTTGCCCGACAAGAAGCCGGGCGAGCCCGTGGCCTGTCCGTGCGCATCGGCGGCGAGCGCGGACTGGCCGGGCAGGGACAGGATGCTCGTGGCGGCCGCCGCCGAGAGCATCCCTTTGGTGAGGGCCTGTCGCAATCTACTGGTCTTCCTCTGAGGGGAGGGAAGGCCGGCCTTGGGGCCTGTTGCCTGCCAAGGCCGGCCAAAAACGCAGCCTGGACGGCTGAGTCGCTGCGTCAGTCGTTGACGCAGGAGTTGCCGAACGTCGGGTTCAGCAGGCCGATGATGTCGATGCTGTTGCCGCATACGTTCACGGGAACGTGGACGGGAACCTGAATGACGTTGCCGGAGATAACGCCCGGGGAGTGGGCGGCCCCACCCTGGGCACCCGCGTCGGCGAATGCCGGCGCGCCGAAGCTCAGTGCCAGTACGGCACCGGCGATGACGGTTGCGCTCTTCTTGAGCTTCACAGCTTTTCCCTTCTATCGGGTCGCGCCTCAACGGCGGTGAGAGCCGGGCGGGCAGCATCTTCACCCGCACCGCGACCTGAGTCCTGATCAACGATCGATAAGAGCGGAAGAAACCGGCGCGCCCCCGGCATTCGTAAGTTCACTCGAATGCGGTCTACGTATTATTTGGGCGCCGGACAGAAATTGTTGAATGCCCGGTGAATGACCGATGAATGCCCGCGATCAACACGCGGATCGGCGGCCGAACGAGCACCGGAAAGCCGCTCGGGCCGCCCCGCTCGGAGGAGAAGGGGCGGCCCGGACGGTCGCTGCGGCGTCGGAGGATCAGCCGTTGCGCTCGCCGTTGCCGGACAGCACCGGGATGTCGCTGAGGATGTGCACCGGCAGACCGATGCACGGCTTGTTCAGGGAACCCTGGACCAGGGACAGCTGCGGGCTCATGTCGCCC
Source organism: Streptomyces aurantiacus JA 4570 (assembly GCF_000414115.1). GTDB lineage: Bacteria > Actinomycetota > Actinomycetes > Streptomycetales > Streptomycetaceae > Streptomyces > Streptomyces aurantiacus_A. Next base: position 1,920 of record NZ_AOPZ01000475.1, read on the forward strand.
TTGGTGGAGGAGTTACCGAACGACTGCTTGGCGCCGTTGCCGCTCGCCGACGTGGTACCACCGTCGTCGCCGATGGCCATCGCGGCAGGAGCGGCGGTGGCTGACATACCGGCGACCGAGACTGCGACCGCAGCCGCTGCCATTGCCTTCTTGAGCATTTGCTGTTCCTTTTCTGGGCAGACGCACAGGTTACTGCGGACTGCCCAACTCACCTTCGGACGTTTGGTTCCGCTCATTCACTCCATCGGATCTTTTCCCCGGTCCGGCGACGACCCGGCGCATTCATGCAATGCCGTCGGGCACCGCTTCGCGGAACGGTCGGATTATCCGCACATCACCGCGTATGAAGAGGCCGAAAGGGGCCTCTGACACGCCGCGACTGGGCCATCAGGGTGAACGGCAGCAACTCCGCACCGTCAGCGCAGTTGCTCAGGGTGCTCCAGGGACGGGGTTCATATCCAGAAGGGAATTGCTGTGCTCAAGAAGGTTATGACCGCGGCCGCGGTTACGGCTTCCGTCGTCGGTGCGTCGGCTGCCGCGGCTCCCACGGCGTCCGCCATCGGCGACGACAGCGGCACCCAGACCGCGAGCGGCAACGGCGCCATGCAGTCGTACGGAAACTCCGCCACGTACGGAAACATGAGCCCGCAGATGGCGCTCATTCAGGGTTCCCTGAACAAGCCCTGCATCGGTCTGCCGGTCAAGGCGAACATCGGCTCCCTCGTCGGCCTCATCAACATCGCCGTCCAGGACATCCCGATCCTCTCGGCCCCGCAGAACCAGCAGTGCACCGAGAACTCCACGCAGGCCAAGGGCGACGAGCCGCTGTCGCACATCCTCAACGACATCCCGGTGCTCTCGGGCAACGGGGCCGACAACGGCTGACACCGGCCGACCAGCCAGCGGGCCGCCACCTCTCCTCGGCGGCCCGCTGTTTTCGATTTCGGTCTTTTGCTCGGCCGCCGGACCGACCATCCCTTGGCCCTGCGAATAAGGGCTGCTTTTCCGCTTCTGGGTTCAGCACATTAATCCGCTGACCGAGCTAATCGCCGAAACCACAGTTCCAGCACTCAGTTGATCACCACGCGGCTCCGCAACGGAGCCTGTCTCCGAAGGGAATCCCTCACCATGAAGAAGATGTTGGCAACCGCCGCGATCGCCGCAACCGCAGCCGGTATGACGGCGGTCACGGCTCCGACGGCCATGGCCATCGGCGACGACACCGGCACCCGTACCGCGAGCGGCAACGGCGCGCAGCAGTCGTTCGGCAACTCGTCCACGCACGGCAACATGAGCCCGCAGATGTCTCTCGTCCAGGGTTCCCTGAACAAGCCGTGCATCGGTCTGCCGGTCGCTGTCGCACATCCTCAGCGACATCCCGGTGCTGTCCGGGAACGGCGTCAACAACCACTGACCCGCGAGGGGCTTTCCACGCCCCCGCCTGCACCGCACCAGGTGGCCGCCACGGATTCCGTGGCGGCCACCTCGCGTGTGCGGCCACTTCGCGACGCCCCGCCTGAGGACGCAACAAAGCCCCTCCAACCCGCGTTTCCACAGGTCAGAGGGGCTCTTGGGGTGTGGAGCCTAGGGGAGTCGAACCCCTGACATCTGCCATGCAAAGACAGCGCTCTACCAACTGAGCTAAGGCCCCGCGGCCGCCGGCGTCGGTGCGAAGAAATCGCGCCTCGGCGGGCGTCGGGGACCAGAGTACCGGGTCACCCCCCGGATCTCGCAAAAGGATTGGGGGTCCCCGTGCGCGACCACTCTCCGTAAGATGCTCGACGTGGTTCGCGGCAGCGAACCGCGGTCCTATGGGGAAGCGATGGGGAGACGCAACATGGACGCTGCACAACAAGAATCAACAGCAAGAGCACGGGAGCTCCAGCGAAATTGGTACGGGGAACCGCTGGGGGCACTCTTCCGTCGCCTCATCGACGATCTGGGCCTGAACCAGGCACGGCTCGCCGGGGTGCTCGGACTGTCCGCACCCATGCTGTCGCAGCTGATGAGCGGGCAGCGCGCCAAGATCGGCAATCCGGCCGTCGTCCAGCGCGTCCAGCTCCTGCAGGAGCTGTCGGGACAGGTCGCGGACGGCAGCGTGAGCGCTGCCGAGGCCACGGACCGCATGGACGAGATCAAGAAGTCCCAGGGGGGTTCCGTACTGACCAACACCACCCAGACCACCACGAGTTCGGGTGCGCCCACCGTGAAACGCGTGGTACGTGAGATCCAGTCGCTGCTGCGCTCCGTCGCGGCGGCGGGCGACATCATCGATGCCGCGGACACGCTCGCCCCGACCCACCCGGAGCTGGCAGAGTTCCTTCGGGTGTACGGAGCGGGCCGCACCGCGGACGCCGTCGCCCACTACGAGGCGCACCAGAGCTGAGCCGTCGGCCGGGCCGCTGCCGGGCGGCCCGGAAGGGGAGCGGGGCACGACCATGGGTGAGGTCTTCGCCGGCCGGTACGAACTCGTCGACCCGGTCGGACGCGGGGGAGTAGGAGCCGTATGGCGTGCCTGGGACCATCGCCGGCACAGATATGTGGCAGCCAAGGTCCTTCAGCAGCGCAACGCTCACACTCTGTTGCGCTTCGTGCGGGAGCAGGCGCTGCGGATCGACCATCCGCACGTGCTCGCTCCCGCGAGCTGGGCGGCCGACGACGACCAGGTCCTCTTCACCATGGACCTGGTCACCGGCGGCTCCCTCGCCCACGTCATCGGTGACTACGGACCGCTGCCGGCCCACTTCTCCTGCACCCTGCTCGACCAGCTCCTCGCCGGCCTGGCGGCGGTGCACGCCGAGGGAGTCGTGCACCGTGACATCAAGCCCGCCAACATTCTCCTCGAGGCCACCGGAACGGGGCGGCCGCACCTGCGCCTGTCGGACTTCGGCATCTCCATGCGCAAGGGCGAGCCACGGCTGACCGAGACGGACTATGTGGTGGGCACCCCCGGCTACTTCGCGCCCGAGCAAATGATGGGCGCGGAACCGGACTTCACCGCCGACCTCTTCGCCGTCGGACTTGTCGCCCTGTACCTCCTGCAGGGCGTCAAGCCCGACGCCAAGGCCCTCATCGAGCATTTCGCCGCGCACGGCACGCCGGGGGCGCCGCGCGGTGTGCCCGAGCCGCTGTGGCAGGTCGTCGCCACGCTGCTGCAGCCCGACCCCCAGGCGCGGTTCCGCACCGCCACGGGGGCGCGCAAGGCTCTCGCCTCCGCCGCCGAGATGCTGCCCGAGCCCGGGCCCGACGACGAGCTCGTCGAGATCTTCGACCAACTCGGCCCGCTGCCCACGGGGTTCGGCCCCGACGGCCCCCTCACGCGCGCACCCCAACCACCCCCACTCCAACAGCCGCCCGCCGCCCGGCAATCACCCCCCATCCAGCCACCGCCGCCCCACCCGCCCACGGCAGGCTCCACGTCCTCCCCCGGTCACTCGGGCCCACCCACATCCACGCCGCCCCCCGGCCACTCGGGCCCGCCCACACCCGCGCCCCACGCCCACCTGGGGTCGCCCGCATCCCCCTCCCACTCCAGCTCAGGGCCGCCCACACCTCCGCCCCAGGCGCAGCCCGGCTCCTCCGGCACCCCCTATGGCGTACGACCGCCATCGCTCCCCGCGCATCCCCCGATGACGGAGACCGGCAGCTTCCACCTGCCCCCGCCGGTGCCGCCCCCGCACACCCCGCCCCCGCAGCCCGCGCAACCACCCACTCCCCCCACTCCGACACCCATCCCCGCGGCCACACCGAACCCGACCCCGCCTCCGGCACAGGCCCAGGCCCGGCCTCCCGCACAAGCCCAAGCCCACGCCCAGACACCTCCCCCTGCCCAGGCCCAGGCCCCGGCCTCCCCGCCAGACACCCCCTCCCACTCCACGGCCCCCGCCGCGCAGCACGCTTACGCCTCTACTTCTCCATACACCGCTCGGCCTCAGCAGGTTCCCACTCACGGCACCTCAATTCCGGGCCCACTTCCGGAACTTCAGCCTCACGGACTTCAGCCTCACGCCCGGCACCAGCGCCGCCACGCCGCCCCCGGCACCGCCCGATCCACCGCGCGCTCGCCGCGCCCCGGGCCGCCCGTGAAGGTGGCCCTGCCGATGCTGCTGGCCGCGCTGGCCTGTTTCGCGGTGGGCTTCTGGGCCCTCACCCGCATCTGAGGAACTGTCCGCCCGGCATCCGCATCTGAGGAACCGTCCGCCCGGGCCGAACCGGAAGCTACTGCCCTGGCGCGAACCTGAAGCTACTGACCCGGCCCCCGCCTACCCGGACCGGATCACTCTCCGCCGCCCCACCAGCCGCCAGACCCCAAGTACGGCGAGCAGCACGGTCCCCGTACCGAACCCGGCCGCCGCCAGCACCTTCATGGCCGTGTCCCCGCCGCCGGAAGCGGCAGCCGTTCCGTCCGACCCCGGCCCCGTCCCGGCCCCACCCCCGGCGGAGCCGCCCGCGCCGTTCCGCGCCGCGGCCTCGTCGCGTTCCGTGACGCCGAATCCGTCCGCGGGGCGCGCCGTCCCGGCGTACGCGGGTCCTTCCCGCCGCTCGCCGGCGACGTTCACCCGCAGCGTCAGGCCGATCGCGTCCTGGCCGAACCGTGTACCGACATCCGGATTCAGGTGCACCGCGAGGTAGTACCAACCGGCGAACCGCATCCCGGAGACCCGGTCGAGGGGCGCGAAGCGGTTCTCGTACGCGACCGACGGCAGCGTCGGCAGTATGGTCGTCCGCTGCCGGCCGTCGTACGCGGCGTCGGCGCTCTCCACCGGCCCGCGCACGGGGTTGAACAGCTCCATGACCACCGCGGACGTCACGTAGTCACCGCTCCGCGAGCCACTGCCGACCTCCAGGGTGGCCGACAGCCGCTGTCCCCAGTCGACGGGCACGCGGTAGTAGCGCGTCTGCCCCGCCTTGATCCGGTCGCTCCACACGCCCTTGCCCAAGGCCCTGGCCGTGCCGAAACTGCTGCCTCCCGCGCGCGGGAGAGGCCGCCCGGCCAGTGGGACGGGCGCGGCCGTTTCGGAGCCGGAGTCCGGTTCCTGCGGCGGAGTCGTGGGGCCCGCCTTCACCAGGGAGGGCTCCGAGGCGACGTACAACTCCATGTCCCAGTCCTCCGTAGAGGACGGTTCTTCCGTGGCGGACGACACCGGCGACCTGGTGTTGGTGGTCCGCTCCACGACGACGTAGTACGTCCCGGCCCCCTGGCACCGGCGCTCGTCCGGAGTGAGCTTGCGCATCGCCGACGCGGTGAGCGGCCGCGGGCTCCGCGAGGTGCCGAAGCGCACGGACTTGAAGTCACAGTCGAAGCCGTCGGTGTCCTGTACGGACACCTTGAGGCCGTCGGCGAAGGCGACACGGCTGCCGAGGCCGGGCAACGCGGTCACGGAGACGTACACGTTGTCGCGGGCGCCGAGCTCAAGCCGGTAATAGAGCTTGCTCCCCGTGCCGGAGGCCCCGGCTTCGGGGTGCCCGATCGAGCTCCGGTACGTCGCCCCGGGCACAAGCATCCGGCTCCCGGCCGTACTCGTCGCCCCTTCGACCGCCTTGGCGTCCTCGGCGAAAGCGTACGGATTCGGCGTCTCAGCGGCCACGGCGTGCGCGGGCCGGGGCCCCGTCGCGCCACTCCCAGGCCGAGCCACCGCGCCGCCCGGCGACAGGACCGCCGCACACAGCGCCGCCGCCCCCAAGGCCGCGCCAGCCGTCCGCAACCGCACCCGCCGCCGCATCACGCCGCTCTGCACCTCACCCTCCACCGATTTGCTCAAGCAAGGAATGAAATTGCGCAAGTGAACCAAAGGGGTGACGCCGTCGCGGTCACACAGAAGAGAGGAGGCCCGCCCTCACGGCGAGAGGAGGCGCGCCCCGCCGGCAGATCCCGTACACGCGACAGAAGATCCCCGCCACCCGGCAGGACCGACCGGACCGGTACCGGCAGAAGAAGCAGGCCCGGCGGAACAAGCGGGGCAAAAAGCCCCCGAGACAGCACAGAGCCCCGACCGCTCAAGCGACCGGGGCCCCGTGACGAGACTGCTGTCGATACTCACGAACCCGTGGGCACGGAGTCAGTCGCCTCCGTCCACAGATCCTGCTCGGCGCGATCCGCCTGGATCTGGCGGTACACGAGGAGCCCGCCGATGGCGGCCAGTGCGACCAGGAGAAGCTTCTTCACCGCGCGACCTCGTCTTTCCTTGACGTAGGGGACTTCTGGCGCCCGACTATACACACCGACCGATACCGATCGGTGACCTGGATCGGCCCGACTCCCGGCCCTCAACTCCCGGACCGGACACCGCAGTAGAAGCGGATCGCAGCACTCCGCCTACGTTCCGTCGACTGTGATGTTCGCCGCCCTTGCCCTGTTTCCGGGGATTCTCGGGGCACTTGCACCCATCCGGGTGGTGTTCATCTGAACATCCACGCGGCGGGAGCGTCGGTCCCGCACTTCCGGCCTCGGATACACATCATGAGGAAAGTACGCAAATCGCCCAACCTGAATGTGATCGCCCAATCTGGAAGTGAGGGGCCATGACCGCCACCAAGGCCATGAAGCTGTGGACCACGATCGTCACCGCCGTACTCGCGCTGTTCGCGACCCTCGGCCTCACCTCGACCGCCACGGCGGCCGCCCCGGCACAGCAGGCCACGAACGCCTCGGCCACGTGCACGAGCACCGTGAGCCCGACGGCTCCGATGGCGGCCCTGTGGGCGGCGGCGTACGAACGGTCCTTGCCCCCCACGATGAAGCAACGCATCCGCGCCGAGGCCCACGGCGCCACCCCGAGCTGCCGCCACCTGCCGTCGACGGAGACGGAAGCCCAGGACGACGACCAGCAGCCCACGGCAGAGAACCTCGCAGCGGAGCCGTAGTCACGACAGAGCCGCAGCCACCGCAGCGAGAAGACCCCCAGCCGGTACAGGCTGGGGGGTCTTCTCGCTTTCGGCACGCAGTGCGCGACAGCCGTACCGGGCCGGACGGCGCGGCGCCCGCTCAGCCGCCGCCGCGCCGCCGCCGGTACCTCCTGGCGGCCCAGAGCCCCACCAGGCCCCCGGGCACGAGGAACCCCCACAGGCTCGCCGTCGCCCCGGAGCCGTCCTGCGCCCTCACCCACAGCAGGATGAGCAGGCCCGCACAGACGACCGTGACCAGCAGGAACACCGCCAGCTCGGCCCACCAGTTCCGAGTGCTGTACGCCATGCCCATCCTCTCCTTCCCGCTACTTGGTGATGAAGTGGCACTGCACCGCTCGACGGCTGCCGTTCACGAAGAGCTGCGCGCATGCCTTGCCGTACTTGGGCAGGGTGTGTGCGCCGATCTTGTACGTGGGCACCGTGCCGGTGTGGCACTTCGTCTTCAGCGGGCCGCGCTTGATCTTGTACGTCTTGCCGGAGGTGTCGGCGTAGTGCAACTCCAGGCGGGTGTTGCAGAAACGGGTGGCGAGGGCCGCGACCCCGACGCAGTCGACACCGGCGATCTGGCTGTTGACCTTCTTGCCGGACCCCTTGATCGAGTGCGTCAGGAAGCACCCTGCGGGCACCTTGATGGTCACGCCGCCGACGGAGTAGTTGAAGGAGCTGATGGCGGCGGACCCGGCCGCGGACCGCGCCACTCCGTCCGGCACCTCGGAGTAGTCCGGGGCCTTCACCTCCGCCTCGTCCTCCGGCGTGACCTCTTCGCCGGCGACGTCCTCGATGACGACGTCGTCGGCGAGCATCTCGCCCGAGTAGTCCGACGGAACGTCCGGGGCGCCCTGGACGCCCGGCACGGCCTCTGTCGCCGAAGCCGACGACGTACCGACAACGAGCAAGGCGGCGGTGGACACACCAGCCATCACGACAGCGGAAATCTTGCGCACGTCAACCCCCCACGGGTTTGCCTCGAATGGAACGCAATGGAACGCGATGGACGCTAAACGAACTTCTACAAGCGTGTCGAATCAAGCATCGGAGCACGTCAGGGGCGTTTACCGACCCTGACGGAAGCACACCCGCGCCCACCGACCCCCCACCAACGAGGCCACGCCTCAGGGGAGTTGATTACCTGTCATTGACCTTCTCTTTACATAGCGGGCGCACCTCTGCACCCACGAAGGCCACCACACCCGAGAGCTGTGGCCTTCGCCACACAGTGCGCACACGAGACGCCACACGAGGCGCCGGGCGCCGGGCACGGCCTCGCGGAAAACGCGAAGACCCGGTAGATCGTCACGATCTACCGGGTCTTCGTCAGGCTCTGCGCCTCTGTGTGGGGCTACCTGGATTTGAACCAGGGACCTCATCCTTATCAGGGATGCGCTCTAACCAACTGAGCTATAGCCCCGCCGCGCTTCTCGGGTCGCCCCGCGCGCTGACCTCTGAAGATTAGCGCACGTCCGGGCCAGTCCCAAAATCGATACTCACCGAGGGCCTGCGCGGGCCCGCGGCACCCGCCCGCCGCCCCGGAGTCGTCGCCACTCGTCCTGCTGAGCGTCCCGCTACTCGTCCTCGGCCAGCGTCAGCTCGATGCCTCCCACGAAGCCCGCGGAGAGGTTGTAGATGAACGCGCCGAGCGTCGCGAGCGCCGTCGCGAGGACGACGTCGATGACCGCGATGATCGACGTGAACATCAGCACGCGAGGCAGCGAGAGGAACGCCTGCAGGTCGAAGCCGTTGGACTCGTTCGAGCCGGTGGCCTCGGAGATCGTGCCGCCGACCGTGGAGAAGACGCCCATCGCGTCCATGACCATCCAGAGCACGGCCGCCGCGACGATGGTGCAGATGCCGAGCGCGATGGAGAGCAGGAAGCTGACCTTCATCACCGACCAGGGGTCGGCCTTGGCCACCCGCAGCCGCGCCTTGCGCGTGCGCGGGGTGGTGCGCGCCCCGGTGCGGGGGCGTCGGACCGCGCCGGCGGGCGCCGCCTGGTACGCCTGCGGCGGGTGGTACGGCTGGCTGTTCTGCTGCGGCTGCCGCTCGCCGGGCAGCGCCCCGGAGAGCCCGTCTCCCGCCGCCGCCCCGGAGGCCCCGCCCTCGGTCTCCGTCCCCGTGCCCGCCGGGCCTCGGGTGTCCGTCACAGTCCCCCCCTGGGATCCATGAGACTCATGCGAGTCGGGTGCGTCGGTGGCGGAGCCACGGGCACCTTCCGTGCCGGTTCCACTCGTTCCGGCGGATCCGGTGCCCGTGGCTCCACTCACGACTCTCTCCTCGCGCTACTCGGCCGGGGACTCGGTGCCCTCGTCCGTACCGACGGCCGACTCGCCGTCGGAGGATTCGTCGACGAGCCCTCCGTCGACTTCCTCGGCCTCGCGCCCGGCCTCGGCGTTACGAGCGATACCGACCACGGCATCGCGCTTGCCCAGGTTGATCAGTTGGACGCCCATGGTGTCACGGCCCGTCTCCCTGACCTCGTTGACTCGCGTGCGAATCACACCGCCGGACAGGGTGATGGCGAGGATCTCGTCCGTCTCCTCGACCACCAGCGCACCGACGAGCTCACCGCGGTCCTCCACGATCTTGGCGGCCTTGATGCCGAGGCCACCGCGGCCCTGGACGCGGTATTCGTCGACGGCGGTCCGCTTCGCGTACCCACCATCGGTGGCGGTGAAGACGAACGTACCGGGCCGGACCACATTCATCGAGAGCAGCTGATCGCCGTCGCGGAAGCTCATTCCCTTGACGCCGGAGGTCGCGCGGCCCATCGGGCGCAGCGCGTCGTCGGTCGCCGTGAAGCGGATCGACTGGGCCTTCTTGCTGATCAGAAGCAGATCGTCGTCGGCCGACACCAGCTCGGCACCGATCAGCTCGTCGTCCGCGCCGTCGTCCGTCTCGCGCAGGTTGATCGCGATGACGCCGCCGGAGCGGGGCGAATCGTAATCCTTCAGAGGCGTCTTCTTGACCAGGCCGGCCTTGGTGGCGAGGACCAGATAGGGCACGGCCTCGTAGTCGCGGATCGCGAGGATCTCGGCGATCTGCTCGTCCGGCTGGAAGGCGAGCAGGTTCGCCACGTGCTGGCCGCGGGCGTCACGGCCGGCGTCGGGCAGCTCGTACGCCTTCGCGCGGTAGACGCGGCCCTTGTTCGTGAAGAACAGCAGCCAGTGGTGCGTCGTCGACACGAAGAAGTGGTCGACGATGTCGTCCTGCTTCAGCTTCGTGCCGCGCACACCCTTGCCGCCGCGCTTCTGCGAGCGGTAGTCCTCCGTCTTGGTGCGCTTGATGTAGCCGCCGCGGGTGATCGTGACGACGATGTCCTCTTCGGCGATCAGGTCCTCGATGGACATGTCACCGTCGAAGGGCACCAGCTTGGAGCGGCGGTCCTCGCCGAACTTGTCGACGATCGCCGCGAGTTCCTCGCTGACGATTCCCCGCTGCTTCTCGGGGGAGGCCAGGATCGCGTTGTACTCGTTGATCTTCGCCTGGAGGTCGTCGTGCTCGTCGACGATCTTCTGGCGCTCCAGGTGGGCGAGCCGGCGGAGCTGCATCTCCAGGATGGCGTTGGCCTGGATCTCGTCGATCTCCAGAAGGCCCATCAGGCCCTCGCGCGCGATGTCGACCGTGTCGCTGCGCCGGATGAGCGCGATGACCTCGTCGATGGCGTCCAGGGCCTTGAGCAGACCGCGCAGGATGTGCGCGCGCTCCTCGGCCTTGCGCAGCCGGAACTTGGTGCGCCGGACGATGACCTCGATCTGGTGGGCGACCCAGTGGCGGATGAACGCGTCGAGGGAGAGCGTGCGCGGCACGCCGTCGACGAGCGCCAGCATGTTGGCGCCGAAGTTCGACTGCAGGTCCGTGTGCTTGTAGAGGTTGTTCAGTACGACCTTGGCGACCGCGTCGCGCTTGAGCACGATGACGAGTCGCTGGCCGGTACGGGACGACGTCTCGTCGCGGACGTCCGCGATGCCGCCGACCTTGCCGTCCTTGACCAGGTCGGCGATCTTCTGCGCGAGGTTGTCCGGGTTCGTCTGGTAGGGGAGTTCGGTGACCACCAGGCACTGGCGGTTCTGGATCTCCTCGACCTCGACGACCGCGCGCATCGTGATGGAACCGCGGCCCGTGCGGTACGCCTCCTCGATGCCCTTGCGGCCGACGACGAGGGCGCCGGTCGGGAAGTCCGGGCCCTTGATGCGCTCGACGAGCGCGTCGAGCAGCTCCTCGTGCGTGGCCTCGGGGTGCTCCAGGGCCCACTGCGCGCCCGCGGCGACCTCGCGCAGGTTGTGCGGCGGGATGTTGGTCGCCATGCCCACCGCGATGCCCGCCGAGCCGTTGATCAGCAGGTTCGGGAAGCGGGACGGCAGGACCGTGGGCTCCTGGGAGCGGCCGTCGTAGTTGTCCGTGAAGTCGACGGTCTCCTCGTCGATGTCCCGGACCATCTCCATGGACAGCGGCGCCATCTTGCACTCGGTGTAGCGCATGGCGGCCGCGGGGTCGTTGCCCGGAGAGCCGAAGTTTCCGTTGGAGTCCACCAGCGGCATCCGCATCGACCACGGCTGCGCGAGACGGACCAGCGCGTCGTAGATCGAGGAGTCGCCGTGCGGGTGGTAGTTGCCCATGACGTCGCCGACGACGCGGGCACACTTGTAGAAGCCCTTCTCGGGGCGGTACCCGCCGTCGTACATCGCGTACAGGACGCGGCGGTGGACGGGCTTGAGGCCGTCACGGACGTCGGGCAGCGCGCGGGACACGATGACGGACATCGCGTAGTCGAGGTACGAGCGCTGCATCTCCGTCTCGAGCCCGACGGGCTCGATCCGCAGCGTCTGGCCCTCGTCGTCCTCGGGCGTGGTGGGGTTGTTCTCGTCGGCCATGGCCGGTCAAGATCCTTTCGTACGTCAGTCAGCAGCCGTCGGGGCGCCTGACCGGCTCAGATGTCGAGGAAGCGGACGTCCTTGGCGTTGCGCTGGATGAACGAGCGGCGCGCCTCGACGTCCTCGCCCATGAGGACCGAGAAGAGGTCGTCGGCCTGGGCGGCGTCGTCGAGCGTGACCAGGCCGAGCACGCGGTGCTCCTGGTCCATGGTCGTGATGCGCAGCTCCTCGGCGTTCATCTCACCGAGACCCTTGAAGCGCTGGACCGAGTCCTCGCGGATGCGCTTGCCCGCCTGGCGGCCGATCTCGATCAGCGCGTCGCGCTCGCGGTCCGAGTACGCGTACTGGAAGTCGTCCTTGGTCCACTTGATCTTGTAGAGCGGCGGACGGGACAGGTACACGTGTCCGGCCTCGACGAGCGGCCGCATGAAGCGGAACAGGAACGTCAGCAGCAGGGTGTTGATGTGCTGGCCGTCGACATCGGCGTCCGCCATCAGGATGATCTTGTGATAGCGGAGCTTCTCGATGTCGAAGTCCTCGTGGACTCCGGTGCCGAAGGCCGAGATCAGCGCCTGGATCTCCTGGTTCTGCAGGATCTTGTCGACGCGGGCCTTCTCGACGTTCAGGATCTTGCCTCGGATGGGCAGGATGGCCTGGTACTGCGGGTTCCGGCCGGACTTGGCCGAGCCGCCGGCGGAGTCACCCTCGACGATGAAGATCTCGCACTTCGTCGGGTCGTTCGACTGGCAGTCGGAGAGCTTGCCCGGCAGGGAGGCGGTCTCCAGCAGGCCCTTGCGGCGGGTGAGGTCGCGCGCCTTGCGGGCGGCCACGCGCGCGGTCGCGGCCTGGATGCCCTTGCGGATGATGTCCGCGGCCTCGTTCGGATTGCGGTCGAACCAGTCCGTCAGGTGCTCGTGCACCACCTTCTGGACGAAGGTCTTCGCCTCCGTGTTGCCCAGCTTCGTCTTGGTCTGACCCTCGAACTGCGGCTCGCCGAGCTTGATCGAGATGATCGCGGTCAGGCCCTCGCGGATGTCCTCACCCGTGAGGTTGTCGTCCTTCTCGCGGAGCAGCTTCTTGTCGCGTGCGTACCGGTTGACGAGGCCGGTCAGCGCGGCGCGGAAGCCCTCTTCGTGCGTGCCGCCCTCGTGCGTGTGGATGGTGTTGGCAAAGGAGTAAACGCCTTCGCTGTACTGAGAGTTCCACTGCATCGCGATCTCGACCGAGAGCATGCGCTCCTTGTCCTCGGCCTCGACGTCGATGACGGTCGGGTGGATGACCTCGCCCTTGCGGGAGTTGAGGTACGTCACGAAGTCGACGATGCCGCCTTCGTAGTGGTACGTGACCGTGCGGACCTCTTCGACGGTGTCGTCGGTGGCCTCGGTGGAGTCGGCGCCCACCGTGGCCTTGGCCGACTCGCGCTCGTCGGTGAGCCTGATCGTCAGGCCCTTGTTGAGGAACGCCATCTCCTGGAAGCGCCGCGACAGCGTCTCGAAGGAGTACTCGGTCGTCTCGAAGATGTCGCCGTCGGCCCAGAAGGTGACGGTCGTGCCCGTCTCCTCGGTGGCCTCGTGCCGCTCGAGGGGCGCCGTGGGGGCACCGCTCTTGTAGTCCTGCGTCCAGCGATAGCCGTCGGTCCTGATCTCGACGGACAGCTTGGTGGAGAGCGCGTTCACCACGGAGACACCCACACCGTGCAGACCGCCGGAGACGGCGTACCCCCCGCCGCCGAACTTGCCACCCGCGTGCAGCACGGTGAGCACGACCTCGACGGCCGGCTTCTTCTCGACGGGGTGGATGCCCACCGGGATGCCACGGCCGTTGTCGACGACGCGCACGCCGCCGTCCGCCAGGATCGTCACGTCGATGGTGTCCGCGTGCCCGGCCATGGCCTCGTCGACTGAGTTGTCGACGACTTCCTGGACCAAGTGATGCAGACCACGCTCACCGGTCGAGCCGATGTACATGCCGGGTCGCTTGCGGACCGCGTCCAGACCCTCGAGGACGGTGATGGCACTGGCGTCGTACAACGAAGTCACCTCGCCGGAGGCGTCGGGCGCCTGCGGGGGTGCTTCGCCGGCGTCGCCGGCGGCAGTGGACGGGATGTTCTCGTTGGGGTTGCCGGAATCGGCCACGAAGCGCCCTTTCTGGCACAGCACAAGCCAAGCTCCCGGCGCTCGCCGGAGCGGCTGCGGCGTGTTGCGTTGGTAAGCCTGGTTCAGCTCTTGCTCAGCTTCTCCCGTTGCTCCCCACACCTGGGGCGGGATTAGCTTCCAGTCTACCGGTAGCGCCGACAGTGATGGGGGTTTGCCGGTACCTGAGTCCGCATGTGCCGCCCTGAACCGGGCTCAGCCGACTCCCCATATGCGGCCCCGGGGTCCCAGAGGCTCACAGCGGCACTCAGCGCTTCGGGAGGTCAACCACCAGCTACGGTCCGGATCAGGTCATCCGTAGGTGTCGCCGGGACCCGTGCTGCCAGGGGCGCGCAGGGGTCCGAAACGGCGCGCGGGGCCGCCGGGGCCGAGGACCTTGATGATGCGTACGGTGCCGTGGCCGAGGTCCTCGTTGAGGCGCGCGACCAGCTGCGGAGCCATCAGCCGAAGCTGCGTGGCCCAGGCCGTGGAGTCGCACTGGACGGTCAGGACCCGCTCGTTCTCGTCGTACCGCTGCGGCACGCAGTGCTTGGCCAGGTCGTCGCCGACGATCTGCGGCCAGCGGCCCATCACACCGCCCACGGCGGCCGGGGTCTCCCAGCCGCGCTCGGTGATCAGCCGGTTGATGGCGGAGCCGAGCGGCAGCGGGTCGCGCCCGTCCGCCCGCGCGCCCGAGCGCAGGCCGCCGCGCCGGGCCTGCTTCTTCTGCCGGGTCGCGTCCCCACGCGCGCGTGCCTGCTCCTTGGCGGCGCGCAGGGCGACGCGGGCGAGGTCCACGCCGGAGGGCTCGGGAGGCTTGGGGGTCTCGGCGGGGCCGGGGGCTCCGGGGGTGTCCGGGGTTCCGGCGGGGCCGGGGCCGCCGGTGTTGGCGGGGCGGCCGGATCCGGCGGGGCCGGGCAGTTCGCCGTCGCCGCGCGGCCGCGGCCCTCCGGCGGTCATACGCGCTCCACCACGCCCTCGGCGACCGAATACCGCACGCCCGACAGCACGCCCGGCACATCGTCGTCCACGGCCGCCGTCACAAGGACCTGTTCGCCCGGGGCGACCAGCTCCGCGAGCCGCTCCCGGCGCCGCGCGTCCAGCTCGGCGAACACGTCGTCGAGGACGAGCACCGGTTCATTGCCCTCCGCGCGCAGCAGGTCGTACGAGGCGAGGCGCAGCGCGAGCGCGAACGACCAGGACTCGCCGTGGCTGGCGTAGCCCTTCGCGGGCAGCTGGCCAAGTTTGAGCAGTAGTTCGTCACGGTGCGGCCCCACCAGCGTCACGCCCCGCTCGATCTCCTGCTTGCGGGCCTCCCCGAGGGCGGCCAGCAACTGCTCGCACAGCTCCTCGCGCGCGTGGCCGACGATTTCCGGCGAGGACGGCTTGTAGTCGAGCGCGACGGGGCCGCCGCCGGGGGCGAGCTGCTCGTACGCCTTGTCGGCCAGCGGCTGCAGCGCGGCGATCAGGTCGAGCCGCTGGGCGAGCAGCTCGGCGCCCGCGCGCGCGAGGTGCTGGTCCCACACGTCGAGCGTGGACAGGTCCATGGAGCGGCCGCCGTGCCTGCGCGCCAGGGCGGCCGACTTCAGGAGCGTGTTGCGCTGCTTGAGGACGCGGTCGTAGTCGGAGCGCACCCCCGCCATGCGGGGCGAGCGCGCGGTGATCAGCTCGTCGAGGAACCGGCGCCGCTCCCCGGGATCGCCCTTGACCAGTGCCAGATCCTCGGGCGCGAACAGCACAGTACGCACGATGCCGAGTACGTCACGGGGCCTGACCTGCGAGGACCGGTTGATGCGGGCGCGATTGGCCTTGCCGGGGTTCAGCTCCAGCTCGATGAGCTGCTGGCGCTCGCCCTGGCGCACGTTGGCCCTGATGATCGCGCGGTCGGCGCCCATCCGCACGAGCGGCGCGTCCGAGGAGACCCGGTGGCTGCCGAGGGTGGCGAGATAGCCGACGGCCTCGACGAGGTTCGTCTTGCCCTGCCCGTTCGGGCCCACGAACGCGGTGACGCCCGGGTCGAGCGGGACCTCGACCCGGGCGTACGAGCGGAAGTCGGCCAGCGACAGATGCGTGACGTGCATGGTGTGCGCCGACCTCCCCCGGCCTACTTCAACGTGCTGCCGGTCCTCCGCCGGTCCACAGGGGCTGTGGACGAAGGACCGTACGAGCTCTGGATCAGTGCTCGCTCTTGGACTCGACCGCGTGGCCGCCGAACTGGTTGCGCAGCGCCGCGATCATCTTCATCTGCGGAGAGTCGTCCTGACGCGAGGCGAACCGCGCGAACAGGGACGCGGTGATCGCGGGCAGCGGCACGGCGTTGTCGATCGCCGCCTCCACCGTCCAGCGGCCCTCTCCGGAGTCCTGGGCGAAGCCGCGCAGCTTGTCCAGGTGCTCGTCGTCGTCGAGGGCGTTGACCGCCAGGTCGAGCAGCCAGGAACGGATGACCGTGCCCTCCTGCCAGGAGCGGAAGACCTCACGGACGTCGGTGACCGAGTCCACGGCCTCCAACAGCTCCCAGCCCTCTGCGTATGCCTGCATCATCGCGTACTCGATGCCGTTGTGGACCATCTTGGCGAAGTGGCCCGCGCCGACCTTGCCCGCGTGCACCGAGCCGAAGTCGCCCTCCGGCTTGAGCGCGTCGAAGATCGGCTGCACCTTGGCGACGTTCTCCTTGTCGCCGCCGTACATCAGCGCGTAGCCGTTCTTCAGGCCCCAGACGCCGCCGGAGACGCCGCAGTCGACGAAGCCGATGCCCTTGGCCGCCAGTTCCTCGGCGTGCTTCTCGTCGTCCGTCCAGCGGGAGTTGCCGCCGTCCACGACGACGTCGCCGGGCTGCAGGAGCTCGCCGAGCTCGTCGATCGTGGACTGGGTCGCGGCTCCGGCCGGCACCATCACCCACACCACGCGCGGGCCCTTGAGCTTGCCTACGAGCTCTTCGAGGCTGTCGACATCCGCGAGGTCCGGGTTGCGGTCGAATCCGATGACGGTGTGGCCTGCGCGGCGGATGCGCTCGCGCATGTTGCCGCCCATCTTGCCGAGACCGACGAGACCGAGCTCCATCAGTGCGTTCCTAACTAGCGATGTGGCGTGAAGGCACGTCGCCGCCGCTCGTCGTCGAGCGGCTCACGTACCCGCGGCACTTTCGTACCCGCGTCCGAGCCTACGCCCGGACGCGGCCACACACCTGTGGGCTCAGCCGCTCAGACGAACGGGCATGATCAGGTACTTGTACGCGTCGTCGGCCTCGGCGTCGAGGGCGGGCTTGCCGCTCAGGAGCGCGGGCTTCGTGGACGTCGTGAACGACAGCTGGGCGACCGGCGAGTCGATCGCGCTCAGGCCGTCGAGCAGGAACGTCGGGTTGAAGGCGATGGAGACGTCGTCGCCCTCCAGCTGGGCGTCGACCCTCTCCACAGCCTGTGCGTCGTCACTGGAGCCGGCCTCCAGGATGAGCACGCCCTGCTCGAAGCTGAGCCGCACCGGGGTGTTCCGCTCGGCGACGAGCGCCACACGCTTGACGGCCTCCACGAAGGGGGGCGTCTCGATGACGGCGACCGAGTTGAACTCCGTCGGGAACAGCGAGCGGTACTTCGGCAGGTCGCCTTCGAGCAGCCGCGTGGTCGTGCGACGGCCCGCGCCCTCGAAGCCGATCAGGCCCTCGCCCGCGCCGGAGCCGGAGAGCGCCAGGGTGACCGTGTCGCCGCTCGTGAGGGCCTTGGCGGTGTCCTGGAGGGTCTTGGCGGGCACCAGGGCGACCGCGGACGCGTCCGGGTCCTCGGGCTTCCACAGGAACTCGCGGACCGCGAAGCGGTAGCGGTCGGTGGACGCGAGGGTGACCTTGTCGCCCTCGATCTCGATGCGCACACCTGTGAGCACCGGGAGGGTGTCGTCACGGCCGGCGGCGATCGCCACCTGGTTCGCGGCGGCGGCGAATACCTCACCGGGGACCGTGCCGGTGGCGGTGGGCATCTGCGGCAGCGCCGGATATTCCTCCACAGGCAGTGTGTGGAGTGTGAATCGCGAGGAACCGCACACCACCGTGGCCCGCACACCGTCTGTGGAGATCTCCACCGGGCGGTTGGGCAGGGCGCGGCAGATGTCGGCGAGCAGGCGGCCGGAGACGAGGACCGTGCCCTCCTCGTCCACCTCGGCGTCCACGGAGACTCGGGCCGAGACCTCGTAGTCGAAGCTGGACAGGCTGAGAGCGCCCTCCTCGGCCTTCAGCAGCAGGCCCGCGAGGACGGGCGCTGGCGGCCGAGCCGGGAGGCTGCGTGCCGCCCACGCCACCGCCTCCGCGAGTACGTCGCGTTCCACCCGGATCTTCACTTAGCCGCCCTCCTGCTGTTGCTGGCACTGGGGACCAGTCTGACGCACCGCACTGACAGCTGGTGCCCGTCGGGGTCAAGTCGTGCCGAGAGGTGTCGGCGGCCCGAGCCGCGAGTTGTGCACAGCCCCCACTTCGAAACGAATTCTCAGGTCTCTCTAGGGGGGAGTAGTAGTAGGGCCTGTGGAAACCGTGGATAACCGCGAATGCGCAGGTCACTGCCCGTTTTTTGTCCACTGACCCTGTGGGCGGAGGCGGTGGACAACCGGGGGATTCTGTGGACGGGCGAAAGTTCTGCACACCCGATGCACAGGAAGAGGTCACTTCTCCCCAGCCCTGTCCCCAGCTTTACCCAGCTTCCCCACAGGCCAACCGAGCAACTTCGTGTGACGCCTTTCACTCGTCACGGTGAGAGGGCGCGTCGCGTTGCCGAACAGTGGACAGGGCTGGGGAGAAGCTGTGCACAACTGGCGCCTGCCTGTGGGCCGCCGGTGGACAACTCCGGAGCGGCCCTGTGGACACGATCTTGTCCACAGTCTGTGGAGAGCCTTCGTCCACGAATCCACAACCTGCTGACCTGGCCTGATGAACATTCAGCAGGGTCCCCTGTGGACACGATCTGGACAACTCGCCAGTCCCCAGGGTGTGGAAGGCGCAAAGGCCACAGATCTGTGGAGAACGCACGCACGGTGAGCGGGAATCGAACAGCAGGTGTCGGCGAGGTCCCGTCCACAACCCCGTGGAAACCCCTTGGAGGCTTCCCGGAAGCTCCGCCGGCAACGCGAAGGGCGCTCCGGAACCTCTCCGGAGCGCCCTTGAAGCGGCGTAACTCGGTGGCTGTCAGCCGTTCTTGATGCGGTTGGTGAGTTCGGTGACCTGGTTGTAGATGGAGCGGCGCTCGGCCATCAGCGCGCGGATCTTTCGGTCGGCGTGCATCACGGTCGTGTGGTCGCGGCCGCCGAACTGCGCGCCGATCTTCGGCAGCGAGAGGTCGGTCAGCTCCCGGCACAGATACATGGCGATCTGCCGTGCCGTCACCAGGACCCGGCTGCGAGAGGAGCCGCACAGGTCGTCCACCGTGAGCCCGAAGTAGTCGGCGGTCGCAGCCATGATGGCCGTCGCCGTGATCTCCGGGGCCGCGTCCTCGCCGCCGGGGATCAGGTCCTTGAGGACGATCTCGGTGAGGCCGAGGTCCACAGGCTGTCGATTGAGCGACGCGAATGCGGTGACCCGGATCAGCGCGCCCTCCAGCTCACGGATGTTCCGCGAGATGCGCGACGCGATGAACTCCAGGACCTCCGGGGGCGCGTTGAGCTGTTCCTGCACCGCCTTCTTACGAAGGATCGCGATACGCGTCTCCAGTTCGGGCGGCTGGACGTCCGTGATCAGGCCCCACTCGAAGCGGTTGCGCAGCCGGTCCTCCAGGGTCACGAGCTGCTTGGGCGGCCGGTCGCTGGACAGCACGATCTGCTTGTTCGCGTTGTGCAGCGTGTTGAAGGTGTGGAAGAACTCCTCCTGCGTCGACTCCTTGTCCGCGAGGAACTGGATGTCGTCGACCAGGAGGATGTCCATCTCGCGGTACCGCTTGCGAAAGCTGTCGCCCTTGCCGTCGCGGATGGAGTTGATGAACTCGTTGGTGAACTCCTCGGAGCTCACATAACGGACGCGTGTGCCGGGATAGAGGCTCCGCGCGTAGTGCCCGATGGCGTGCAGCAGATGCGTTTTGCCGAGGCCGGACTCGCCGTAGATGAACAGCGGGTTGTACGCCTTCGCCGGCGCCTCGGCCACGGCGACCGCGGCCGCGTGCGCGAAACGGTTCGACGCGCCGATCACGAAGGTGTCGAAGAGGTATTTCGGGTTGAGGCGCGCGGTGGGCTCACCCGGGCCGGTCGCGGGCGCGGGCTGCGCGGCCAGCGGGCCGGGGGCGCCGCTCGACGCGGGCAGCGGGGTGCCGCCACGGCCCAC
>NZ_AOPZ01000476.1 GCF_000414115.1 Streptomyces aurantiacus JA 4570
CACCCCGGCCGCCACCCACGGCAGCCGCTCGGCCCCGAGCCCGGCCGAGAGCGCGAGCCCCGCCGCGCCGGAGCCGACCGCGCTGCCGAGGTAGAGCGCGGAGTTGTTCAGGGCGAGCGCCACCGTGCCGCGCTCGGCGGACAGCGCCAACAGCCGGTGCTGCTGCGGCACTTGCAGGGCCCAGCCCGCCGCGCCCCAGACCACGAGCGCGGGGAAGGCCGCCGCGCCGAGCAGCGGAAGGGACACCTCCGCCACCACCAGCGCCGCCATGACGCCCGCGACCAGGGCGTACACCCGCCCCCACCGGTCCACCAGCGGCCCCGCCAGCACACTGCCCAGCACCCCGCCGATCCCCCAGGCCCACAGGTACGGCGCCACGTCGCCCTCGCCGACGCCGCCCGCGGCCTCCAGGACCGGCGCGAGATACGTGTAGAGGCCGAGGCTCGACACCGCCGCCAGGAAGGACACCCCGACGACCGGCAGGACGGCCCGGTCGGCGAGCGCCCCGAGCCGCGCCCGCACCGGCACCGGCGGTTCGGCCGGGACCTGCGGCAGCCCGAGGGCGAGCCCCGCGAGCGCCACCGCGCCGAGCCCGGTGACCAGCCACATCGTCGACCGCCACGAGGTGTGGTCGGCGAGCAGCACCCCGAGCGGTACGCCGAGCACCGTGCCCGAGCTCATGCCGCCCATGACCAGGGCGAGGGCCCGGCCGCGCCGCTCCGGCCCGGCGAGGGACGCGGCGGCCGCCGTGGACAGCGCCGAGTAGACCCCGGCGCCCACCCCGGCCACGACCCGCGAGAGGAGCAGCACGGCGAGGCCCGGCGCGAGCGCGGTCGCGCCGTTGCCGAGGGTGAAGACGGCGAGCGAGGCGACGATCAGCACGCGCGGGCGGGCGCCCGCCAGGAGGCCCGCGACGAGCGGCGCGCTCACCGCGTACGCGAGCGTGAACACCGTGACCATCTGTCCGGCGAGGGACACGGTCGTGTCCAGGTCGTCCGCCACCACGGGCAGCAGCCCCGCCATCACATAGGCGTCGAGCCCCAATGTGAAGGCCCCCAGCATCAGCAGCCATATTCGCCGCACCGCACCCAGCTCCCTTCGTCCCTACGTACGACGGCACGGGTCACGCGCCGTCGGGACGGAAACGTAGGCAGTCTCCGGTTCGCCGGGGAAATGCCTGCGGAGGTGCATTTATGCTCCGGAGGCATGGATGCCCCGCACCCCGGCCCCGAGACCGCCCCCGATGGAGTCGAGCTGCGCCACCTGCGCGCCTTCCTCGCCGTCGCCGACGAGCTGAGCTTCACGGGCGCCGCCGCCGTCCTGCGCGTCGGCCAGCCCGCGCTGACGCGCACCGTGCGCGCCCTTGAGGAGTCCCTCGGCGCCCGCCTCCTCGACCGCACGACCCGCAGCGTCGAACTCACCGACGCCGGCCGCCGGCTGCGGGACGACCTTGCGCCGCTGCTGTCCCGCCTGGACGCGACCCTGTGCGCGGCCCGCGGCGGGCCTCCGCTGCTGCGGCTCGGCTTCACCTCGCTGCTGCCGGAGGCGTGCGGCCCGCTCACCGCCGCGTTCGAGGCCGTGACCGGCGCGGGGGTGCGGCTCGTGCGGCGCGACGAGCCGCTGGCCGTGCGGCGCGACGAGCCGCTGGCCGGGCTCGCGTCGGGGGCGTGCGACGTCGCGGTCGTACGCGGTGAGATCCCGCCCGGCGCGGCCGTGCGCAGCCGGGTGCTGCTGTACGAGCCGCGCGTCGCCGTCGTCGCCCGCGGCTCGGCCGACCTGGCGCACCGGCGGGTCGTCGACTGGGCGGAGCTGGCCGACGTGCCCCTCGTCGTGAACACCGTCACCGGGACCACCCGGCCCGACCTGTGGCCCGCCGCGCGGCGCCCCCGGCTCGCCTGCACCGCCGACAACTTCGACGAGTGGCTGGAGGCGGTGGTCGCGGGGCACGGGGTCGGCGTGGCGCCGGAGCCGGTTGCCCGTCGGCACTCGCACCCGGGGCTGCGCTACGTACGCCTCAAGAACGCGCCGCAGGTCGCCGTGCACCTGGCGGTCCCGGCGCGGGACGCGCATCCGCTGGCTGAGCGGTACTGGGCGCTCCGCCCCCAGACCCCCGAATCGGCCTGAACGGCCTCGTCCTCAAACTCCCCCAAGCTCTTAAAGAGCAGGGGGGACCCCCTCGACGGGCTAGAACCAGCCACCGGCACATCAATTCAGTGACGGATCGTCCGGGTACGTCGCCACCATCGCCAGTTCGCTGCGCTGGCGGCGCAGAACCGCCCGCCAGAGCTGCTCCGGGTCCGGCGAGGACACATCGCCGGGCTCGGACTCGACGACGTACCAGGCGCCCTCGACCAGTTCGTCCTCCAGTTGCCCGGGGCCCCACCCCGCGTACCCCGCGAAGATCCGCAGGCTGCCGAGCGCGGAGGCGAGCAGTTCCGGGGGCGCCTCCAGGTCGACCAGGCCGATCGCGCCGTGGACGCGGCGCCAGCCGAGGGGGCCCTCCTCGCCGGGGATGACCGCGACGCCCAGGGCCGAGTCGAGGGAGACCGGGCCGCCCTGGAAGACCACGCCGGGCGCGCCCGCGAGGTCGCCCCAGCCCTCCAGGATGTCCGCCACGTCCACCGGCGTCGGGCGGTTGAGCACCACACCGAGGGAGCCCTCCTCGTCGTGGTCGAGGAGCAGCACCACCGCACGGTCGAAATTGGGGTCCGACAGGGCAGGCGTGGCCACGAGCAGCCGCCCTGTGAGCGAGGACACCTCGGTCATGCCAGACATGATCCCGCATCTTGGGCCCGCGCGGGGAGGCAATGGGGCGACGCGGGGGTACCCAGCTCAGAGGGTGCCGGGACGGCTGTGGCGGCCCGTCGGCGCAGTGACCGTGAGCGTCCGGTTCCGCACGGTTCGTGTTGTAGCGGACTCATGACGTGTTTGAGCCCGCCTTGGGCTTACTGAAGGGGGGTACGCGGCCATTACGCTTACCCTTTCGTCCCCCCGTCCACCTCATCGGAACGCGAGATTCATGACCGTCACCGACGATGTCCTGCTTGTCCACGGCGGCACCCCGCTGGAGGGTGAGATCCGTGTCCGCGGCGCGAAGAACCTCGTGCCCAAGGCCATGGTGGCCGCGCTGCTCGGAAGCGCTCCGAGCCGGCTGCGCAATGTCCCCGACATCCGCGACGTACGGGTCGTACGCGGCCTGCTGCAACTGCACGGTGTGACGGTCCGCCCCGGTGAGGAGCCGGGCGAGCTGCTGCTCGACCCCTCGCACGTGGAGAGCGCGAACGTCGCCGACATCGACGCGCACGCCGGCTCCTCGCGGATCCCGATCCTGTTCTGCGGACCGCTCCTGCACCGCCTCGGGCACGCCTTCATCCCGGGCCTCGGCGGCTGCGACATCGGCGGCCGGCCCATCGACTTCCACTTCGAGGTGCTCCGCCAGTTCGGCGCGACCATCGAGAAGCGCGCCGACGGCCAGTACCTGGAGGCCCCGCAGCGGCTGCGCGGCACCAAGATCACCCTGCCCTACCCGTCCGTCGGCGCCACCGAGCAGGTGCTGCTCACGGCGGTGCTCGCCGAGGGCGTGACGGAGCTGTCCAACGCCGCGGTGGAGCCGGAGATCGAGGACCTGATCTGCGTCCTGCAGAAAATGGGCGCGATCATCGCCATGGACACCGACCGGACCATCCGGATCACCGGTGTCGACAAGCTCGGCGGCTACACCCACGCGGCCCTGCCGGACCGCCTGGAGGCCGCCTCCTGGGCGTCCGCGGCGCTGGCGACCGAAGGCAACATCTACATCCGCGGCGCCCAGCAGCGCTCGATGATGACGTTCCTGAACACCTACCGGAAGGTGGGCGGTGCCTTCGAGATCGACGACGAGGGCATCCGCTTCTGGCACCCGGGCGGCCAGCTCAAGTCCATCGCCCTGGAGACGGACGTCCACCCCGGTTTCCAGACGGACTGGCAGCAGCCCCTGGTCGTCGCCCTGACGCAGGCCACGGGCCTGTCCATCGTCCACGAGACGGTCTACGAGTCGCGCCTTGGCTTCACCTCCGCGCTCAACCAGATGGGCGCCCACATCCAGCTCTACCGCGAGTGCCTGGGCGGCTCCGACTGCCGCTTCGGCCAGCGCAACTTCCTGCACTCCGCGGTCGTGAGCGGCCCCACCAAGCTCCAGGGCGCCGACCTGGTCATCCCCGACCTGCGCGGCGGCTTCTCGTACCTGATCGCGGCCCTGGCGGCCCAGGGCACGTCCCGCGTGCACGGCATCGACCTCATCAACCGCGGCTACGAGAACTTCATGGACAAGCTGGTGTCGCTCGGCGCGAAGGTGGAACTCCCGGGCAAGGCGGCCCTGAGCTAGGGAAAAGCCCGGCCGGCGATTGAGGCCATCTTTTGACGGCACGCAAAGAGGGCGGCCACCCCACGGGGTGGCCGCCCTCTTTCGCTGCTTGAGGCTACTTGCCCTTAGCGGCTTCCTTCAGCTTGGAACCAGCCGAAACCTTGACGCTGTAGCCGGCCGGGATGTTGATCGGCTCGCCGGTCTGCGGGTTGCGGGCGGTGCGAGCGGCACGGTGGGTGCGCTCGAAGGTCAGGAAGCCGGGGATGGTGACCTTCTCGTCGCCCTTGGCAACGATCTCGCCGACGGTCTCGGCGAACGCGGCCAGCACGGCGTCGGCGTCCTTACGGGTCACCTCGGCGCGGTCGGCCAGCGCGGCCACCAGCTCACTGCGGTTCATTTTGTACTCCCGTGTTCTTCTTGCTGTTGAGGCGTGCCTCGCGGCGGAGCCGCATATCGGGCACAGTGAAGCCGATGCTGCCAGGGTCCTGAGGCGGCCCCCGGACCCGGGTCCGTCGTCGGACCCTCACGCCCAGAGACGCATCCTGCCCCCACCTGCGGCGGGAAAGCCAATCCGGCACCCCTGGGAGTCACACGAAAAGCGCCCTTTCTCGGCTGAGTGCCTCGAAATGGTGACGCTCCGTCCGCTCCCGGTGCCGGACCGCATGCCTGCCTGACCGATGGGACCGGCGCAGGCCCTGGCGGGGGCCGGTAAGGCCGCGCGGGCCCTGAGGCCCGCGTCCCGCCACCCTAGAGGGCCGTCACGGGCGCCACGTTCCGCGACGCGCCGTGCGGTCAGGCCGTGGCGCCCGTCACAGCCACCCCCGCCGCCTTGGCGGCGCCCCGCACCGCTCCGGCGACCGCGCCCGCGACCTTGTCGTTGAAGACGCTGGGGATGATGTAGTTCGGGTTGAGCTCGTCCTCGGTGACCACGTCGGCCAGGGCGGTGGCCGCGGCCAGCATCATCTCCGTGTTGACCGTACGCGACTGGGCGTCGAGCAGGCCGCGGAAGACGCCCGGGAACACCAGGACGTTGTTGATCTGGTTGGGGAAGTCCGAGCGCCCGGTGGCCACAACTGCCGCCGTCTCGCGGGCGATTGCGGGGTCGACCTCCGGGTCCGGGTTCGCGAGCGCGAACACGATCGCGCCGTCCGCCATGGCCGCGACATCGTCGCCGCCGAGCACGTTCGGGGCCGAGACGCCGATGAACACGTCGGCGCCGACGACGGCCTCCTTGAGGGTGCCGGTGACGCCCTCGGGGTTGGTGTTGTCGGCGATCCAGCGCAGCGGCGAGCCGGCCGCGGCGTCCACCAGGTCCTCGCGGCCCGCGTGCACGACGCCGTGGATGTCGGCGACGACGGCGTGCTTCACGCCCGCCGCGATGAGCAGCTTGAGGATGGCCGTGCCGGCCGCTCCGGCGCCGGACATGACGACGCGCACGTCCCCGATTCCCTTGCCCACCACGCGAAGCGCGTTGGTCAGGGCGGCGAGCACGACGATCGCGGTGCCGTGCTGGTCGTCGTGGAAGACGGGGATGTCGAGGGCCTCGCGCAGCCGGGCCTCGATCTCGAAGCAGCGCGGCGCGGAGATGTCCTCCAGGTTGATGCCGGCGAAGCCGGGGGCGATGGCCTTGACGATCTCGACGATCGCGTCGGTGTCCTGGGTGTCCAGGCACAGCGGCCAGGCGTCGATGCCGGCGAAGCGCTTGAAGAGGGCCGCCTTGCCCTCCATGACCGGCAGCGCGGCCTTCGGGCCGATGTTGCCGAGACCGAGCACGGCGGAGCCGTCCGTCACGACCGCAACGGAATTGCGCTTGATGGTGAGGCGGCGGGCGTCCTCGGGGTTCTCGGCGATCGCCATGCACACGCGGGCGACGCCCGGGGTGTAGACCATGGAGAGGTCGTCGCGGTTGCGGATGGGGTGCTTCGACTGCATCTCGATCTTGCCGCCGAGGTGCATCAGGAACGTACGGTCGGAGACCTTGCCGAGGGTGACGCCCTCGATGCCGCGCAGTTCCTCGACGATCTCGTCGGCGTGCGCGGTGGAGCTCGCAGCGATCGTGACGTCGATGCGCAGCTTCTCGTGGCCGGAGGCCGTGACGTCGAGGCCGGTGACGGAGCCGCCGGAGGACTCCACGGCCGTGGTGAGCTGGGAGACCGCGGTTCCGCTCGCGGGCACCTCCAGCCTGACCGTCATCGAGTAGGAGACGCTGGGCGCCGTTGCCATGGCGGACTTCCTCTGCTTTCACCTTGTAGCTGTTGCCGTCCGATCGTCGCACCTACCGCTGAGTACGTGGTAGCCGCCCCGGATTGCGGACGTTTTGTTCACGGACCCGTGGGTGCACGTTCGGAAACCGACTTCCACCATACGAGAAGTTGAAGCGAACAGAAAGAGGTCCGCGCCACTTGGTGACGCGGACCTCTTCGGTGCTTCTCTGCACTTCTCAGGTGCTTCTTACGTTGAGTGACACCGACCCGCCATGCTCGCCTCGCGGCAAGTGGTCGCTCGTAGCGACGAAGGTTGGGCCCGGGGGCTTGGATCGGGCCGGTGCCACATCAACGGTAACAAACGATGCTCGTAAGGCAATTCCCGTCGCGGGGGTCAATCCCTGAGCAGGTCGGGCACGCCGTCCGCGTCCGGGTCGTCGCGTTCGCCCGAAAGGACGGTGAGCTGCTGCGTGGCCCGGGTCAGCGCCACGTACAGCACGCGCAGGCCCGCCGGGGACTCGTCGGCGATCTCGGCGGGCGAGACGACGAGGGTCGCGTCGTACTCCAGACCCTTGGCCTCCAGGCTGCCGAGGGCGACGACGCGCTCCCCGAGCCCGGCGAGCCAGCGGGCCGCCTGCTCGCGGCGGTTCATGGCCACGACGACGCCGACGGTGCCCTCGACCCGCTCCAGGAGGCGGGCCGCCTCGTCGCGCACGGACTGCCCGAGGTCCCCTTCGCGTACGACCGCGAAGCGCGGCTCGATGCCGGTGGAGCGGACAGCCGACGGGGACTCGGCGCCCGGCATCGCGAGGGCCAGGACCTTCGCGGCGAGGTCGGCGATCTCGGCCGGGTTGCGGTAGTTGACGGTGAGGGTGAAGCGGCGGCGCGGGCGGGTGCCGAGGGCCTCGTCGCGGGCCGCCGCGGCCTCGTCCGGGTCGGACCAGGAGGACTGCGCCGGGTCGCCGACGACCGTCCAGGTGGCGTGCCGGCCGCGGCGGCCGACCATGCGCCACTGCATGGGCGTGAGGTCCTGCGCCTCGTCGACGATGACGTGCGCGTACTCGACACGTTCCGCCGCGAGGCGTTCGGCGCGCTCGCGCTGGGACTCCTCGCGCTGCGGCATCAGCTCGTCCAGGCCGGTGAGCAGGTCGAGCGGGTCCAGGTCCTTCTTCTTGCGGGGGCGGTGCGGGGTGCCGAGGATCGCCTGGAGCTCGTCGAGCAGGGCCACGTCGTGGACGGACAGGGCGTCGCGTCTGAGGGAGCGGGCGACCTTGCGGACCTCGCCGGGATTCAGGATGCGGCGGGACCAGCGGTTCAGGCTGCGTTCGTCGCTCATCGCGGAGAGGACGGCGCGGGGGGTGAGTTCGGGCCACCAGGCGTCGAGGAAGGCGAGGAAGTCGTCCTCCGACGTGATGTCCTCGTCGAAGGACGAGCGGAGTTCGGCGGCGAGTTCGGGGTCGTCGTGTCTTCCGGCTGCGCCGGACTGCTCCCAGAGGGCGTCCAGGAGGAGCTTTCTCGCGCGGGGGCGTAGCAGGTTCACCGGGGCGGTGCCGTTCAGGGCCGTCTGGCGGATACGGGACAGTTGGGCGCTGTCGAGCTCCAGGCGGCGGCCGAAAGCGACCACTCTGAGGCGGGTGGGGGTGCCCTTGTTCGCCTCGCCTTCGGCTTCGGGCTCGTCCTCGCCGAAGGCGAGTTGTTGTGCGCTCGCCGTTGGCGACTGGCCGTTCGCTCTCCTTGGGTCGGGAGCCGCCCCAGCGGCACGACTGCCCACAGCTGTAGCGGGGTCCTGTTCCAGTGCGCCCCTCGCTGCACGCCGCAGCACCCTCAGCATGCGCGACGAACCCTTGACGCGGGCCACCGCCGGGGTGTCGTAGACGGAGGCTTCCGTGCTGTCCACCAAGGAGCCGACCGCGCGGATGGCTACCTGGCCCTCTTCGCCGAGGGACGGCAGGACGCCCTCGGTGTAGGCGACCAGGAGGGGGGTCGGGGAGACGATGAGGATGCCGCCGGCGTACCGGCGGCGGTCCTGGTAGAGGAGGTACGCGGCGCGGTGCAGGGCGACGGCGGTCTTGCCGGTGCCGGGGCCGCCCTCCACGTACGTCACCGACGCGGCGGGCGCGCGGATCACCAGGTCCTGCTCGGCCTGGATCGACGCCACGATGTCCCGCATGGAGTGGCTCCGGGCCTGGCCGAGCGCGGCCATGAGGGCGCCGTCGCCGACGACGGGCAGCTCCTCGCCGTCCAGGAACGCCGTCAGCTCCGGGCGCATCAGGTCGTCCTCGACGCCGAGGACCTTGCGGCCCTTGGAGCGGATGACGCGGCGGCGCACGACCCGGCCCGGGTCGACCGGGGTCGAGCGGTAGAAGGGCGCGGCGGCGGGCGCGCGCCAGTCGATGACCAGCGGTGAGTAGTCCGCGTCCAGGACGCCGATGCGGCCGATGTGCAGGGTCTCGGCGATGTCGGCGTACGTGCCGGTCTCCTCGGCGCGGACCGCGCCCTCCGCCGGTTCGACCGCCGTGTACGCGCCGTCGGGGCCCTTCTTGCCGTCCTTGCCGAGCAGCAGGTCGATGCGGCCGAAGAGGAAGTCCTCGAACTCGTTGTTGAGGCGGTTGAGATGCACACCCGCGCGGAAGACCTGCGCGTCGCGCTCGGCGAGCGCGCCCGGCGTGCCGACCTGGCCGCGCTTGGCCGCGTCGTTCATCAGGAACTCGGCCTCGTGGATCTTCTCTTCGAGGCGGCGGTAGACCTGGTCGAGATGTTCTTGTTCGACGCTGATCTCGCGCTCGCGTACGTCGGCCACCGGGGCCCCTTTCCTGACGTGCTGCTGCCCGTATTGAGCAGCCGTCCACCGTACGCGAAAGGGACCCCGCTTGTGCAGTCGTCGGGCCGTCGCCCGGCGACTCTGCCTCCGCCTAGACGTCCACCTCCACCAGGCGGTCGCCGTCGAACGTGCGCACCTCGAAGTGGTCGATGTCGTTGCGGTCCAGCGCGGCGCCGCCGTGCACGTACAGCGGGTTCTGGGCCGCCTGGTGCGGGCTGTCCTTGATGCCGTAGCCCCACTTGGGCACGGACCAGGTCGTGACGGTCTCCTTCTCGCCGTCCTTGCCGACCGCGATCAGGGAGCACTTCAGCGGGCCCTTGACGTTCTTCAGCTCCAGGACGGTGTGGGTGCCCCACGCCTTCTTCTCGGTGCCGACGGTGGCGGTGACCTTCGTCCTGGGGTCGGTGGCGGCGATCTTGTCGTCCATGTGGTTGAAGAAGGCGTCCTCGGCGGGGGACGTGGGGTGCGGGTCGCCGCCCGCCACGTCCTTCGTGCCGCCGTCGTCGTCGTTCACCGCGAGGACCGCGAGCGGGCCGCCGATGACGAGCGCCGCGGCCGCCGCGACCAGGTACATCCCGCGCCTGCGCCGCTGCGCGCGCTTGGCCGCGACCTCGTCCACCAGCCGGTCCGCGAGGCGCGGGCTCGGCCGGGCGGCGAGCTGTTCGCCGATCTCCGGTACGCCGCGCCGGTGGCCGCGCGCGGCGGGGATGCCGCCGGGCGCCGCGCCGCCGAAGCCGGCACCCGGGCCCGGGCCGCCGTACCCGGGACCCGAACCGGGCAGCCCGGCGCCGGGGAAGTCCGCGAGCGCGGCCAGCATCGGCTCCATGCCGGAGAACTCCTCCAACTGCCGGGCGCAGAAGTCGCAGCCCGCCAGGTGCGCCTCGAAGGCCGTGGCCTCCGCGTCGTCGAGGATGCCGAGCGCGTAGGCGCCCACGGTCTCGTGCACGTCGCCCGGGCCTGAGCCGCCGTCGGAGCCGGGGCCGGGGCCCCACGGGCCCTGCCCGTGGCCGTGTGCGCCGTGTGCGCCCGCGTCGTACGGCTTACTCATGCCGTCACCCCCCGCTCCTCCAGCGCAAGCTTCATCGAGCGCAACGCGTAGAAGACCCGCGAGCGCACTGTCCCGCTGGGTATACCCAGTGTCTCCGCCGCCTCATTGACCGTACGCCCTTTGAAATAGGTCTCGACAAGTACCTCCCGGTGCGCGGGAGTCAGGTCCTCCAACGCGTCCGAGAGTGTCATCAGCCACAGCGCCTTATCGATCTCGTCCTCCGCGGGGATGACCTCCAGCGGCGACGGGTCGACCTCCTGCGGCCGGGCCTGCCGGCTGCGGTGGCCGTCGATGACGATGCGGCGCGCGACCGTCACCAGCCAGGGGCGTACCGAACCGGTGGCTCGGTTGAGCTGACCGGCGTTCTTCCAGGCACGGATGAGCGTTTCCTGTACGACATCTTCGGCGCGCTGCCGGTCCCCCGCCACAAGGCGGAGCACATAGGCCAGAAGTGGCCCCGCGTGCTCGCGGTAGAGGGCGCGCATGAGCTCTTCGTCCGGCTCCGGGGCGGGTACCGGCGTCAGTCGATGTCGTCGGTGCGGGCGTTCATCGGCCACGGCGGAATCCTTGCGCACGTCTGCCTCCGCTGTCCGCTGTTCGTCTCGGCTGCCCATGTCGGCCGTGCTCTCCGCCCTGGTCGGTCTCGTCGGCCTCGCTGGCTGGTCACCCTGGACGTACGGACGGCGGTGCGGGCGCGTTCAACGCGCGGCGAGAAAGTTCCGCGGCGCGGGCGGGGACCGCCACATCGGCGGACGAACGTTCCGGCTCAGGCCCGCGCGAGCGCCGCCCGGCGGCGGTGCCGGGCCACCCGCTCCCGGTTGCCGCACACCTCGCTGGAGCACCAGCGGCGCCGGCGGCCGCGCGAGGTGTCGAGGTACACGATCGGGCAGCTGTCGCCCTCGCACTGGCGGAGCAGCGAGCGCGCCACCGGGTCGGTGAGCAGTTCCACGGCATCCCGGGCGACGGCGGCGAGCAGCGCCGGGCGGCCGGGGGCGGCGTGCAGGGCGCGGGTCAGGCTGCCGTCCGCGCGCCGCACGGCGAG
>NZ_AOPZ01000477.1 GCF_000414115.1 Streptomyces aurantiacus JA 4570
CCACCCGCCCGCCCGTGACTGTCGGCCGCAGGGCTCGGGCCGCAGAGAGCCTCCCCGCACGCCGCTACCTCGCCCACCGCCTCCGTTGCCCCCGTCGCACACGGTCACTTGGCGTCTGCGGCCAGTGGGGCGTCTCCCGACGGTGCCGTGGCGTCAGCCTGCGCCGCCGCCCACGCGCGCCGACCGCCTCGTCCGCCGCCGCACAGACCCCCGCCGCCGGCCCCCGGCCGGCCCCCGCCGCAGATCCCGCTGGATCCACAGCCTTACCTCCGTGCCGCCGAGCACCGAGCTGCCGATGCGTACATCGCCGCCCGTGGACTCCGCGAGGCGGCGGACGATGTCCAGGCCGAGGCCCGTGGAGCCCGCCTCGCCCCCCGAGTTGCCGCGGGCCAGCGCCGCCTGCGGGTCGGCGATGCCGCCCCCGGCGTCGGACACGAGCACGATCACCGCGTCCTCCCCGCTGTGCACGTCGACGGCGAACGCCGCCCCCTCGCGCGTGTGCCGGAAGACATTGCCGAGCAACGCGTCCAGGGCCGCGACCAGTTCGGCCCGCGCAACCGGGATCCACACCGGCCGGTCCACGCCGGCCACCCGCGCCTCGCGCCCCTCGTCCTCCGCGAGCGCCGACCAGAACTCCATTCGCTCGCGGATCACTTCGGCGGCGTCGCACCCGGCGCCGGGCCCGATGTGCACGGCGGCCGCCGTCTGCGGCTTCGCGTCACGTGCCGTACGGATGATGGTGTCGACCTCGCGTTCGAGGCGCTCGACGGCGACGCGGGTCTGCTCGGCGGCGGGCCCTTCGCCCAGCGAGGCGGCGTTCAACCGCAGCACCGTCAGCGGCGTACGCAGCCGATGCGACAGGTCCGCCGCCAGCTCCCGCTCATTGGCCAGGAGTTGGACGACCTGGTCGGCCATGGAGTTGAACGCCACGGCGGCGAGCCGCAGTTCGGTCGGCCCGTCCTCCGGCACCCGCGCCCCGAGCTTGCCCTCGCCCAGGTCGTGGGCGGCGCCCACGAGGCGCCGCGCGGGCTGGACCATGCGTACGCCGAGCCGGTCGGCGACCGCCACGGACCCGATGATCAGCGCGACGCCGACCCCCGCGAGCATCAGCCACGCCGTGGTCACGCCGTTGCTGACCTCGCTCTCCGGCACGAAGATCTCGACGACGGCGATCTCCCCGGAGCTGAGCCCGAAGGGCTGGAGCAGCGCGGAGCCGCCGGGCACGCCGGTGGTCCTGGCCCGGCCCTGCGCGCGGGCGGCCTCCACGTCGTGCGCGGTGGCGCGGCGGTCGCCGATCTTCAGCGGCGGGTTCTGGCCGACGGCCGGTACGTACACGGCCATCCGCCCGTCGCCGCCCGCCTCGGAGGTGGCGACGGCCCGGGTGAGCTGGCCGCGGTCGGTGGTGATGGAGAGGGTGGGGCCCATGCCGGCGGCGTGCCGTTCGGCGGCGGAGAAGGCGCGGTCGCGGGCCATCTCCTGGATGACGAGGCCGAGCGGGATGGCGAAGGCGGCCACGACCATCGTGGTGACGGCCAGGCACACCTTCACGAGCGCCCACCTCACGGCGCGGACCCCGCCCGCCCGGCCCCGTTCACAGCGGTGGCTCCAGCTTCACGCCGACGCCCCGCAGCGTATGCAGATAGCGCGGGTTCGCGGCGGTCTCGCCCAACTTCCGGCGCAGCCAGGACAGATGGACGTCGATGGTCTGGTCGTCGCCATAACTCTGCTGCCACACCTCGGCGAGCAGCTCCTTGCGGGGTACGACGACACCGGGCCGTCCCGCGAGGAACGCGAGCAGGTCGAACTCGCGCCGGGTCAGGTCGAGCCGCGCGCCGTCCAGCTCGGCCTGGCGCCGCAGCGGGTCGACGGTCAGGCCGCCGACCTGGAGCACCTGGCGCGGCGCCGCCTCGCCGGTGCCGGACCCGGAGCCGCGCGAGCGGCGCAGCACGGCGGCCATCCGGGCGGACAGGTGCTCGACGGAGAACGGCTTGGTCAGGTAGTCGTCGGCGCCGTCGTTGAGGAGCCGGACGATCTCCGTCTCGTCGTCGCGCGCGGTCGCGATGATCACGGGTACGTCGGTGATGCCGCGCAGCATCTTCAGCGCCTCGGACCCGTCGAGGTCGGGCAGGCCGAGGTCCAGGATGACGACATCGAAGCGGAAATGGGCGACCTCGCGCAGCGCCTCCAGGGCGGTGCCGACGCTCCGTACGGTGTGGGAGGCGTCGGACAGATGCCGGATGAGGGCCGAGCGCACGAACTGGTCGTCCTCGACGACGAGCACACTTGCCATGGGCGGCACCGTACGCCATACGGGGGACGTGGGTGCCGTGCGGGACTTTTGGCCCGGACTTGGGTCCGATGTCCCCTTCCGGGCAGGAGATGCCCCCTGCCTGACAGGCGATGTCCTCTTCCGGGACGGAAAGCGGAAGGCTGGACTCCTGGTCCTCGCGGCGGCTCCTGGTGCAGTATGGCCCGCGATGCACAGAGGTCTCGTACACGCCATCGCGTGGTCGCTCGCCACGGGCGCGGCGGTCACGCTGTCGTGGTGGGGCGTGCACACGGTGATGGCGGGCACGGCGTACGATCCGCCGCGCGCCCTGCCGCTGGCGGCGGGCGACCGGTCGGCGCTGCCGCAGTCGTCGTCCACGCACCGCCCGGAGCCGACGTCGAGCACCCGGCCGCCGAAGAAGTCCGGCGAGCCGTCCAAGTCGAAGCCGCCCGGGCCGACGAAGGACCCGGAGCACACGAAGAGCCCGTCCCCGGACCACCCCGACCACCCCGACCACCAGGACGACAAGCCCGAGAAGTCCCCTTCCCCCTCCTCCTCCGGCAGCGTCAAGGGCTACAACACCGAAGGCGGCCGCGTCGTCTTCGACATCGGCGAGTCCTCCGCGACGCTCGTGTCGGCGTCACCGGCGGCGGGCTGGTCGATGCAGGTGTGGAAGTCCTCGACGTGGATCCGCGTGGAGTACACCTCGGGCGCCGACCGTGTGTCGGTGTTCTGCACCTGGCACGACCACGCGCCGCGGGTCGAGATCAACAGCTACTGAGCAGGCCCCCGACGCTCCCTCAGCGGAACACCGACGACGGCGGCGCGGGCGACGCCACGGCGCTGGCGTCCGTGACGGCCGCCGCCCCGCCGCTGAAGTCGATGAGCGCGCGCCCGTGTTCGACCCGGGCGGGGTGCGGGTCGGCCGCGCTGCGCCGGGTCAGTTCGGCGACGGGCAGCGGCTGTCCCGCGCCGAGGAGCACGGCGTTGCCGAAGCGTTTGCCGCGCAGCACGGCGGGGTCGGCGACGAGGGCGAGTTCGGGGAAGACGGTGGCGGCGGTGGCGAGCTGGCCGCGCAGATAGGCGAGCGGCGGGCCGTCGGCGAGGTTGGCGGCGTACCAGCCGGTGGGCTTGAGCACCCTGCGGATGTCGGCGAGGAACTCCGCGCTGGTCAGGTGGGCGGGGGTGCGGGCTCCGCTGAACACGTCGGCTATGACGAGGTCGGCCCAGCCGTCGGGGGTCTTCGCGAGCCCTTCGCGGGCGTCGGTGCCGCGCACCCGTATGCGGGCGGCGGGGTCCAACGGCAGGGCGCGGCGGACGAGTTGGACGAGGGCGGTGTCGCGTTCGACGACCTGCTGGGTGGAGCGGGGGCGGGTCGCGGCGACGTACCGGGCGAGGGTGAGGGCGCCGCCGCCGAGGTGCAGGGCGTGCACGGGCCGTCCCGGCGGTGCGACGAGGTCGGCGATGTGGCCGAGCCTGCGCTGGTATTCGAAGTCGAGGTACGCGGGGTCGTCGAGGTCGACGTGCGACTGCGGCGCGCCGTCCACGAGAAGCGTCCAGGCCCGCGGCCGCTCCCGGTCCGGCATCAGCTCGGCAAGCCCTCCGTCGACCTCCTCGACGAGAGCTTCACGCGTCTGCCGTTCTCGCCTGTTCCGTGCCACGCCCCCCATTATCGCCGGGGGCGACAGTTCCAGCCCGTCCAGCACTTGAGGACGAGCCGCCCGGCAGTTCCAGCCCGTCCGGCGCTTGAGGACGAGCCGCGAAGCCCCGTCCGGCGCTTGAGGACGAGCCGCGAAGCGGCGATGAGCGGGGACAGGGGCGCAGCCCCATATAAAGCTCAGCGGCAGTTGTCGGCGGCTTCGATCATGCGGGCGGCCTCACCCAGCGCGGCACGCAGAACGGCGGGGTCGGTCACGGGGTCGGTGTCCCCGGGCGGCACCAGCCACCCGGTCCCGGCGACGGGCGGCGGCGGGGGCACCGGCTCGGGATCCGGAGCCGGCGCGAGGGAAGCGCCCCGCCCGAACGTCTGGGTGCACGCGCTGCCGGGCAGGTCCCACCCGTCCGCCGTGCCGGGCGGCACGAGAAAGCCGAGGGTGTCGCAGCCACCGTCGTGCAGGACGGGCCCCACGGCCTCGCCCCCCGCGCCCCGGCGCAGAATGTCGACGGCCTCAAGCCCCTGCCGCGCGGGCACGGTCACGAGATCGCACTCCTCGTGACCGTCGTGCGGGGCGTGCGGGTGCCCGGGGCGGGCCGGGTCCCACGGCTCGACGCAGCCGGGCCCCGCGCTGTGGTCCTGGCTCGGCCAGTGCCGGGCCGTCGTCAGCGCGCTCCCGGGTTCGCTGTTCTCCATGCCGTACTCCAACAAGGGAACCTCCTCGCCAGGTCGGAAGCGGCGTCGCTCCCTCTCCTCATGGTTCAACGCCCCGGGACGTCAACGGCTACGGCGCCACGCCGTCGCAAAGGATGGCAGTTCATGGCAGATCACGGGTGAGATATCCGGTTTGTAGCCAAACTCCGCGTGCTGACCGACCCCCAGCCGGTACGTTCGGGCTCCGCCGGAACAGGTCCGCACCCCCCGGTCCCCCCAGCGAGAGGAACCGGTATGACGTCGTCGTCATCGGCATCGTCAACTCCGCCTCCGCGACCGAATCTCGCGTTCCGGGAGTTGCGCGGACAGCGCTCGCCGGGCGAGTTCGCGGCCGCGGTGCGGCGGGCCGCGCGCGAGATCGGTGAGCGGGTGAGCTGCGACGCGCGGTACGTGGGCCGCGTGGAGGCGGGCGAGATCCGCTGCCCCAACTACGCGTACGAGCGGGTGTTCCTGCACATGTTCCCGGGCCGGACGCTGACGGACCTGGGCTTCGCGCCGCGCGCGGCGGTCCGGGGCCGGGGGGCGCGCGGGGCGGGGGACGCGCGCGGGGCGGACACCACGTACCCGCATGACCGCGTGGACACCAGGTACCCGCGTGACCACGGCACTGACAGCACCACCACCGGCGACGAGGAGAGCGACGTGCGGCGTCGCGCATTCATGACCAGCGGCACGGCCACGGTGGCCGTCGCCTCCCTGGGGGCCGTCGGGCTCCCCCTGGGCGGCGTCGCCGAGGCGGCCCGCGTCCGCGAGGCGCACCGCCTGCGCGCGGCGGACGAGAACGAGGTGAGCGCGGTCGAGGAGGCCGTACGCCAGATCCGGCTGCTCGACGACCGGCACGGCGCCGACGGACTGTACAAGCGGGCCGCCGCCCCCTTGCGCACGGCCTACGCCCTGCTCGACGCGGGCACCTCCCGGCAGGGCGGGCAGGCGGTGGCCGACCGGCTCTACTCGGGCGCGGGCGAACTCGCCATCTCCGTGGGCTGGCTCGCGCACGACTCGGGCCGCTTCGACGACGCCCGCTCGCACTACGGGGAGGCCCTCGCGACGGCGCGGATGTCCGGCGACCCCGCCCTGGAGGCGCACGCCTTCTGCAACACCGCGTTCCTGGCGCGGGACGCGGGACGGCCCCGGGAGGCGGTGCGGGCGGCGCAGGCCGCGGCCCGCGCCGCGCGGCATCTCGGCTCGCCCCGGCTGCTCTCGCTGATCGCGCTGCGCGAGGCGGGCGGCTGGGCCGGGCTCGGCGACCGCGCGGGCTGCCGGCAGGCGCTCACGCGCGCGCACGCGCTGTTCGACATCGGGCCGTCCGAGACCGACCCGGAGTGGATGACCTTCTACGGTCCCGCGGAGCTGGCCGGCCTGGAGGCGCAGTGCTGGTCGGCGCTCGGCCACTGGGAGCGCGCGTCCCGGCACGCGCAGCGCGCGGCGGGCGTCGCGGCGACGCAGACGCCCGAGTTCACCCGGAACATCGCGCTGTACACCGCCGAGCTGGCCGACGACCTGGCCCGCGCGGGCCGCCCGGACGAGGCCGCGGCCGCGGGCCTGCGGGTCCTGGCCCTGCTCGACGAGGTGCAGTCGTCGCGGATCGAGTCCATGCTCGCGACCACCGCGCGGCTGCTGCTCCCGCACCGGCGGGCGGCCGGGGTGACGGACTTCCTTGAGCAGCACGCCGCCCGCGCGCGGGTGACCACTTAGGCGGGTGGCTGCTCAGCGGGTGACTGCTCAGCCGGCCAGGTGCCCCGTCTCGTTCCACGACTCCAGTGCGGGCTCTCCGTAGGCCCAGCCCAGGATGGACAGGGACGTCGGGTTGAGGCGGATGCGGGACGCGAAGTCGATGTCGTAGCCCAGCCAGCGGGCGCCGATGGCGCGCAGGATGTGGCCGTGGGCGAAGACGAGGACGTCCCGGTCGGCCTCACGGGCCCAGGCGACGACCTCGTCCGCCCGCGCGGACACCTGCGCCAGCGTCTCGCCGTCCGGCACCCCGTCGCGCCAGATGAACCACCCGGGGCGCACGGCCTGGATGTCGGCGGGGGTCAGCCCGTCGTACGCGCCGTAGTCGAACTCCATCAGCGCGTCCCACTCCGCGGCCCGGTCGCCGAACCCGGCGAGCTCGCACGTCTCCCGCGCGCGGGACAGCGGGCTGGTGCGCACCTCGACGCCGGGGAGGCCGTCGTAGGGCGCCTTGTGCAGCCGCTCGCCGAGCAGTTTCGCGCCGCGCCTGCCCTCCTCCAGGAGCGGGACGTCCGTCCTGCCGGTGTGCTTTCCGGACAGCGACCACTCGGTCTGTCCGTGCCGGGCCAGCAGGATGCGCGGTGCCATGAAGGGGGCCTTTCCAAGGAGACGTACAAGGAGATATTCAGGGACAAAATCCGGGACAAAAGCGGACAGTCGCCCGTCCGTTCCCTCCATCATCACTCACGCCGCCGAGGAGCAACCACGGCGACGATCTCTGCGTCTTTGACGACCAGGGGGATGACTCATCGGCCTTCGCGTACGCCGTAAAGTGACCCAGCGGCCGTACGCCGCACGAACTGAGCGGGAACAGCGCGAAATGAGATGGGGGACCCACCGGATGCCGCAGAGCGAGGCACAGGGCGCGGGCGCCGGCGGCATATCCGGGAACCGTGCCGCCCGGCTCCGGCTGCGGTGGTGGACGGAACTGCCACTGATCCTGCTGGTGTACGGGGCCTACTCGGCCGGGCGGCTGCTCGCGCGCGGCGACGTCACCACCGCCGTGGGCCACGGCCTGGACATCCTGCGCGTCGAGAAGGCCCTCAACCTCAACCTCGAGCATCCGCTGAACCGTCTCTTCACGGCCCACACCTCCATCGGCGTCCCGGCGGACTTCTGGTACGCCTCGCTGCACTACCTGGTCACGCCGCTGGTGCTGATCTGGATGTTCCGCAGCAAGGCCGTGCACTACGCCGCCGCCCGCACCTGGCTGATGGTCTCCACGCTCATCGGCCTGATCGGCTTCACGCTCATGCCGACCTGCCCGCCGCGGCTGCTCGACAAGGGCTACGGCTTCGTCGACACGATGGCCCAGTACAGCGACTGGGGCTGGTGGGGCGGCCAGGCCAGCGCGCCGCGCGGCCTCGGCGGCATGACCAACCAGTACGCGGCGATGCCCAGCCTGCACGTCGGCTGGTCGCTGTGGTGCGGCGTGGTGCTGTGGCGGTACGGCCGCACGCCCCTGGTGAAGACGATCGCCGTCGCCTACCCGCTGCTCACCACCATCGTGGTCATGGGCACGGCCAACCACTACTTCTTCGACGCGCTCGCGGGCGTGGCCGTGATGGGTGTGGGATTCCTGCTCGTCCGGCCCGTGCGGGCCGCCGCCGCCC
The DNA here is from genome assembly GCF_000414115.1 of Streptomyces aurantiacus JA 4570. Lineage (GTDB taxonomy): Bacteria > Actinomycetota > Actinomycetes > Streptomycetales > Streptomycetaceae > Streptomyces > Streptomyces aurantiacus_A. Next base: position 7,982 of record NZ_AOPZ01000477.1, read on the forward strand.
GGATCAAGGCGCGGCTCCAGCCGGTCGTCGCCGGGGCCCTGGCCGCGCGCGGCACCGGTGGCGCGCGGCGCCCCGCGGGTGCCTCGACCGCCTCTTCCGTCGCCAAGGCCCCGGCAGAGTCCTCCAATGTCAGTGGTGGATGCCAGACTTCGGCGGGTGAGCGAATTCCCCATCAGCGCAAGCTCGGCGCCGAGCCGGGCGGCGGCAGCGGTGCCGCGGGCAAGCCGGCCGGAAAGCCCCGCGGGAACAAGGGCGGCAGACCCGCAGGCCGCGCCGCGGACACCGGGGACGGCGCTGCGGCAACGGCTCGCGGAACTGCGCGGACCTGACGTAGCGCCACAGCCCCTGGACGCCCGCGCCCTCGCGGCCCTCGCGGCGAACCCGGGCTGCCGGCGCCGCGCCCTCCTGGACGGCGCGGGCGTGCCCAAGGCGGCGCTCGCGGAGTCCCTCGGCTCCCCCTCGGGCTTCGGGCAGTCGCAGTTCGCGTTCATGCGGGGGCACGCCTTCGAGGCGCGGGTCAAGGCCGACGGCGGCACGGAGCTGCTGCGCCTGACGCACGCGCGCCTGGGCGGCGGGCCCGAGCCGGAGCCCGGCTCCGCGCGGGTGCCGGACCTCGCGGCGGCCGGGCCCGAAGGCCGCGCGGCCCGCACCGCGCTCGCCCTGCGCGAGGCCACCGACGCCCGCGCCTGGACGCTGCTCGACCACCCCATGCTGGCCCTGGACGTCGCGGGCACGCCCGCCTTCCTGGAGCCGGACGCGGTGGTCGTCGCGCCGGACGGCACCTGGACGGTCGTCGAGATCAAGTCCTTCCCGATGATCGACGGCGCGGCGGACGCGGCGAAGGTGGGCGCGGCGGCGCGCCAGGCCGCGGTGTACGTCCTCGCCCTGGAGCAGGTCGCGGCGCGGGTCGCCGATGAGGTCGCCGCGCGGGTGGCCGAGGAGCCCGCCGAGGGGCCCGGTGCCGCGCCCGAGGTGCGGCGGCGCGCGCTGCTCGTCTGCCCCAAGGACTTCTCCAACCTGCCGGCCGCGTCCCCCGTGGACATCCGCAAGCAGCTCGCCGTCACCCGCCGCCAGCTCTCCCGGCTGACCCGCGTCGAGGACATCGCGGCCACGCTGCCGCCGGGCACGACGTTCGACGTCACGCGCCCGGCCGCCGAGCTGACCGCCGCGGTCGACGCGGTCCCGGCGACGTACGCCCCCGAGTGCCTGGCCGCCTGCGAGCTGGCCTTCCACTGCCGCGACCGGGCCCGCGCGGGGGGCGAGCTCACGTCCCTCGGCCGCTCCCTGCGCGCCGACCTCGGCACGCTCACGACGGTCGAGGAGGCGCTGGCGGCGGCCCGCGGC
>NZ_AOPZ01000478.1 GCF_000414115.1 Streptomyces aurantiacus JA 4570
GGAGCCTCCCGGCAGGGCCCGCCCACCCGCCACCAACCCCCCGGACCCCGACAAAGGCGCACCGCCAGAACACCACCCCCGCAAGCACGCAGAGCGTGAACGCGTCCTTGAAGGCCCGCTGAGGCAGCGCCTCCACCCCCACCCACACAAACCCCGGCACCTGCGGCACCAGCGCCACCCAGAACCACACCCCCCGCACCACGGACCCCGCCCCCAGCCCCCCGGCCAGCAGCAGCGGCAGCACGACCAGCAGATAGTGGTCGTACGAAGGCCGGGACACCAGGAACGCGGCCAGCATCAACGCGGCCGCGGTCTCGACGACCTGCCCCGCCTCGGCCCCCCGAGCCCCCGCCCAAGGCCCAGGGGCCAGCCACCGCCGCCAGGCGCACCAAACCCCCACCACGGCCCCCACCCCGGAAACCAGCGACGCCGCCACGGCAGGCACCCCGAGCCGCGGCAGCACAGCCGCAGGCGACGCCTCGTACAGCCGCACGAACCGATCCTCCCCCCGCAGCAGAAACGGCAGCGTCCGCGTGAAGAACGCCCCGGGATCCGGCAGCACCAGCGCGGCGAGCACCGACACCACCACCGGCACAAGCACCGCCACCCCCAGCGCCCGCCACTGCCGCGCGAACACGAACAGCAGCAGCACCGGCACGAGCAGCGGCTTGACCGCGACCGCCGCCCCGATCACCGCCCCTGCGACCACCCACCGCCCCCGGCAGACGCACAGCAGAGCCACCGGCAGCGCCACCGCCGAGGCCACGGTCCAGTTCCCCAGCTCCACGAGGTGGACGAAGGGCGCGAACCCGAGAACGAGCCCGAGCAGCCCGAGCACCGCGAACCGGCTCCGCCGGGCCACACCGTGGATCCGCAGCGCACACGCCCACCCACAGGCCAGCGCCGCCACCACCCCCACCGGCACGAGCACCCGCGCCGCCTCCGGGAACACCGCCTGCGGCACCGCCGCGAGCACCGCCCCCGGCAGATAGAGGAAGTGCCGGTCGGCGTAGGGCGACCGCCCCTCCAGCCACGCGTCGGCCGCCCGCACCACGATCGCGTTGTCCATCCCGCCGTCCGGCACCCGGTACGCGATCCGCAGCGCCGCCGCCCCGAGGACGACCCCGAGCACGGCCCACGCCTGCCACCCGGCGGGCCGCACCAGCCACCCGGCGAGACCGGAATCACCCGCACCGACCCCGGCACCGGAGCCGCCCCCCGGACCACCCTCACCAGAAACGGAAGAAAAGCCCTCTTTGCCCGATTCCATGCGGGTCAGGCTAGGCCGAGATCGCCCCACAACCCCGGCTCAACATCCCCGCGGCCCCGTCTAAGATGCGCCCCATGAGCTTTGGGCAAGGGGGACCCCAGTGGGGTCCGGGGGGCCCGCAGACCCCCGACTGGGCGGCGCTCGCCGAAGCGTCCGAGGCACGTGCCCGCCGCCGCAGGTGGATGCTGATCGGCGGCGGCGCGCTCGCCACCATCGGCGTCGCGGCGGCCGTCGCCATCGGTGTCGTCTCCGCGAACAGCGACGACGCCTCGGCCTCCAACAAGCCCGCGAGCGAGCTGCCCACCAGCGCGGACATCCCGGGCGCCAGCACCCCCGCCGAGCCGTCCTTCGAGGCGACCACTCCCCCGCCCCCGCCGGACCCGAAGGACTACATCTCCAGCGCCAAGAAGGACAAGGCCCCGCTCGGCCCGGAGTCCTTCTTCCCGGGCACGAAGCTGACCTCCGGGGAGCGCGTCTACAAGAAGGGCGCGACGGCCGCCACCAAGAAGTGCGCCTCCGTCGCCCAGCCGGCTCTGGCCACCATCCTGACGAAGAACAAGTGCACCGAGGTGCTGCGCGCCACCTACGCCCGCAAGGGCATCGCGGTCACCGTCGGCGTCGCCGTCTTCGACACCGAGGCCCAGGCCACCCGGGCCAAGAAGCAGGCCGACGAGGGCCTGGTCACGTCCCTGCCCGGCAAGGGCGTGTCCCCGTTCTGCCGGACGACGGTCTGCCGCGGCACGTACAACGCGTACGGCCGCTACGCGTACTTCACGACGACCGGCTTCCTCAACGGCAAGGACGTCACCAAGAAGGACCGCGACGCGTACGAGGTCGGCGACGACCTCGCCCGCTTCACCTTCCACCAGATCAACCGCCGCGGCGAGGCCCAGGCGTCGGCGGCGGCGAACAACCCGGAGTAGCCCCGCCCGCGGCGGACGCGCTCAGCAGCAGCCGGCCGCCCCGGAGGCGACCCCGGGCAGCGTCCGCTTGTTGCGCGCCTCCACGCTCCGCGCCGCGAGCAGCTCGTCGGCCGGATAGCCGACCTCCTCAAGCGTCAGCCCGTGCGGCCGCACCACATGCACGGCCGAGTCCCGTACGCCGGCGGCGAGGACCTTGCCCGGCCAGTCCGGCGGCCGGTGCCCGTCCCCGACGAACAGCATCGCCCCGACCAGCGACCGCACCATGTTGTGGCAGAAGGCGTCCGCCTTCACGGTCGCCTCGAGAATCCCGCCGGGGCGCCGCTCCCAGCGCAGTTCCTGCAGCGTACGAATGGTCGTGGCGCCCTCGCGCCGCTTGCAGTACGCGGCGAAGTCGTGCTCCCCGAGCAGTGCCTCGGCGGCGGTGTTCATGGCGTCGACGTCCAGCGTCCAGTCGTGCCACAGCACGTGCCCGCGCAGCAGCGGGTCGACGCCGCCGGGGTGGTCGGTGACGCGGTACACGTACCGCCGCCAGATCGCCGAGAACCGCGCATTGAACCCGGCGGGGGCCTCGGCCACCTTCCAGATCCGCACATCGTGGGGCAGCCGCCCGGCGAGCCGCCGCAGCAGCTTCTCCCGGTGCTCGGCCCAGACGCTCTCCGGCAGGTCGACGTGCGCGACCTGCCCGCGCGCGTGCACCCCGCTGTCGGTCCGCCCGGCCACGGTCAGCTCGTACGTCTCCCGCGACCGCGTCACCGTACGCAGCGCGTCCTCGATCTCCCCCTGGACGGTCCGCTGCCCCTCGCGCTGCTTGGCCCAGCCGGAGAAGTCCTTGCCGTCGTAGCTCAGATCGAGCCGCACCCGGACGAACCCGGGCTCCACTTCCTCACTCACACCGCAATCCTCTCAGGCATACGAAAGCGGGCCCGCCCCGAAGGGCGGACCCGCTCACTGCAAGGCAGAGCCTCAGGCGTCCTTGGACTCCTCGGCGGAAGCCTCGTCGGACTTGGCCTCGGCCTCGACCGGCGCCTCGTCCTTCTTCAGGGCGTCTTCCTTGACGGCACGCTTCGTGGCCGCCTCGGCCTCACCGGTGGCCTGCTGGGCCACGGTCAGGGCCTCCACCAGCTCGATGACGGCCATGGGCGCGTTGTCGCCACGGCGGTTACCGATCTTGGTGATGCGGGTGTAGCCACCCGGGCGGTTCTCGTAGCGCGGGCCGATCTCGGTGAAGAGCGTGTGGACGACGCTCTTGTCCGAGATGACCTGGAGGACCTGGCGGCGGTTGTGAAGGTCGCCCTTCTTCGCCTTGGTGACCAGACGCTCCGCGTAGGGACGCAGACGACGGGCCTTGGCCTCGGTGGTGGTGATGCGGCCGTGCTCGAAGAGATCCTTGGCGAGGTTCGCCAGCATCAGCTTCTGGTGCGCGGCACTGCCGCCCATACGGGCACCCTTGGTGGGCTTCGGCATGGTGTTTCTCCTAGGTGTCTGCCCCGGCCGTATCAGGTACCGGGGTCAGCGGTACCCGCGCCCCGTAAGGGGCGCGGGGAACTGCGCGACCAGCCACAACGGCCCCGCAGCCAAAACGAACCGTCAGTCCCGAGCTCTTAGTACTGCTCGGTCTCGACGAACCCGGCGTCCGCGTCATCATCGGCGCCGAAGGCGTCGGCCGCGGCGGTCGGGTCGAATCCGGGCGGGCTGTCCTTGAGGGCCAGACCCATCCCGTTCAGCTTCATCTTGACCTCGTCGATGGACTTCGCACCGAAGTTGCGAATGTCCAGGAGGTCCGCCTCGGAGCGGGCGACGAGCTCACCCACGGAGTGGATGCCCTCACGCTTGAGGCAGTTGTACGACCGAACGGTGAGCTCCAGCTCCTCGATCGGCAGGGCGAGATCGGCGGCGAGCGCGGCGTCCGTCGGGGACGGACCCATGTCGATGCCCTCGGCGTCGATGTTGAGCTCGCGGGCCAGACCGAACAGCTCGACCAGCGTCTTACCGGCGGACGCCATGGCGTCGCGCGGCCGCATGGCCTGCTTGGTCTCGACGTCGACGATCAGCTTGTCGAAGTCGGTGCGCTGCTCGACACGCGTGGCCTCGACCTTGTACGTGACCTTCAGCACCGGCGAGTAGATGGAGTCGACCGGGATGCGGCCGATCTCCTGGCCGACCTGCTTGTTCTGCACGGCGGAGACGTAGCCGCGACCGCGCTCGACGGTCAGCTCCATCTCCAGCTTGCCCTTGCCGTTGAGCGTGGCGAGGACGAGGTCGGGGTTGTGCACCTCGACACCGGCCGGGGGCGCGATGTCGGCGGCGGTGACCAGACCCGGGCCCTGCTTGCGCAGGTACATCACGACCGGCTCGTCGTGCTCCGAGGAGACGACCAGCTGCTTGATGTTGAGGATCAGGTCGGTGACGTCTTCCTTGACGCCCGGCACGGTGGTGAACTCGTGCAGGACACCGTCGATCCGGATGGACGTGACGGCCGCACCCGGGATCGAGGACAGAAGAGTCCGGCGGAGGGAGTTGCCGAGGGTGTAGCCGAAGCCCGGCTCCAGCGGCTCGATGACGAACCGGGAGCGGAACTCGTCGACGACCTCTTCGGTCAACGAGGGACGCTGAGCGATCAGCATGAAGTGCTTCCTTCAAGTCGTGGGCACCCGCTATTTGATGCCCGACTGATACTGCAAGGGTACGGGCGGCACGGCCCGAAGGAGCCGTACCGCCCGAAAACCTCAGACAAGCAGCCGTGCGTCAGACGCGGCGGCGCTTGGGCGGACGGCAGCCGTTGTGCGGGGTGGGGGTGACGTCCTGGATCGAACCGACCTCGAGGCCCGTGGCCTGGAGGGAGCGGATCGCGGTCTCACGGCCGGAGCCGGGACCCTTGACGAAGACGTCGACCTTGCGCATGCCGTGCTCCTGCGCACGACGCGCGGCCGACTCGGCGGCCATCTGCGCGGCGAAGGGGGTGGACTTGCGCGAGCCCTTGAAGCCGACGTGGCCGGCGGAGGCCCAGGAGATCACGTTGCCCGTGGGGTCCGTGATCGAGACGATCGTGTTGTTGAACGTGCTCTTGATGTGCGCGTGGCCGTGAGCGACGTTCTTCTTTTCCTTGCGGCGCACCTTCTTGGCAGCGCCCTGACGACCCTTGGGGGGCATCTATAACTCCTACGGGAGGTGGTCGGTCCTGCAGCGTCAGCTGTCGATAGACCGCTGAGCGAGGACTACTTCTTGCCCGGCTTCTTCTTGCCGGCGATGGCGCGACGCGGGCCCTTGCGGGTGCGGGCGTTGGTGCTGGTGCGCTGACCGCGGACGGGCAGGCCACGGCGGTGACGCAGGCCCTGGTAGCAGCCGATCTCGACCTTGCGGCGGATGTCGGCCTGAATCTCGCGACGGAGGTCACCCTCGGTCTTGATGTTCTGGTCGACGTACTCGCGGATCTTGACCAGGTCCTCTTCGGACAGGTCGCGAACGCGGGTGTTGCGGTCGACACCAGTGGCGTCCAGAGTCGCCTGGGACAGCGTCCGGCCGATGCCGAACACGTAGGTGAGGGCGACCTCGATGCGCTTGTCGCGCGGGAGGTCGACGCCTTCAACGCGTGCCATTCATGGCTCCTGTTGATACTCGGAGGTCTTCAGCAGAACCGCTCCCGACCGCCGTTCCCTTTTCGCCGAGGCCGCTGGGGCAGTCACCGAAAAGAGTTGGTACGAACCGGGTCCCCGGCCTCCGACCGGGGGTGTCGCCCTCCATTACCTGCGAATGGATCTGAAGAGGGACGGGTCCTGCATATGTGCTGTTACGTGCGTCGCGCGAAAATCTGCGAGTGCAGTACGTGCGTCAGCCCTGGCGCTGCTTGTGGCGCGGGTTGTCGCAAATGATCATGACCCGGCCGTGACGGCGGATCACCCTGCACTTGTCGCAGATCTTCTTGACGCTCGGCTTGACCTTCATTGGTGAGGTTCTCCGGGTCAGTGCCATCACCCCGCCGGAGCGGGGCGCGGGCAAGATCTACTTGTACCGGTAGACGATCCGGCCACGCGTCAGGTCGTACGGAGACAGCTCCACCACGACCCGGTCGTCAGGGAGGATGCGGATGTAGTGCATGCGCATCTTGCCGCTGATGTGTGCCAGGACCTGGTGGCCGTTCTGGAGCTCCACCTTGAACATGGCGTTCGGAAGAGACTCGACGACAGTGCCTTCGATCTCGATGGCACCTTGCTTCTTGGCCACGCTTCGCCCTTCGAATCGACTACCTTGATCGACTCCGCAAGCGATACGCAGACATGCGAATGCACGAGAGCCGACGCGTCAGTCTACGTCAGTGCACTCGGAAAGACGAATCGGGTATGACTGCCCGGCTACGAAGATCCTTAAGCAAGCCGCTGGCCGAGGCCCCGCGCCCGTCAGCCCAGCGGATCGGGCGCCGCCGTGATCCCGTACTCCGCCAGCTTCGCCTTGCCGCCGTCGGGAGCGGTGAGGACCAGCGGCCCCTGCTCCGTCAGGGCGACGGAGTGCTCCCAGTGCGAGGACCAGGTGCCGTCGGTCGTGATCACGGTCCAGTCGTCCTCGAGGACCTCCGTCTTCGCGGTGCCGAGGGAGACCATCGGCTCGATGGCCAGGCAGAAGCCGGGGACCAGCTTGGGGCCGCGGCCGCGGCGGCGCTCCACGTAGTTCAGCAGGTGCGGGTCCATGTGCATCTCGGTGCCGATGCCGTGGCCGCCGTAGTCCTCGATGATCCCGTACTTGCCGCGGGCCGGGCGGGGCTGGCGGCGGATGTACGTCTCGATGGCGCGGGAGATGTCGACGAGCCGGTTCCCCTGCTTCATGGCCGCGATCCCGGCCCACATCGACTCCTCGGTCACCCGGGAGAGCTCGATCAGCTCCGGAGCGTGACCACTGCCCACGAAGGCCGTGAACGCCGCGTCACCGTGCCAGCCGTCGATGATCGCGCCGGCGTCGATGGAGATGATGTCGCCGTCCTGGAGGACGACGTCCTCGCTCGGGATGCCGTGGACGACGACCTCGTTCTTGGAGGTGCAGATGGTCGCGGGGAAGCCGCCGTAGCCGAGGAAGTTGGGCTTGGCGTCGTGCTCGGCGAGCACCTTGCGGGCCACGTCGTCCAGGTCCTTCGTGGTGGCACCCGGCACGGCCGCCTCGCGCGTCGCCTTGTGCATGGCGGCGACGACCAGCCCCGCCGCACGCATCTTGGCGATCTGCTCGGGAGTCTTGATCTGCACCATCGGGCTTCCGCTCTCCGTCTTCCTGCAACCGTTGGGTACACAACACTACGGCCGCGGCGCCCGGGACGGGCACCGCGGCCGAAGCGACGTACTGATGACTACTCGTCGCCCTTGAGGGCGGACATCGCGCGCTTCGTGACCTCGTCCACCTTGCCGAGCGCGGAGATCGTGACCACCAGGCCCTGGGCCTTGTAGTAGTCGATGATCGGCTCGGTCTGCGTGTGGTAGACCTCAAGGCGCTTGCGGACGGTGTCCTCCGAGTCGTCCTCGCGCTGGTACAGCTCACCGCCGCAGGCGTCACAGACGCCGTCCGCCTTGGGCGGGCTGTACGTCACGTGGAAGACGTGGCTGGAGTCCTTGCGGCAGATGCGCCGGCCCGCGATGCGCTTGACGACCTCGTCCTCGGGGACCTCCAGGTCCAGGACGGCGTCCAGCTTCATGCCCTCGGACTTCAGCATCTCGTCGAGCGCCTCGGCCTGCGACACGTTCCGCGGGAAGCCGTCGAGCAGGAAGCCGTTCTCCGCGTCGGGCTTCTCCATCCGGTCCTTGGCCATCCCGATGGTGACCTCGTCGGGGACCAGGTTCCCGGCGTCCATGTAGGACTTGGCCAGCTTGCCGAGCTCGGTCTGCTGGCTGATGTTGGCCCTGAAGAGGTCGCCCGTGGAGATGTGCGGGATCGACAGGTTCTTGGCAAGGAACGCGGCCTGCGTTCCCTTGCCGGCACCGGGCGGCCCGACGAGGACGATTCGCATCAGCGGAGGAACCCTTCGTAATTGCGCTGCTGGAGCTGGCTCTCGATCTGCTTCACGGTCTCCAGACCCACACCCACGATGATCAGGATGCTCGTCCCGCCGAACGGGAAGTTCTGGTTGGCCCCGAAGCCCACCAACGCCATCGTTGGCACAAGAGCGATCAGACCCAGATACAGCGAACCCGGCCACGTGATCCGGTTGAGTACGTAGCTCAAGTACTCAGCGGTCGGGCGGCCAGCCCGGATGCCCGGGATGAAGCCACCATACTTCTTCATGTTGTCCGCGACTTCCTCCGGGTTGAACGAGATCGCCACGTAGAAGAAGGCGAAGAACACGATCAGCACGAAGTAGGTGACGATGTAAATCGGGTGGTCACCCTTGGTCAGGTTCTGCTCGATCCAGGTCTTCCACCCGGACTGGCCACCCGCGAACTGGGCGACGAGCGCGGGAATGTAGAGCAGCGACGAGGCGAAGATCACAGGGATGATGCCCGCCTGATTGACCTTCAGCGGGATGTACGTCGACGTACCGCCGTAGGACCGGCGGCCGATCATCCGCTTCGCGTACTGCACCGGAATGCGGCGCTGTGCCTGCTCGACGAAGACGACCAGGCCGACCATGAACAGGCCGACCAGGATGACGGTGCCGAACTCGATCCAGCCGCCCGCCAGGTCACCCTGCTTCTTGATGCCCCACAGGGCGGCGGGGAAGGTGGCGGCGATCGAGATGAACATCAGGATCGACATGCCGTTGCCGATGCCGCGGTCGGTGATGAGCTCACCGAGCCACATCACACAGGCCGTACCGGCGGTCATGGTGACGACCATGGTGATGGTGACGAAGATCGACTGGTCGGGGACGATCTCCGAGGCGACCGGGCAGCCGCTGAACAGGGTGCCGGTGCGGGCGGTGGCGACGAGGCCGGTGCCCTGCAGGATCGCGAGCGCGATGGTCAGATAGCGCGTGTACTGCGTGATCTTGGCCGTGCCGGCCTGGCCCTCCTTCTTGAGGGCTTCCAGGCGCGGGATCACCACGGTCAGGAGCTGCAGGATGATGCTCGCCGTGATGTACGGCATGATGCCGAGCGCGAAGATCGTGATCTGCAGGAGCGCGCCACCGCTGAACATGTTGACCAGACCGAACAGGCCCTGGTTGGCATTGGCCGCGTCGATACAGGTCTGGACGTTCTTGTAGTCGATACCGGGAATCGGGATATGCGTCCCGAGCCGGTAGATCACGATGATGCCGAGCGTGAAGAGCAGCTTCTTGCGCAGGTCGGGCGTCTTGAACGCCCGGGCGAACGCGGTGAGCACGGTGCCTCCTGCGACCCCCGCGCTACTGCGTCAGAGGTGACGGTGGTGAGTCCGACGGATAAGTACGTAACAGCAAGACCGCACGTGCTGTCGCGAGGACAGACCGCGCGGAAAGTTAACAGTGCACGCCACCCTACCGGCGACTGTGCCCCCCTTGGAACGACCAACCGGGGATGCCCCTTTTGTGGGGCATCCCCGGTCGGGATCGCTCAAGTCATCGAGACGCCTGGGAAATTCAGACGAGCTCGGTGACGGTACCGCCGGCGGCGGTGATCTTCTCCTTGGCGGAGCCGGAGACGGCGTCAACCGTCACCTGCAGCGCCACGGTGATCTCGCCCTGGCCGAGGACCTTGACAAGGCTGTTCTTGCGAACGGCGCCCTTGGCGACCAGGTCGGCCACCGTGACCTCGCCACCCTCGGGGTAGAGGGCAGCGAGCTTGTCCAGGTTGACGACCTGGAACTCGGTCTTGAACGGGTTCTTGAAGCCCTTCAGCTTCGGGAGACGCATGTGGAGGGGCATCTGCCCGCCCTCGAAGCGCTCCGGAACCTGGTAACGGGCCTTGGTGCCCTTGGTACCACGACCGGCCGTCTTACCCTTCGACGCCTCACCACGACCGACACGGGTCTTCGCGGTCTTGGCACCGGGGGCGGGACGGAGGTTGTGGATCTTGAGCGGGTTGTTCTCCGCCATGATCAGTCGACCTCCTCGACCGTCACGAGGTGGCGGACGGTGTGCACCATGCCGCGGAACTCGGGACGATCCTCCTTGACGACCTGCGTGTTGATGCCCTTGAGACCAAGGGACCGCAGGGTGTCGCGGTGGTTCTGCTTACTGCCGATGTACGACTTCGTCTGCGTGATCTTGAGCTGAGCCATGATTACGCACCCGCTCCCGCACGCGCACGCAGCAGAGCCGCGGGGGCGACGTCCTCGAGCGGCAGACCACGGCGAGCCGCGATCTCCTCGGGACGCTGCAGGCCCTTGAGGGCCGCCACGGTCGCGTGCACGATGTTGATCGCGTTGTCGGAGCCCAGGGACTTCGACAGGATGTCGTGAACGCCGGCGCACTCGAGCACGGCACGCACCGGGCCACCGGCGATAACACCGGTACCGGGGGAAGCAGGCTTGAGCAGGACGACGCCCGCGGCCTTCTCACCCTGGATGGGGTGCGGGATGGTGCCCTGGATACGGGGGACCTTGAAGAAGTGCTTCTTGGCCTCCTCCACACCCTTGGCGATGGCGGCCGGCACCTCCTTGGCCTTGCCGTAACCGACACCCACGGTGCCGTCACCGTCGCCCACCACGACCAGCGCGGTGAAGCTGAAGCGACGACCACCCTTCACAACCTTGGCGACGCGGTTGATCGCGACAACGCGCTCAACGTACGCGGTCTTCTCGGCGGCAGCTGCGCCACCGTCGCGACCCTTCCGGTCCCGCCGCTCGCCGCCACCGGCACCGCCACCGCGGCGCTGGGGTCCAGCCATTGGAATTACCTCTCTCTGTTTCCGCTAGCTACGGAACCAGGACTCAGAACTTGAGTCCGGCCTCGCGGGCGGCGTCCGCCAGGGCGGCGATGCGCCCGGCGTACTGGTTACCACCACGGTCGAACACGACAGCCTCGACGCCGGCGGCCTTGGCACGCTCGGCGACCAGGGCGCCGACCTGCTTGGCCTGCGCCGACTTGTCGCCCTCGCCACCGCGGATCGAAGCGTCCAGGGTGGACGCCGACGCCAGGGTGTGACCCTTAACGTCGTCGATCACCTGGGCGACGATGTTGCGGTTGGAGCGCGTCACGACCAGGCGCGGACGCTCGGCCGTACCGGAGATGTGCTTCCGGATACGAATGTGACGGCGCTTGATGGCAGCACGCTTGTAAGCGTCGCCCTTAGCAATCTTGACACCGTATGCCATGGCTTACTTACCCGCCTTTCCGACCTTGCGGCGGATGACTTCGCCTTCGTACTTGACGCCCTTGGCCTTGTACGGGTCAGGCTTGCGCAGCTTGCGGATGTTGGCCGCAACCTCGCCGACCTTCTGCTTGTCGATGCCCTCGACCGAGAACTTGGTCGGCGACTCGACCTTGAACGAGATGCCCTCGGGCGCCTCGACCAGGATCGGGTGGCTGTAGCCGAGCGAGAACTCCAGGTTGGAGCCCTTCGCCAGGACGCGGTAACCGACACCGCTGATCTCGAGCTTCTTCACGTAACCCTGGGTCACACCGGTGATCATGTTCGCCACCAGCGTGCGGGACAGGCCGTGCAGGGCCTTGTTCTGACGCTCGTCGTTGGGGCGGGTGACGCTGAGCACGCCGTCCTCACCCTTAGCGATCTCGATCGGCGCGACAACGGTGTGGCTCAGGGACCCCTTGGGGCCCTTCACCTGGACCGTCTGGCCATCGATGGTGACGTCCACGCCGGCGGGAACCGTGATGGGGAGCTTGCCAATACGCGACATAGCTGTTTCCTCCGTTCCCTTCCGCTACCAGACGTAGGCGAGGACTTCCCCACCCACGCCCTTCTTGCCCGCCTGCTGGCCGGTGAGCAGACCGTGCGACGTGGAGATGATCGCCACGCCCAGGCCGCCGAGCACCTTCGGCAGGTTGGTGGACTTCGCGTACACGCGCAGACCCGGCTTCGAGATCCGCTTGATGCCCGCGATGGAGCGCTCACGGTTCGGCCCGAACTTGAGCTCGAGAACGAGGTTCTTGCCGACCTCGGCGTCCTCGACCTTCCAGCCCGTGATGAAGCCCTCCTGCTGGAGGATCTCCGCGATGTGCGACTTGATCTTGCTGTGCGGCATCGCCACGGAGTCGTGGTACGCCGAGTTCGCGTTCCGCAGACGCGTAAGCATGTCTGCGATCGGATCAGTCATGGTCATGAATTGGCCTTCGGCCTCTCTCGCCGGGGTTTCCTGTATGCGCCATCCCTCTCCCCACTCAGAGGCGGGACGGGTGCGGCGCGGGGACCTACGGCGTAGTAAGTCGTACGAGGGCGGCAGGCGCCCAACCACACAAGCCTAAGCCATGTGCGGTGGGCCACCCACCAACCTCATTGCTTACCGAGAGCGTCCGGTTATCCCTAATGTCCTAAGGACAGAAGGGAGTTACCAGGAGCTCTTGGTCACGCCCGGCAGCTCGCCACGGTGAGCCATCTCACGAAGGCACACGCGGCACAGGCCGAACTTGCGGTACACGGAGTGCGGGCGGCCGCAGCGCTGGCAGCGGGTGTACGCACGCACACCGAACTTGGGCTTACGAGCAGCCTTGGCAATCAGAGCCTTCTTCGCCATCTCGCTTACGCCTCCTTGAACGGGAAGCCGAGGTGACGGAGAAGGGCACGGCCCTCAGCGTCGTTGGTCGCCGTGGTGACCACGGTGATGTCCATACCCCGGACACGGTCGATCTTGTCCTGGTCGATCTCGTGGAACATGACCTGCTCCGTGAGACCGAAGGTGTAGTTGCCACGGCCGTCGAACTGCTTGGGGGACAGACCACGGAAGTCGCGGATGCGCGGCAGCGCGAGCGACAGGGTGCGGTCCAGGAACTCCCACATGCGGTCGCCACGGAGCGTGACGTGGGCACCGATCGGCTGACCCTCACGCAGCTTGAACTGCGCGATGGACTTCCGGGCCTTGGTGATGGCCGGCTTCTGACCGGTGATCGTGGTCAGGTCACGGACGGCACCGTCCATGAGCTTGGAGTCACGGGCGGCGTCGCCGACACCCATGTTCACCACGATCTTGACGAGACCGGGGATCTGCATGACGTTCTCGTACGAGAACTCCTCCTGCAGCTTGCCCTGGATCTCCTCGCGGTACTTCGTCTTGAGGCGCGGAGTGGTGGTGGTCGTCATCAGATGTCCTCACCCGTCCGCTTGGCAACGCGGATCTTGTTGCCCTCGTCGTCGAAGCGGTAACCGACGCGCGTGACGACCTTGTTGCCGTCCTTCTCCACGACCAGCTGGACGTTGGAGACGTGGACGGGGGCCTCGGTGGTCACGATGCCGCCGGCCTGCGAGCCGCTGGCGGTCGGGCCGGCCTTCGTGTGCTTCTTGACCCGGTTGACACCCTCGACCAGGACGCGCTCGTCGCGCGGGTAAGCGGCAATGACCTTGCCCTGCTTGCCCTTGTCCTTACCGGTGATGACCTGGACCAGGTCGCCCTTCTTGATCTTCATGCTTACAGCACCTCCGGCGCGAGCGAGATGATCTTCATGAACTTCTTCTCGCGCAGCTCACGGCCGACCGGGCCGAAGATACGGGTGCCGCGAGGGTCGCCGTCGTTCTTCAGAATGACGGCGGCGTTCTCGTCGAAGCGGATGTACGAGCCGTCCGGACGGCGGCGCTCCTTGACGGTGCGAACGATGACCGCCTTGACGACGTCACCCTTCTTCACGTTGCCACCGGGGATCGCGTCCTTGACGGTGGCGACGATGACGTCACCGATGCCCGCGTAGCGGCGACCCGAACCACCGAGAACACGGATGGTGAGGATTTCCTTCGCACCCGTGTTGTCGGCGACGCGAAGTCGCGACTCCTGCTGGATCACGTCTATCTCCTGTTTGTCTGCCGGTTCCCGGCAGGGGCTTCTCTCTTACGGGATGGGCCCCTGCCGAGCCTGGCGGAACGAACTCTGAGGGATACCCCTCGGAGCTGTACTTGTTGGAATTCCCTTGCGGGAATTACCTACTTGGCCTTCTCGAGGATCTCGACGATGCGCCAGCGCTTGGTCGCCGACAGCGGACGCGTCTCCATCAGGAGGACGCGGTCGCCGACGCCGGCAGCGTTCTGCTCGTCGTGCGCCTTGAGCTTGTTGGTACGGCGGATGACCTTGCCGTACAGCGCGTGCTTGACGCGGTCCTCGACGGCGACGACGACGGTCTTGTCCATCTTGTCGCTGACGACCAGACCCTCACGGGTCTTGCGGAAGCCGCGCGCGGCCTTCGTCTCTTCAGTCACGTTGTTCTCGCTCATCAGGCGCTCTCCACCGTCTCGATGCCCAGCTCGCGCTCACGCATCAGGGTGTAGATCCGCGCGATGTCCTTACGGACGGCCTTCAGCCGACCGTGGTTCTCGAGCTGACCCGTCGCCGCCTGGAAGCGGAGATTGAACAGCTCTTCCTTGGCCTCGCGGAGCTTGTTGAGGAGCTCCTCGTTGCCCAGCTCGCGCAGCTCAGACGCCTTGGTACCGGCCGACATCACGCTTCACCTGCCTCGCGCTTGACGATCCGGCACTTCATCGGCAGCTTGTGGGCTGCGCGAGTGAGAGCCTCACGCGCAATCTTCTCGTTCGGGTAGGACAGCTCGAACATCACCCGGCCCGGGTGCACGTTCGCGACCCACCACTCGGGGGAACCCTTACCGGAACCCATGCGGGTCTCGGCGGGCTTCTTGGTCAGCGGGCGGTCCGGGTAGATGTTGATCCAGACCTTGCCGCCACGCTTGATGTGGCGGGTCATCGCGATACGGGCCGCCTCGATCTGGCGGTTGGTCACGTACGCCGGGGTCATGGCCTGGATGCCGTACTCGCCGAACGCAACCGTCGTACCACCCTTGGCCATACCGCGGCGCTTGGGGTGGTGCTGCTTGCGGTGCTTGACCCTACGGGGGATCAGCATTTCGGTCAGGCCTCCGTTCCGGTGCTCTCAGCCGGAGCGGCAGCGGCGGCGGGAGCGTCGGCCTTGGGGGCCTCGGCAGCCGGCGCGGACTGCTGCTGCGGCTTGCGACCGCGACCGCCACGCTCGCCACCGCGGCCACCACGGGCCGGGCGGTTGCCGGCGCGGGCAGCGGCGTTCTCGGCGCGGACCTCGGCGATGTTCTTCACGTCGCCCTTGTAGATCCAGACCTTCACGCCGATGCGGCCGAAGGTCGTCTTGGCCTCGAAGAAGCCGTAGTCCACGTTGGCGCGGAGCGTGTGCAGGGGCACACGGCCCTCGCGGTAGAACTCCGAACGGGACATCTCGGCACCGCCGAGACGACCGCCACACTGGATCTTGATGCCCTTGGCGCCCGCCTTCATCGCCGACTGCATGCTCTTACGCATGGCGCGACGGAAGGAGACGCGGGAGGACAGCTGCTCCGCCACGGCCTGGGCCACGAGCTGAGCGTCGACCTCGGGGTTCTTGACCTCGAGGATGTTCAGCTGGACCTGCTTGCCCGTGAGCTTCTCGAGGTCACCGCGGATGCGGTCGGCCTCGGCGCCACGGCGGCCGATGACGATGCCGGGACGAGCGGTGTGGATGTCCACCCGCACGCGGTCACGGGTGCGCTCGATCTCAACCTTCGAGATGCCGGCGCGCTCCATGCCGGACGTCATCATCCGACGGATGGCGACGTCTTCCTTGACGTAGTCCTTGTACAGCTTGTCGGCGTACCAACGCGACTTGAAGTCGGTCGTGACACCGAGCCGGAACCCGTGCGGGTTTACCTTCTGGCCCATTACCGGGTTCCTTCCTTGCTGCTGACGACCACGGTGATGTGGCTGGTCCGCTTACGGATCCGGTAGGCACGGCCCTGGGCACGCGGACGGAACCGCTTCAGGGTCGGGCCCTCGTCCACGTACGCCTCGCTGATGACCAGCGAAGAGGCGTCCGAGTGGTCGTAGTTGTGTGCAGCGTTGGCGATGGCGCTGTCAAGCACCTTGCCAACCGGCACGCTCGCGGCCTGCGGGGCGAAACGCAGGACCGCCTGAGCCTCCGTGGCATCCATGCCACGGATGAGGTCCACCACGCGGCGGGCCTTCATGGGCGTGACGCGGATGTACCGCGCCTGGGCCCTGGCTTCCATGGTTGTCCCTTCGGTGTTAGTCATAGTCGTTCCACCCCGCTTAGCGGCGCTTCGACTTCCGGTCGTCCTTGACGTGGCCGCGGAAGGTGCGAGTCGGCGAGAACTCGCCGAGCTTGTGGCCGACCATCGACTCGGTGACGAACACCGGGATGTGGGTCTTGCCGTTGTGCACCGCGATCGTGTGGCCCAGCATGGCCGGGACGATCATCGAGCGACGGGACCAGGTCTTGATGACGTTCTTGGTGCCTGCTTC
Organism: Streptomyces aurantiacus JA 4570; assembly: GCF_000414115.1. GTDB lineage: Bacteria > Actinomycetota > Actinomycetes > Streptomycetales > Streptomycetaceae > Streptomyces > Streptomyces aurantiacus_A. Next base: position 16,524 of record NZ_AOPZ01000478.1, read on the forward strand.
GTTCTGTACGTCCACCTTCTTGATCAGGTGGTCGTCGACGAAGGGCCCCTTCTTGAGACTGCGCGGCATCTAAACCCGCTCCTAGCGCTTCTTGTTCGTCTTGCGGCGGCGGACGATGTACTTGTTACTCGCCTTGTTGCGATCACGAGTACGCATTTCCTTCTTGCCCCAGGGCGAGACCGGGTGGCGACCACCGGAGGTCTTGCCCTCGCCACCGCCGTGCGGGTGGTCGACCGGGTTCATCACGACACCACGCACGGTCGGGCGGACGCCCTTCCAGCGCATGCGGCCGGCCTTGCCCCAGTTGATGTTCGACTGCTCGGCGTTGCCGACCTCGCCGACCGTGGCGCGGCAGCGCACGTCGACCAGGCGGATCTCACCGGACGGCATACGAAGGTGGGCCATCGAGCCCTCCTTCGCCAGCAGCTGCACGGAGGCACCCGCGGAGCGGGCGAACTTGGCGCCACCACCCGGACGGAGCTCGATCGCGTGGATCGTGGTACCGACCGGGATGTTGCGGAGCGCGAGGTTGTTGCCGGGCTTGATGTCGGCGCCGGGGCCGTTCTCAATCCGGTCACCCTGCGACAGGCCGCGCGGAGCGATGATGTAGCGCTTCTCGCCGTCTGCGTAGTGCAGCAGCGCGATGCGCGCGGTGCGGTTGGGGTCGTACTCGATGTGCGCGACCTTCGCCGGCACGCCGTCCTTGTCGTGACGACGGAAGTCGATCACGCGGTAGGCGCGCTTGTGTCCGCCACCCTGGTGGCGAACGGTCACACGACCGGCGTTGTTACGGCCGCCCTTGCTGTGCAGCGGGCGGACCAGCGACTTCTCCGGCGTGGACCGCGTGACCTCGACGAAGTCGGCGACGGAGGAGCCACGGCGGCCCGGCGTCGTCGGCTTGTACTTGCGGATTCCCATTTCTCAGTCCTCGTCCGATATTCGGACCAGGGCGCTCCGTTAGGAGGCCTGGCCGAAGATGTCGATACGGTCGCCCTCAGCGAGGGTCACGATCGCGCGCTTGGAGTCGGCACGCTTGCCGAAGCCCGTGCGGGTGCGCTTGCGCTTGCCCTGGCGGTTGAGCGTGTTGACGCCGGTGACCTTGACCGAGAAGACCGCCTCGACGGCCTGCTTGATCTGGGTCTTGTTGGCGCCGGGCGCGACGACGAAGGTGTACTTGCCCTCGTCGAGCAGCGCGTAGCTCTTCTCGGAGACGACCGGCTTGAGGAGGACGTCACGGGGGTCCGTGAAGCTCTTGCTCAGCGGCGTCTCAACGGTGTTCTTGCCCTCGGTGGCGTGGCGCTTCGCCTTGGCGACGCGCGCGACCTTGGCGGCCTTGGCCGCCTTCGAGGCGATAGCGGGGTGACGGATAGCCATCAGACCTCGCTCCCTTCGGTGTCGTTGGCCTTGGGGCCAGACACGAAGGACTCGAGCGCGGCCTGGGTGAAGACCACGTCGTCCGAGACGAGAACGTCGTACGTGTTGAGCTGGCCCGGCTCCAGGATGTGGACCTGGGGCAGGTTGCGCGCGGACAGCAGCGCGGCCTCGTCCGAGCGCTCGATGACCAGGAGCACGTTCTTGCGCTCGCTGATCTTGCCGAGCAGGCTCTTCGCGGCCTTGGTCGACGGGGTCTCGCCCTCGATCACGCCGGAGACGACGTGGATGCGAGCGTTGCGGGCCCGGTCGGTGAGGGCGTGGCGCAGGGCCGCGGCCTTCATCTTCTTCGGGGTCCGCTGCGAGTAGTCACGCGGCACGGGACCGTGCACGACGCCACCACCGGCGAACTGCGGCGCGCGGGTCGAGCCCTGACGGGCGCGACCGGTGCCCTTCTGGCGGTACGGCTTCTTGCCGCCGCCGCGGACCTCGCCACGGGTCTTCGTCTTGTGCGTGCCCTGACGGGCAGCGGCCAGCTGTGCGACAACGACCTGGTGGATCAGCGGAATGCTGACCTTCTCGACGTCGAAGATCTCCGCGGGGAGCTCGACGGTCCCGGCCTTGTCGCCTGCCGGCGAAAGGATGTCAATGGTGCTCATCGGTTCCTCAAGCCCCCTTGGCCGCGGTACGGACCAGGACGAGGCCGCCGTTCGGACCGGGCACCGCTCCCTTGATGAGGAGCAGACCCTTCTCCGCGTCAACGGCGTGAACGGTCAGGTTCTGGGTGGTGACCCGCTCGTTGCCCATGCGGCCCGCCATGCGGAGGCCCTTGAACACACGGCCCGGGGTGGCGCAGCCACCGATGGAACCGGGCGAGCGGTGCTTGCGCTGGGTGCCGTGGCTGGAGCCGAGGCCACCGAAGTTGTGGCGCTTCATGACACCGGCGAAGCCCTTGCCCTTGCTCTTGCCGGTCACGTCGACCTTGACGCCGGACTCGAAGGTCTCGGCGGTCAGCTCCTGGCCGAGGGTGTACTCGCTGGCGTCAGCGGTACGGATCTCGACGAGGTGGCGGCGGGGGGTGACGTCGGCCTTGGCGAAGTGGCCCTTGAGGGGCTTGTTCACCTTGCGCGGGTCGATCTCGCCGAAGGCGATCTGGACCGACTCGTAGCCGTCGATGTCATTCTTACGGACCTGGGTAACGACGCAGGGCCCGGCCTTGACCACGGTCACCGGGACGACACGGTTGTTCTCGTCCCAGACCTGGGTCATGCCGAGCTTCTCGCCCAGGATGCCCTTGATCTGCTTGGTCATCTCTTCCGTGCCTCTCAGAGCTTGATCTCGATGTCGACGCCGGCCGGAAGGTCCAGGCGCATCAGCGAGTCAACGGTCTTGGGCGTGGGGTCGAGGATGTCGATCAGGCGCTTGTGCGTGCGCATCTCGAAGTGCTCGCGAGAATCCTTGTACTTGTGCGGCGACTTGATGACGCAGTACACGTTCTTCTCAGTGGGCAGCGGCACCGGGCCCGCGACCGACGCACCAGTACGCGTCACCGTCTCGACGATCTTCTTCGCCGAGGAGTCGATGACCTCGTGGTCGTAGGCCTTGAGCCGGATGCGGATCTTCTGTCCCGCCATGGCTACTTAGTAGTCCTTTGTCTCGAACGCTCTGGCACCTCAGGAGGCCCTGTTTTCTACTTCCATCCGACCCACGCGGTCGGGCGTGTCGCAGTCCCGCTCACACAGATCTCCCGAAGGATTTCCCTGCTAGGGGCTGCGGCCCTTGAAACGACCGCGGGTCCGGGGGAAGAAACCCACCGGGCGCCTGGTCGAGCCACCTTGCCGCACTTCCCGGAAGATTCCCGTACGTCCGCCTCAGCGCTGCCTTTCGGCAGTTGGGGCGACGAGTACCGTGGGACTCGCTTCCAGTCCTCCCGGCGGGAGGCGCGCAGCATCGGCACTCAACCGAGCAACCTGAACAGTGTGCCATACGTGGGACGACGAAGGCCAATCGAGCGGCTTGTCAAGCGGCGCGGCCGTGCCGGAGCCCCCGGACAACCACAAGCGGGCACGACAAGAGGACATGACAAGAGGCCCCACCCGCCGTAATGGCGCGTGGGGCCTCTCGCTGCGCTCAGTTCAGAGCAGCCGGGTCTCCCCGACCAGCAAGCAAGGGAACCTTACTTGTTGATCTTGGTGACCTGGCCGGCGCCGACGGTCCGGCCACCCTCACGGATGGCGAACTTCAGGCCCTCTTCCATGGCGACGGGCTGGATGAGCTCCACCTTCATCTCGGTGTTGTCACCCGGCATGACCATCTCGGTGCCCTCGGGGAGGGTCACGACGCCGGTCACGTCCGTCGTACGGAAGTAGAACTGCGGGCGGTAGTTGTTGAAGAACGGGGTGTGACGGCCACCCTCGTCCTTCGACAGGATGTACGCCTGCGCCTCGAACTCGGTGTGCGGGGTGACCGAGCCCGGCTTGATGATGACCTGGCCGCGCTCGACGTCCTCGCGCTTGATGCCACGGAGGAGCAGACCGACGTTCTCACCGGCCTGGCCCTCGTCGAGCAGCTTGCGGAACATCTCGATGCCGGTGACCGTGGTGGTGGTCTTCTCGGTCTTGATGCCGATGATGTCGACGGTCTCGTTGACCTTGAGGACACCACGCTCGATACGACCGGTGACGACCGTGCCACGACCGGTGATCGTGAAGACGTCCTCGATCGGCATCAGGAACGGCTTGTCGACGTCACGCTCGGGCTGCGGGATGGACTCGTCGACGGCCTTCATCAGGTCGAGGACGGTGTTGCCCCACTCCTTGTCGCCCTCGAGCGCCTTCAGAGCCGAGACCTTGACGACCGGAACGTCGTCGCCCGGGAACTCGTACTCGGAGAGGAGCTCACGGACCTCGAGCTCGACGAGCTCCAGGATCTCCTCGTCGTCCACCATGTCGGCCTTGTTCAGGGCGACGACGATGTACGGAACGCCGACCTGGCGGGCCAGGAGCACGTGCTCCTTGGTCTGCGGCATCGGGCCGTCGGTGGCGGCGACCACGAGGATGGCGCCGTCCATCTGCGCCGCACCCGTGATCATGTTCTTGATGTAGTCCGCGTGACCGGGGCAGTCGACGTGGGCGTAGTGGCGCGCCTCCGTCTGGTACTCGACGTGCGCGATGGAGATCGTGATACCGCGCTGGCGCTCCTCGGGAGCCTTGTCGATCTGGTCGAAGGCCGAGGCCTCGTTCAGGTCGGGGTACGCGTCGTGCAGCACCTTGGTAATGGCGGCCGTGAGGGTCGTCTTACCGTGGTCGATGTGACCGATGGTGCCGATGTTGACGTGCGGCTTAGTCCGCTCGAACTTCGCCTTCGCCACTGGGGTCCTCCTGTGGAGTGGTTCTGTACGCCTTACTTCATCGGCGCCAGGTGATCTTTGCTGGGGTGCCGACCGCCGGGGCATTCCTCACGGATTGCGGGGTTTGCCCCGGCAGACGGTGTCAAGCCTAAAGCGTGTACTCGGGTGAGTTACTCGCCCTTGGCCTTCGCGATGATCTCCTCGGCGACGTTCCGCGGAACCTCGGCGTAGGAGTCGAACTGCATCGAGTAGCTTGCGCGACCCGACGTCTTGCTGCGGAGGTCTCCGACGTAGCCGAACATCTCCGAGAGGGGCACGAGGCCCTTCACGACGCGAGCGCCGCTGCGCTCCTCCATGGCCTGGATCTGGCCACGGCGGGAGTTGATGTCGCCGATGACATCGCCCATGTAGTCCTCGGGCGTGGTGACCTCAACGGCCATCATCGGCTCGAGGAGCACGGGGCTGGCCTTGCGCGCGGCCTCCTTGAAGGCCTGCGAACCGGCGATCTTGAAGGCGAGCTCGGAGGAGTCGACCTCGTGGTACGCACCGTCGAGCAGCGTGACGCGCACGCCGGTCATCTCGTAACCGGCGAGGATGCCGAACTGCATGGCCTCCTGGCAGCCGGCGTCGACCGACGGGATGTACTCCCGCGGGATGCGACCACCGGTGACCTTGTTCACGAACTCGTACGACGCGTCGCCGTCCACGATGGGCTCGATCGCGATCTGCACCTTGGCGAACTGACCGGTACCACCGGTCTGCTTCTTGTGGGTGTAGTCCACGCGCTCGACCGTCTTGCGGATCGTCTCGCGGTACGCGACCTGCGGCTTGCCGACGTTCGCCTCGACGCGGAACTCGCGCTTCATGCGGTCGACGAGCACCTCGAGGTGAAGCTCGCCCATACCACCGATGATGGTCTGGCCGGTCTCCTCGTCCGAGTGGACCTGGAAGGAGGGGTCCTCCTCCGAGAGGCGCTGGATGGCGACACCCAGCTTCTCCTGGTCGCCCTTGGACTTCGGCTCGATGGCGACCTGGATGACCGGCGCCGGGAAGTCCATGGACTCCAGGATCACCGGCTGCTTGTCGTCACAGAGCGTCTCACCCGTGGTGGTCTGCTTCAGACCCATGACGGCGACGATGTCACCGGCGCCCACCGACTCGATCTCCTCACGCTTGTTCGCGTGCATGCGGTAGATCTTGCCGATGCGCTCCTTCTTGCCCTTGACGGAGTTCAGCACCGCGGTGCCGGAGTCCAGGCGGCCGGAGTAGATCCGGACGAAGGTGAGCTTGCCCAGGTGCGGGTCGCTCGCGATCTTGAACGCGAGGGCCGACAGGGGCTCGGCGTCGGACGGCTTGCGCTTGACGACCTCGTCCGGGTCCTTCACGCCGTGGCCCTCGATGGCCTCGACGTCCAGGGGCGAGGGGAGGTAGCGCACGACCGCGTCGAGCAGGGGCTGAACGCCCTTGTTCTTGAACGCGGTGCCACAGAACACGGGGGTGACGGTGGTGTCGCCGCCCTTGCCGGAGGCGATGGTGATGCGACGGATCGCCGCGTACAGCTGGTCCTCGGTGGGCTCCTTGCCCTCGAGGTACAGCTCCATCATCTCTTCGTCGTTCTCGGCCACGGCCTCGAGCAGCTTGCCGCGCCACTCGTCGGCGGCCTCGGTGTGCGTGGCCGGGATGTCGACGATGTCGTAGGCCTCGCCCATCTTGGTCTCGGCGGACCAGACGAATGCCTTCATCGTGACGAGGTCGACGACGCCCTTGAAGTCAGCCTCGGCCCCGATGGGCAGCTGCATGACGATCGGGGTCGCACCGAGGCGGTCGACGATCATGTCGACGCAGCGGTGGAACTCGGCTCCGGTGCGGTCGAGCTTGTTGACGAAGCAGATGCGCGGGACGCCGTAGCGGTCCGCCTGACGCCACACGGTCTCGGACTGGGGCTCAACGCCGGCGACGCCGTCGAACACCGTCACGGCACCGTCGAGCACGCGGAGCGAACGCTCCACCTCGACGGTGAAGTCGACGTGGCCCGGGGTGTCGATGATGTTGATGGTGTGGTCGACGTCGTTCAGCGGCCAGTGACAGGTGGTGGCAGCAGAGGTGATCGTGATGCCACGCTCCTGCTCCTGCTCCATCCAGTCCATCGTGGCAGCGCCGTCGTGGACCTCACCGATCTTGTACGAAACACCGGTGTAGAACAGGATCCGCTCGGTGGTCGTCGTCTTGCCCGCGTCGATGTGAGCCATGATGCCGATGTTGCGCACCTTGGCCAGGTCAAGTGAAGTGGTAGCCATATCGGCTCAGTCTTCTCTCGGTCTCGATGTGGGTAGCGACTACCAGCGGTAGTGCGCGAAGGCCTTGTTGGACTCGGCCATCTTGTGGGTGTCCTCGCGCTTCTTCACAGCGGCGCCGAGGCCGTTGGAGGCGTCGAGGAGCTCGTTGAGCAGACGCTCGGTCATCGTCTTCTCGCGACGGGCGCGGGAGTAACCGACCAGCCAGCGCAGGGCCAGCGTGTTGGCGCGACCGGGCTTGACCTCGATCGGCACCTGGTAGGTCGCACCACCGACGCGGCGGGACTTGACCTCGAGGGTCGGCTTGATGTTCTCGAGCGCGCGCTTCAGCGTGATGACCGGGTCGTTGCCCGTCTTCTCACGCAGACCCTCCATGGCGCCGTAGACGATGCGCTCGGCGGTGGAGCGCTTGCCGTTCAGCAGCACCTTGTTGATGAGGGAGGTCACCAGAGGAGAGCCGTAGACCGGGTCGATGATGACCGGGCGCTTCGGGGCGGGGCCCTTACGAGGCATTCTTACTTCTCCTTCTTGGCGCCGTAGCGGCTGCGGGCCTGCTTGCGGTTCTTGACACCCTGAGTGTCAAGGGAACCCCGGATGATCTTGTAGCGAACACCGGGCAGGTCCTTCACACGGCCGCCGCGCACGAGCACGATGGAGTGCTCCTGCAGGTTGTGTCCCTCACCCGGAATGTAAGCAGTGACCTCGATCCCGCTGGTCAGACGCACACGCGCGACCTTACGCAGGGCCGAGTTCGGCTTCTTCGGGGTGGTCGTGAACACACGCGTGCAGACGCCACGACGCTGAGGGGAACCCTCGAGTGCGGGCGTCTTGTTCTTCTCGACCTTGTCCTGCCGGCCCTTGCGGACCAGCTGCTGGATCGTAGGCACTACTTCTCCGGTTTCTGTGTGCCGAGTAGTAAAGCTAACCTGGAACGTTGCCGACCCACGCGGTCGGGTGTGTCGAATGCTGCAGACTCCCGCTCAAGGCGGAGAGGGCGCAGATTACGGTGGCCGGTATCGAGCCCGCCGTGCGGTTGAAGACACGCACGCGAGCCCAGGCACACCCCAGGCACAAGGTCTGAGCGTACCTACCTCATTGGCTGCGGTCAAAACAAATACCCCGGACCCCGGACACGCCGGGCGCCGCGGGCGGCGTGAGCGGTTGATCGGCCTTCGGCCTCGTCCTCAAGCGCCGTCGGCCTCGTCCTCAAGCGCCGGACGGGCTCCGTCTCCCCCGTCGGCCCGCGATCTCCGCCGCCGGGGGCCCCCTGTCAGCCCGAAGCCGCCACGATCAGCAGCAGGAGCAGCGCCCAGCCCGCGATGGACAGCCAGCCGAGGACCAGCCCCGCCACCGCCATCCCGTCCCCGCCCTCGCGCGTCTCGCGGATCTCCGCGCGGGCCATGTGCCCCACGATGACCGCGGGCACGGCCGTCAGGCCCAGGGTGAAGAACGTGCCGATCCCGCACGCGAGCGCCACGCCGGCCTTGGAGTTCGTGGGCGGCGCCACCGGCATGAAGGTCGGCGGCAGGTGCTGGGCCACGGGCTGCTGGAAGCCGAGCGGGCCCTGCGGCAGATCCGCGACGAGCAGGCTCAACTCCCCCACCGTGCGGGCCTGGTAGGCCCGCTCCACGCGCCGCTCGTACTCGTCCTGCTGCAGGCGGCCCTCGGCGAAGCCGGCGCGCAGCACGTCGACCGCGCGCTCACGGTCGGAATGCCCGGCGAGCATCGGCGGCTGGGCCGGCTGCGCGGCGGGCAGTCCCTGCTTGGGCGGCCACGGCCCCGGCTGCCACGACGGATTCGTCACGCGCGCCTCCCCCGGAAGTTGTCTGCCCCCATGATGCGCCAACGCGCCGCAGGGCGGCCACCCGACCTCGCCGGGTGACCGCCCTGTGGTGTGCGCTGGGCGCGCTTACTGGTTGTACGGACCGTAGTCGTAGTCCTCCAGCGGCACGGCCTGACCCGAACCCGTCCCGAAGGGCGAGTAGTCGATGTCGTCGTAGCCGACGGCCGAGTACATCGCGGCCTTGGCCTCCTCGGTCGGCTCGACCCGGATGTTGCGGTAGCGGGACAGGCCCGTACCGGCCGGGATGAGCTTACCGATGATGACGTTCTCCTTGAGGCCGATGAGGCTGTCGGACTTGGCGTTGATCGCCGCATCCGTCAGGACTCGGGTCGTCTCCTGGAAGGAGGCGGCCGACAGCCAGGATTCCGTCGCCAGCGATGCCTTGGTGATACCCATCAGCTGCGGACGACCGGAGGCGGGGTGACCGCCCTCGGTGACCACACGACGGTTCTCGGTCTCGAACTTCGAGCGCTCGACGAGCTCGCCCGGCAGCAGCTCCGCGTCGCCGGACTCGATGATCGTCACACGGCGCAGCATCTGCCGGATGATGATCTCGATGTGCTTGTCGTGGATCGACACGCCCTGCGAGTTGTAGACCTTCTGGACCTCGCCGACCAGGTGCACCTGGACGGCGCGCTGGCCGAGGATGCGCAGCACGTCGTGCGGGTTGGTGGCACCCACGGTGAGCTTCTGGCCCACCTCGACGTGGTCGCCCTCGCCCACCAGGAGACGGGCACGCTTCGAGATCGGGAACGCCGTCTCGTCGCTGCCGTCGTCCGGGGTGACGACGAGCTTCTTGGTCTTCTCGGTCTCCTCGATGCGGACGCGGCCCGCGGCCTCGGAGATCGGGGCGACACCCTTCGGCGTACGGGCTTCGAAGAGCTCGACGACTCGGGGCAGACCCTGGGTGATGTCGTCACCGGCCACACCACCGGTGTGGAAGGTACGCATCGTCAGCTGGGTACCGGGCTCACCGATGGACTGGGCGGCGATGATGCCGACCGCCTCACCGATGTCGACCAGCTTGCCGGTGGCCAGCGAACGGCCGTAGCAGAAGGCGCAGGTGCCGACCGCGGACTCACAGGTCAGGACCGAGCGGGTCTTGACCTCCTCGACGCCGTTGGCGACCAGGGCGTCGATGAGCACGTCACCGAGGTCGACGTTGGCCGGCGCGATGACCTTGCCGTCGATGACGACGTCCTCGGCCAGCATGCGGGCGTACACGGACGTCTCGACGTTCTCCGTCTTGCGGAGCACGCCGTCCTCGCCCTTGACCGCGATCTTCAGCTTCAGACCGCGCTCGGTGCCACAGTCCTCCTCGCGAATGATGACGTCCTGGGAGACGTCGACCAGACGACGGGTGAGGTAACCGGAGTCGGCGGTACGAAGGGCCGTGTCCGCGAGACCCTTACGGGCACCGTGCGTGGAGATGAAGTACTCGAGGACGGACAGGCCCTCGCGGAACGATGCCTTGATCGGACGCGGGATGGTCTCGTTCTTCGCGTTCGACACCAGACCACGCATACCGGCGATCTGCCGCATCTGCATCATGTTTCCTCGGGCACCCGAGTCAACCATCATGAAGATGGGGTTGGTCTTGGGGAAGTTCGCGTTCATCGCCTCGGCGACCTCGTTGGTCGCCTTGGTCCAGATCGCGATGAGCTCCTGCGTGCGCTCTTCCTTGGTGATCAGACCGCGCTCGTACTGCTTCTGGACCTTCTCGTCCTGCGCCTCGTAGCCCGCGACGATCGCCTTCTTGGCCTCGGGGACCACGACGTCGGAGATGGCCACGGTGACACCGGAACGGGTCGCCCAGTAGAAGCCGGCCGCCTTCAGGTTGTCGAGCGTCGCCGCCACGATGACCTTGGGGTAGCGCTCGGCCAGGTCGTTGACGATCTCGGAGAGCTGCTTCTTGCCCACCGAGTAGTCGACGAACGGGTAGTCCTCGGGCAGCAGCTCGTTGAAGAGCGCGCGGCCCAGGGTCGTACGCAGCCGGAAGCTGTCGCCCTGCTGGTACGCGCCGCCGCCGACGGAGTCTTCGCCGTCCTCGTCGACCGGCGGGGTCCAGCCGCGCGGCGGGAAGGTGCCCACCGGGAAGCGGATGTCGACCTTCGCCTGCAGCGAGAGCTCCTTGGCGTCGAACGCCATGATCGCCTCGGCCGTGGAGCCGAAGGACCGGCCCTCGCCGATGACCTCGCGCTCCTCTTCGTCCGTGGTGAGGAAGAAGAGGCCGAGCACCATGTCCTGGGTGGGCATGGTGACCGGACGGCCGTCGGCGGGCTTGAGGATGTTGTTCGAGGACAGCATCAGGATGCGGGCCTCGGCCTGCGCCTCCGCGGAGAGCGGCAGGTGCACGGCCATCTGGTCACCGTCGAAGTCCGCGTTGAACGCGGTGCAGACGAGCGGGTGGATCTGGATGGCCTTGCCCTCGACCAGCTGCGGCTCGAACGCCTGGATGCCGAGGCGGTGCAGCGTGGGCGCACGGTTCAGCAGAACCGGGTGCTCCGCGATGACCTCTTCGAGCACGTCGTACACGACCGTGCGGCCGCGCTCGACCATGCGCTTCGCCGACTTGATGTTCTGCGCGTGGTTCAGGTCGACCAGGCGCTTCATCACGAACGGCTTGAAGAGCTCAAGCGCCATGGCCTTGGGCAGACCACACTGGTGCAGCTTCAGCTGCGGACCGACGACGATCACGGAACGCGCGGAGTAGTCCACACGCTTGCCGAGCAGGTTCTGACGGAATCGACCCTGCTTGCCCTTCAGCATGTCGCTGAGGGACTTCAGCGGACGGTTGCCGGGGCCCGTCACCGGGCGACCACGACGGCCGTTGTCGAAGAGGGCGTCGACCGCCTCCTGGAGCATGCGCTTCTCGTTGTTCACGATGATCTCGGGCGCGCCGAGGTCGAGAAGCCGCTTCAGGCGGTTGTTGCGGTTGATCACGCGGCGGTACAGGTCGTTCAGGTCGGAGGTCGCGAAGCGGCCACCGTCCAGCTGCACCATCGGACGCAGGTCCGGCGGGATGACCGGCACGCAGTCGAGCACCATGCCCTTGGGGCTGTTGCTGGTCTGCAGGAACGCGGAGACGACCTTGAGGCGCTTGAGCGCGCGGGTCTTCTTCTGGCCCTTGCCGGTACGGATGATCTCGCGAAGCCGCTCGGCTTCCTCATCCAGGTCGAACGACTCAAGGCGCTTCTGCAGAGCAGCGGCACCCATCGAACCGTCGAAGTACGTGCCGAAGCGGTCACGCAGCTCGCGGTAGAGCAGCTCGTCACCCTCCAGGTCCTGGACCTTGAGGTTCTTGAAGCGGTTCCAGACCTCGTCGAGACGGTCGATCTCGCGCTGCGCGCGGTCACGGAGCTGCTTCATCTCGCGCTCGGCGCCTTCGCGCACCTTGCGGCGTACGTCGGCCTTGGCGCCCTCGGCCTCGAGCTCGGCCAGGTCGGTCTCGAGCTTCTTGGCGCGGGCCTCGAGGTCGGCGTCGCGGCGGTTCTCGATCTGCTGGCGCTCCACGGAGACGTGCGCCTCCAGGGAGGGCAGGTCGCGGGTGCGGCGCTCCTCGTCCACGAACGTGATCATGTACGCGGCGAAGTAGATGACCTTCTCGAGGTCCTTCGGCGCGAGGTCGAGGAGGTAGCCGAGGCGCGACGGGACGCCCTTGAAGTACCAGATGTGCGTGACGGGCGCGGCCAGCTCAATGTGGCCCATCCGCTCACGGCGCACCTTGGCGCGAGTGACCTCGACGCCGCAGCGCTCACAGATGATGCCCTTGAAGCGGACACGCTTGTACTTGCCGCAGTAGCACTCCCAGTCCCGGGTCGGACCGAAGATCTTCTCGCAGAAGAGTCCGTCCTTTTCGGGCTTGAGGGTGCGGTAGTTGATGGTCTCGGGCTTCTTGACCTCGCCGTGGCTCCACTGACGGATGTCGTCAGCGGTGGCCAGACCGATCCGGAGCTCATCGAAGAAGTTGACGTCGAGCACTATGCGTCAATCCCTCTCAGGGTTGTAAGTCTTAGGGGTCTGAAACGGGGGTCCTGGGGCCGGCGGGCTCAAGCTTGAGCCCGCCGGACTCCCGTCAGACCTCTTCGACGCTGCTCGGCTCGCGCCGGGACAGGTCGATGCCGAGCTCCTCCGCAGCGCGGAAGACGTCCTCGTCCGTGTCGCGCATCTCGATGGACATGCCGTCCGAGGACAGCACCTCCACGTTGAGGCAGAGCGACTGCATTTCCTTGATGAGCACCTTGAAGGACTCGGGAATGCCGGGCTCGGGGATGTTCTCGCCCTTGACGATGGCCTCGTAGACCTTCACGCGGCCGGTCACGTCGTCGGACTTGATCGTCAGCAGCTCCTGGAGGGCGTAGGCGGCGCCGTAAGCCTCAAGCGCCCACACCTCCATCTCGCCGAAGCGCTGGCCACCGAACTGAGCCTTACCACCCAGCGGCTGCTGGGTGATCATCGAGTACGGACCGGTCGAGCGGGCGTGCAGCTTGTCGTCGACCAGGTGGTGCAGCTTGAGGATGTACATGTACCCGACCGAGATCGGGTCCGGGAACGGCTCGCCGGAGCGGCCGTCGAACAGACGCGCCTTGCCGGAGGGGAGCACCATGCGCTCGCCGTCGCGGTTCGGGATCGTGTGCTGGAGCAGACCGGCCAGCTCGTCCTCGCGGGCACCGTCGAAGACCGGGGTCGCGACGTTGGTGCCCGGGGCGACCGAGTCGGCGCCGATCGCCTGCAGGCGCTGCGCCCACTCGTCCCCGAGCCCGGAGACGTCCCAGCCGCGGCTGGCGAGCCAGCCGAGGTGGATCTCCAGGACCTGTCCCGGGTTCATTCGGGACGGGACACCCAGCGGGTTGAGGATGATGTCGACGGGCGTGCCGTCCTCAAGGAAGGGCATGTCCTCGATCGGGAGGATCTTGGAGATGACGCCCTTGTTTCCGTGACGACCGGCGAGCTTGTCACCGTCCGTGATCTTGCGCTTCTGCGCCACGTAGACACGAACCAGCTGGTTCACGCCCGGCGGCAGCTCGTCGCCCTCTTCACGGTCGAAGACGCGGACGCCGATGACCTTGCCGATCTCGCCGTGCGGGACCTTCAGGGAGGTGTCACGGACCTCGCGGGCCTTCTCACCGAAGATCGCGCGGAGCAGGCGCTCCTCCGGCGTCAGCTCGGTCTCGCCCTTGGGCGTGACCTTGCCGACGAGGATGTCGCCGGCGACGACCTCGGCACCGATCCGGATGATGCCGCGCTCGTCGAGGTCGGCGAGGACCTCCTCGGAGACGTTCGGGATGTCCCGGGTGATCTCCTCGGGGCCGAGCTTGGTGTCACGGGCGTCGACCTCGTGCTCCTCGATGTGGATCGAGGAGAGGACGTCGTCCTGCACGAGGCGCTGCGACAGGATGATCGCGTCCTCGTAGTTGTGACCCTCCCACGGCATGAACGCCACGAGCAGGTTCTTGCCGAGGGCCATCTCGCCCTCTTCGGTGGCCGGACCGTCGGCGAGGACCTGGCCCTCGATGACGCGGGCCCCCTCCTCGACGACGACCTTCTGGTTCACCGAGGTGCCCTGGTTGGAGCGGGAGAACTTGGCGACGCGGTACGTGGTGTACGTGCCGTCGTCGTTGGTGACGGTGACGTAGTCCGCGGAGACCTCCTGGACCACACCCGCCTTCTCGGCCTTGATCACGTCACCGGCATCGACCGCGCAGCGGTACTCCATGCCGGTGCCGACGAGGGGAGCCTCGGCGGTGATCAGCGGCACGGCCTGACGCATCATGTTCGCGCCCATGAGGGCACGGTTGGCGTCGTCGTGCTCGAGGAAGGGGATCATGGCGGTCGCGACCGACACCATCTGGCGCGGCGAGACGTCCATGTAGTCCACGTCGGAACCGGCGACGTAGTCGACCTCGCCACCACGGCGGCGGACCAGGACGCGGTTCTCGGCGAAGCGCATGTCATCGGTGAGCGGCGCGTTGGCCTGCGCGATGACGAAGCGGTCCTCCTCGTCGGCGGTCAGGTAGTCGACCTCGTCGGTGACCTGGTCGTCGGCGACCCTGCGGTACGGCGTCTCGACGAAGCCGAACGCGTTGACACGGCCGTACGAAGCCAGCGAACCGATCAGACCGATGTTCGGGCCTTCGGGGGTCTCGATCGGGCACATGCGGCCGTAGTGGGACGGGTGCACGTCACGGACCTCGAAGCCGGCCCGCTCACGGGAGAGACCACCCGGGCCAAGAGCCGACAGACGGCGCTTGTGGGTGAGACCCGACAGCGGGTTGTTCTGGTCCATGAACTGCGACAGCTGGCTGGTGCCGAAGAACTCCTTGATGGAGGCGACGACCGGCCGGATGTTGATCAGCGTCTGCGGCGTGATCGCCTCGACGTCCTGGGTCGTCATGCGCTCGCGCACGACGCGCTCCATACGAGCCAGACCCGTGCGGACCTGGTTCTGGATGAGCTCGCCGACGTTGCGCAGACGGCGGTTGCCGAAGTGGTCGATGTCGTCGGTCTCGACGACGATGCCCACGCCGCTGTCACCGACGGTCTCGGTCTCACCGGCGTGCAGCTTCACCAGGTACTTGATCGAGGCGATGATGTCCTCGACCGTCAGGACGCCCGCGTCGAGCGGAGCGTCCGCACCCAGCTTCTTGTTGACCTTGTAGCGGCCGACCTTCGCGAGGTCGTAGCGCTTGGGGTTGAAGTAGAGGTTCTCGAGCAGCGTCTGAGCGGCCTCACGGGTCGGCGGCTCGCCCGGGCGCAGCTTGCGGTAGATGTCGAGCAGCGCGTCGTCCTGGCCCTGGGTGTGGTCCTTCTCCAGGGTGGCGCGCATGGACTCGTACTCGCCGAACTCCTCGAGGATCTGCTCGGTGGTCCAGCCGAGAGCCTTCAGGAGCACGGTGACCGACTGCTTGCGCTTGCGGTCGATGCGGACACCGACCATGTCGCGCTTGTCGATCTCCATCTCCAGCCAGGCACCCCGGGACGGGATGATCTTGGCGGAGAAGATGTCCTTGTCGGACGTCTTGTCGATGGAGGAGTCGAAGTAGACACCGGGCGAACGGACGAGCTGCGACACCACGACACGCTCGGTGCCGTTGATGACGAAGGTGCCCTTGTTCGTCATGAGCGGGAAGTCGCCCATGAAGACCGTCTGAGACTTGATCTCACCGGTCTCGTTGTTGGTGAACTCGGCGGTGACGAAGAGCGGGGCGGCGAACGTGAAGTCGCGCTCCTTGCACTCGTCGATCGAGTTCTTCGGAGGCTCGAAACGGTGGTCGCGGAAGGTCAGCGACATCGACCCGGAGAAGTCCTCGATCGGAGAGATCTCCTCGAAGATCTCCTCCAGACCGGACTTGGTGGGGACGTCCTGTCCGCTTTCCAGAGCCGCCTCGACACGAGCCTTCCACGCGTCATTGCCGAGCAGCCAGTCAAAGCTCTCGGTCTGCAGCGCAAGAAGGTTCGGAACCTCGAGGGGCTCCTTGATCTTTGCAAAGGAGATGCGCAGCGGGGCGGTGCTGGCGCCGTTGTTCGTATTCGCGGTCGAGGCAGTGCGCGAGGCGGCCAAGAGGGGGTCCTTCCGAGGGCTCGGACTCACTACGCGCGTACCGGTCCCTAGCTGGACACAGAGAGAGGCGTTTCCTGATTCACCCACAGAGGGCCAGGTCAGGGCGTTTCAATCCACGGTGCTCAAGCGAGGGCATGCCCCTGGTGACGGGCAGGAGGCAGCTAACAGGCAGCGCAAAGGGTCAGTGTAGCCACCTGGCCCACTGATGTCCAGTCCCGGTTTCCGGGGACCCTGTTTGTTCTCAACACCTGCGGCAAGCCACGTCCTCAACGCACATCGATACTGCCCTCTTCGTCGCCGATCCATGCCTCGGATGCGGATCGTTGTGACGACGCGTCCTGAGAATTGCGCGCTGCGTGCGGTTCGTCAAGGCCCCCCTTGCCCGGACGAGGGCTGGCACCTTCGCCGTCACGGCCCGTCGCCAGGCACAACGAAGATCACCATACTCGCCGCGACCGACAGTGCAAGGCAGCCGCCGCACGCGTACCCGGGAACGCCGAAAGGCGACCACCCACATGGGTGATCGCCTTTCGGTGCCTGTGCGTTACAGCCCGGGGCTGCGGTCACACGGAAGAGTCAGCAGACTCGTGCCACACGCCCTGGGGCGCGTGGCGGGGTGTTACTTGACCTCGACGGAGGCGCCGGCGCCCTTGAGGGCCTCGGCGGCCTTCTCCGCGGCGTCCTTGGCGACCTTCTCGAGGACCGGCTTCGGGGTGCCGTCGACGAGGTCCTTGGCCTCCTTCAGACCCAGGGAGGTCAGCTCACGCACGACCTTGATGACCTGGATCTTCTTGTCGCCGGCGCCGGTGAGGATGACGTCGAACTCGTCCTGCTCCTCGGCGGCCTCGGCGGCGGCGCCACCAGCGGCACCACCGGCGACGACGACCGGCGCGGCAGCGGCGGCGGTGACGTCGAACTTCTCCTCGAACGCCTTCACGAACTCGGAGAGCTCGATGAGGGTCATCTCTTCGAACTGGGCGAGCAGGTCGTCCTGGCTGAGCTTCGCCATGATGGCGGTCCTTCCACTAATTCGGCTGGTGCCGGATGTACATGAGAGGCGGGCGTACAAATGGCCCGCTACGACCGTCGCCTCGGGCGGCGGTCACTGCGCGAGCCGAATTACTCGGCACCGCCCTGCTCGGCCTGCTTGGCGCGAAGGGCGTCCACGGTGCGGACGAGCTTCGACGGAAGCGCCTGGAAGACAGAGGCAGCCTGGGACTGCTTGCCCTTCATGGCACCCGCCAGCTTGCTGAGCAGAACCTCGCGGGACTCGAGGTCCGCAAGCTTCTTGATCTCGTCGGCGGACAGCGCCTTGCCATCAAGGACACCGCCCTTGATGACGAGAGCGGGGTTGTCCTTGGCGAAGTCACGAAGACCCTTCGCCGCCTCGACCGGGTCACCGGTCACGAAGGCGACAGCGGTCGAGCCCTTGAGGTGCTCGTCCAGCTGAATCCCGGCCTCGTTGGCCGCGATCTTGGTCAGCGTGTTCTTCACCACACGGTACTGAGCGTTCTCGCCGAGAGAACGACGCAGCTGCTTGAGCTGCGCCACGGACAGTCCGGTGTACGAAGTGACAACAGCAGCGTTGGAGTCGCGCAGCTTCTGCGTGATCTCCTCGACGGCTGCGACCTTGTCGGACGTCGCCATGAGCCTCGGCCTCCTTCCGGGGTGATGATCCTCGACTGACCTTTCGATCAGCCGCGTGTCGCCGGACCGCCTGAATCAGGCACGCGAGGAAGGGGCTCTGCACAAAACAAAACGCCCCGGCGCAGGCGCACGGGGCATGAGCTCGACCTGACGGCGGGGCCGTCCGGGAGCACTTCCACAGTCACCTGCGCGGGTCGTCCGCAGCTACAGCGGATCCTTCGGCCGTCGCACCCTCTTGCGAGCGCACGACAACGACCAGCGGTCTTTGGCTTCTGTGGAAGATTACGCGAACGACCGCGCAGGAGGCAAATCGGCCATCAGGCGGGCAGCGGTCAGCCGTCCAGGCCCTTCATGTCCTTGGCGAGGTCCATGACCTCGCCCTTCGGCGGGGCCTTGATGGTCACCGGCTTGTTGTAGTCGAGGAACGTGATGGTCATGTCGAGGGGGCCCTTGTCGCCCTTGCCGCGGGCGCGGAACTGCTTGGTGTGGTCCTCGCCGTCGATCCAGATGTCCATCGTGAGCTTGTCGACGCCCATGTCCTCGTACTGCTTGAGGCTCTTCTCGCGGCGCTTCTTGGTGGCCGCGTCCTCGTCCTTCATGAGTTCGCGCATCCGGTCCATCGTGACCGTGCCCGTGTAGTGGGTGGTCTCGACGCCCTCCACCTTCGCGTCGCCGACCTTCTTCAGGTCGTCGGAGCCGGTCAGGAGCGTGGACTGGTCGGCGGGGTTGTTGTCCGCCTGGGCGGAGACCGAGGTGCCGCTCGGCTTCGGACCCCCCTTGCCCATGCTCGCGGCGGGGAACTTGATCCAGCGCTTGCCGTCCATCTCCTTGGCGGCGTCCTCGCCGCCGCCGAGGTAGAGGCCGCCGCCGACGAGCCGGAGCTCCATCTTCTCCGGGCCCTGCTGGGGCGCGGACATCTCCATCTGCATGGCGAGCGGCTTCGTGGTCATGGCCGCCTTGGCCTGGACGCGCCCGTCCCCCGGGACGCTGCCCTTCATGCGGAAGTTGAACGAGGTCAGGTCCTCGGACTTGGCCGCGGCCTTCTTCACGGCCGCCGCGGGCGCCATGTCGCCCCCCGCCTTGTCGGACTTCTCCGACCCACAGCTGACCGCGCCGCCGGCGAGCAGCACGGCCGCGAGCGCGGCGCCCGCGGTTCTCTTGTGTCCGTTGCGTACGGAAATGCTCATGACCCCACCCCTAGGAAACATTTGATCCACTTATTGCGGTGGGCCGAGATTACCCGAAGGAGAGGGGAACTCTCCTTCGGGTATCGCGCTGAGCAGGGCGCCCTCGGGGAGCGTGTGCCCCTGGGGAGCACGTGCCGCGGGGAGCCGCGCGGACGACGGCTAGACGCCGGGCTGCCGGTTCATCAGGTCCTTGAAGTCCGCGGTGTCGCCGGCGGGCGGCTCCTCGGCTGAGACCTCGGTGCCGTAGTCGCTGTAGTAGGCGGTGGCGGAGAGCGTGCCGGTCTTCATCTGGCCGCGCTCGGTCTTCTTCACGAGCAGGTCCTCGTCGTCGACCCAGATGTCGATGGTCTCGGTGGTGATGCCGGCCTGCTCCAACTGGCTCTTCATGTCGGCGAGTTGGGACTCGCTCAGGCCGGAGCCCCGCTCCGCGAGCTCGGCGACGTCGACGGTGCCGGAGTAGTGCGTGGTGTTCACCCCGCGCACCTTCTCCTCGCCGACCCTCTTCACGTCTCCGGAGGCGAGCAGCATCTTCACCGACTGCTGCGGCGTGCTGTTCTGCATCGCGTCCTTCATGTACGCGCCCGAGCCACCGCCGATCTTCTCCAGGTCGTCGTACGCGTACTTCACCCAGTGCTTGCCGCCGGCCTGGGCGGCGAACTGCTCGCCCATCTTCGCGTAGTAGGCCTCGGGCAGATAGCGGGCCTCCATGGACGTGCTGCCGGCCCGGCGCATCGTCTCGGCCATCTGGCCACCGGTGTACGTGATGGTCATGTTGCCGGTGAGGCCGTCGGCCCAGCCGAGGGCGCCCTCGGCCTTCATGGACATCACGGAGCCCATGGTCGTCTCGGACTCGACCTTGGCGGAGTCCGCCTTGTCGGTGGTGCTCTGGATGGCGCGCAGCGCGGATATCGGGCTGGCGTTCAGCCCGCCCTTGCCCTCGCCTCCGCCCTTGGAGCCGTCCGAGCCGTCCGAGTCGTCCGACGAGCCGCAGGCCGTGACCCCGGTCAGTGCCGCCGCGGCCGCGATCGCCAGAGCCACGCGTCGCACAGTCGTGCCGTTCATGTCGTCCCACCCCTTGCGTCGATGGAGAGCCGGCACGGTAGCGCAGCCCGCTCGTCCGCGTATCTCGTACGTATCCGATGTGCCGTGTGCCTACCCGGAGAACGGGACGGGTCCCGCACCCTGAATATGGTTGCGGGACCCGTCACGAACGCGCCAGACGCGCGGCTGTCGTCAGTGTCAGACGGCGGCCGGGTCCTCCTCGGTGAGGAGGTTGCGGGTGCGGTTGGGGTCGACCGGAATGCCGGGGCCCATCGTGGTGGTGATGGACGCCTTCTTGATGTAGCGACCCTTGGCGGCGGACGGCTTCAGACGGAGGATCTCCTCCAGCGCGGCGCCGTAGTTCTCCACCAGCTTGGTGTCGTCGAAGGACGCCTTGCCGATGATGAAGTGCAGGTTCGAGTGCTTGTCGACGCGGAACTCGATCTTGCCGCCCTTGATGTCGTTGACAGCCTTCACGACGTCGGGGGTGACGGTGCCGGTCTTCGGGTTCGGCATCAGACCACGCGGACCGAGCACGCGGCCGAGGCGGCCGACCTTGCCCATGAGGTCCGGGGTGGCGACGACGGCGTCGAAGTCCAGGCGGCCCTTCGCGACCTCGTCGATCAGCTCGTCGGCGCCGACGATGTCGGCCCCAGCGGCTTCCGCGGCCGCAGCACGGTCACCGGTCGCGAAGACCAGGACCCGGGCGGTCTTGCCGGTGCCGTGCGGGAGGTTCACGGTGCCACGGACCATCTGGTCGGCCTTGCGCGGGTCGACACCCAGGCGGAAGGCGACCTCGACGGTGCCGTCGAACTTGGTCGCGGAGGTCTCCTTGGCGAGACGGACGGCCTCGAGCGGGGCGTACAGCTTGTCCCGGTCGATCTTGGCGTCCGCAGCGCGGAGAGTCTTGCTGCGCTTCACTTCTACTCCTGAGTTCAGGTTTGGAGTTCGTGGTCCGGGCCGCGCAGGCCCTGCCACTCAGGTCAAACGGGGTTTGAGGTCAGCCCTCGACCGTGATGCCCATGGAACGGGCGGTGCCGGCGATGATCTTCGACGCGGCGTCCAGGTCGTTCGCGTTGAGGTCGGGCATCTTGGTGGTGGCGATCTCGCGGACCTGCGCCTCGGTGATCTTGGCGACCTTGGTCTTGTGCGGCTCGCCGGAGCCCTTCTCCACGCCCGCGGCCTTGAGGATCATCTTGGCGGCCGGCGGCGTCTTGGTGATGAAGGTGAAGGAACGGTCCTCGTAGACCGTGATCTCCACCGGGATCACCCAGCCACGCTGCGACTCGGTCGCAGCGTTGTACGCCTTGCAGAACTCCATGATGTTCACGCCGTGCTGGCCAAGGGCGGGGCCGACCGGCGGAGCCGGGTTGGCCGCACCGGCCTGGATCTGGAGCTTGATCAGCCCCGTGACCTTCTTCTTCTTGGGAGGCATTGCTCTCTCCGGGTCCTAGTGAGAGTGTTGAGCCGCATCCGAGGCGATGATCATCGATAGTCGCGATCATCCGGATGGAGGCATACCGCCCTACGATAACGGGTATCTCGGCGGGGCCCAAACCGATACTCGAACAGGCCCGCGGGCCCCGACCTCCCAAGGGTCGGGGCCCGCGGCCCTGTGACCCGGCGGCGAGGCCGCCGGGCCCGCTCTCAGCAGCGCTTGGACGTCATGGCCTGGCCCGTGAGCGCGTCGCCGGGCGCGCGCAGCTGACCGATCGCCGCCGTGCACTCGGCCGCCGTGTCGGCGGGCAGCGACCAGAACTCCTGCAGGTTGGTCCTGTTCCACCAGTCCTGGCCGACGACCTCGTCGCGCGCGTAGCTGTACACGCCGGTGCTGACGTCGTAGTCCTTGACCTTGTCGCGGAAGCTCTTCCACACCCAGACGTAGCCGTAGTTCTTCTTGCAGTTCGGCGAGTAGAACTGCTTCACCGACGCGGCGTGGGCGCCGCCCCGGTCGATGTACGCCGTGGTCCCTATCTGGTAGGCGTCGGAACAGACCCCAGCCGCCTGTGCCTTGAGGCTCTTCGGGTTGCCCTGGGCGGAGGGCGCGGTCGACTGGGGAGCGGCCTTTCTGGCGTCGGGCGCGGGCGCGGGGCCGGTGCCCGCCAGGGCGGAGCCGGCACCGAACAGGACGAAGGCGCAGGCAGAGGCAGCAATCGCGGTCTTGCGGGCACGCATCAGGTGATCCCCCTTGCTCGTCGGTGAATGAGCCCGACCGCCATACCGCCGCAGAGCACCACAAATCGCCGCTCATGACGACAGAGGACTCCATAAGCGTGCTGAAGTGTCATGGAGGAAGGGACCGGGCTTTTCCGTCTACAGGTGAGACAGCCCGAGGCCCCGGATGGTTGTGGCGCAGAACACATTTCCCGGGGTCGCCCACGACAGAGCCCCTGAGCTGCGGTTTCCCGCTGCTCAGGGGCTCTGTTGGAAGATCTCGCGAAGCTAGTTCTTCTGGATCTGGTCGAAGCTCAGCTCGACCGGGGTCTCGCGGCCGAAGATCTCGACGAGGCCCTTGACCTTCTTCGAGTCGGCGTTGATCTCGTTGATCGTGGCCTGCAGCGTGGCGAACGGGCCGTCGGTGACGGTGACCGAGTCGCCGACCTCGAAGTCCAGGACCTGGACCTCGACCTTGCGCTGCGGGGCGGGCTTGCCCTCGGCCTCGGCGGCCTCACGGGCGGCCTTCTCCTCGGCCTCCGGGGCGAGCATCTTGACGATCTCGTCCAGGGTCAGCGGGTACGGGTCGTAGGCGTTGCCGACGAAGCCGGTGACGCCGGGGGTGTTGCGGACGACGCCCCAGGACTCATTCGTCAGGTCCATGCGCACCAGCACGTAGCCGGGGAGCTTGTTCTGACGGATGGTCTTGCGCTCGCCGTTCTTGATCTGCGCGACCTCTTCCTGCGGCACCTCGGCCTGGAAGATGAAGTCCTCGACGTTCAGCGAGACGGCGCGCTGCTCGAGGTTGGTCTTCACGCGGTTCTCGTAACCGGCGTAGGTGTGGATGACGTACCACTCGCCGGGCAGGCCGCGCAGTTCCTCGCGCAGGGCGGCGATGGGGTCGACCGGCTCGGCCTCCTCCTCGGGGGCCTCGTCCTCGACGGCCTCGGCGGCGTCGGCGTCCTCGTCGGTCTCGGCGACGGCGCTGCCGCCCGCGGCCGCTTCCTCGTCGGACTCCACGTGCAGGGCCGCTTCCTCGGCGGGCTCGCCCGCGGCGGCGTCGGCAGCTTCGGCCTGGTCCGGGTCCTCGGCGTCCGCCGCCTCGACGATGTCGAGCTGGTCCTCCACGGACTCCGCCGACTCGATGGCGTCGTTCAGGTTCGGGTCAGACACGGTGGCTGCTTCTTCCTGGATACATGGGGGTGGAACACGCGAAAGGGGCGCCTGGTGCGGCGCCCTTCGCTTTCGGCTCAGCCGAAGACGTACTTGATGAGGTTGCTGAAGCCATAGTCAATCACGGTCACGAGACCGATCATGATGACGACGAAGATGATCACGACCGTGGTGTACGTCGTGAGCTGATTGCGCGTCGGCCAGACGACCTTGCGAAGCTCGGCGACGATCTGACGGTAGAACAGCGCCAGCCGGCCCAGCGGGCCCTTCTTGCCGCGCTTGCCGCCCTTGCGCGCCTTCTTCTTGTCGGGCGCCTCGTCCTGGGCATCAGGCATGTCGATGGAGCCCACGGCGTCCGTCACTCGTCTCACCTGATTCCGGGTCGTGGCCGTGCCGCGCCCGGTTGAGCCGCACGGCGGTGCATTGCGGTACGTACATGCGCACACATCCTGGCGAAGGTGTGTGTAGCAGGGCCGGAGGGACTTGAACCCCCAACCGCTGGTTTTGGAGACCAGTGCTCTACCAATTGAGCTACGACCCTTTGATTTCCCCCAACCTACAGCATCCGACCGTACGCACCGAGTGCGTTGGGAAGGTGCTGCCGGTGAGGGCCAACGACGAGTGAGTGTACGTGGTCCGGGGCGCCCCGTCGAACAGGATGGGATCCGCCCGTGGATCCAGGACGGGATCCGCCGGTGGATCCCCTCGCCGTCCGGCTGCCTGCGCGGCCGCCGATCCGACGGTCCTGGAAACCCGTGTGTCCGGGGCATCGCGGGTCTGGAACGATGGGCGCATGAGCGCTGTCACTCCTCCCACCGAGCGCCGGGTCTCCGCCCGAGTCGGCGCGATCTCCGAGTCCGCGACCCTCGCCGTCGACGCCAAGGCCAAGGCCCTCAAGGCCGCCGGGCGCCCGGTGATCGGTTTCGGCGCGGGCGAGCCGGACTTCCCGACCCCGGACTACATCGTCGAGGCCGCCGTCGAGGCGTGCAAGAACCCGAAGTACCACCGCTACACGCCCGCGGGCGGCCTGCCCGAGCTGAAGGCCGCGATCGCCGCGAAGACGCTGCGCGACTCCGGTTACGAGCCCGAGGTCTCCGAGATCCTGGTGACCAACGGCGGCAAGCAGGCCATCTACGAGGCGTTCGCCGCGATCCTCGACCCGGGCGACGAGGTCATCGTCCCGGCGCCGTACTGGACGACGTACCCCGAGTCCATCCGCCTCGCCGGCGGTGTCCCGGTCGAGGTCGTCGCCGACGAGACCACCGGCTACCGCGTCTCCGTGGAGCAGCTGGAGGCCGCGCGCACGGAGAAGACGAAGGTCGTCCTCTTCGTGTCGCCGTCCAACCCGACGGGCGCCGTCTACAGCCGCGAGGACGCGGAGGCCATCGGCCGCTGGGCCCTGGAGCACGGCCTGTGGGTCATGACGGACGAGATCTACGAACACCTCGTCTACGGAGACGCGCAGTTCACGTCTCTGCCCGCGCTCCTGCCCGAGCTGCGCGACAAGTGCGTCGTGGTCAACGGCGTCGCGAAGACGTACGCCATGACCGGCTGGCGCGTGGGGTGGATCATCGGCCCGAAGGACGTGGTGAAGGCCGCGACGAACCTCCAGTCGCACGCCACGTCCAACGTCTCCAACGTCGCGCAGGCCGCCGCCATCGCCGCCGTCTCCGGTGACCTGACGGCCGTCGACAAGATGCGCGAAGCCTTCGACCGGCGCCGCCGGACGATCGTGCGGATGCTGAACGAGATCGACGGCGTGCTGTGCCCGGAGCCCGAGGGCGCGTTCTACGCGTACCCCTCGGTGAAGGCACTCGTCGGGGAGAACGCCAAGGAGATCCGCGGCAAGCGCCCGCAGAACACCGTCGAGCTGGCCGCGCTCATCCTGGAGGAGGCCGAGGTCGCGGTGGTCCCGGGCGAGGCGTTCGGGACGCCGGGCTATCTGCGGCTCTCGTACGCCCTGGGCGACGAGGACCTGGTCGAGGGCGTCTCGCGGCTGCAGAAGCTGCTGGCGGAGGCCCGCGACTGACGGCCACGCGGTTTTCGCGCTCCACGCGCGCGTGACGGGCACCTACGAGTTTTCGTGGGTGCCCGTTTTTTCTTTTCGTGGGTGCCCGTTCTTTCGTGGGTGCCCGTTTGTCCGTTCGGAGAAGTACCCCGTGGGGAAAAGCGGCTACCGGGACCGCGTGCTCGTACGGCAAGATCCTGGAATGGAGCGCGTACGAGACGTAAGAGAGCTGCCCAAGGCCCACCTGCACCTGCACTTCACCGGGTCGATGCGGCCCTCGACGCTGCTTGAGCTCGCCGACAAGTACGGGGTCCGGCTGCCGGACGCGCTGACCGGCGGCACCCCTCCGAAGTTGCGGGCCACCGACGAGCGGGGCTGGTTCCGCTTCCAGCGGCTCTACGACATGGCGCGGTCCTGTCTGCGTGAGCCGGAGGACATCCAGCGGCTGGTGCGGGAGGCGGCCCAGGAGGACATCAGGGACGGGTCGGGGTGGCTGGAGATCCAGGTCGACCCGACGTCGTACGCGCCCCGGCTCGGCGGGCTCATCCCGGCCCTGGAGATCATCCTGGACGCCGTCGAGAGCGCCTCGCGCGAGACCGGCCTCGGGATGCGCGTCCTGGTCGCCGCGAACCGCATGAAGCACCCCCTGGACGCGCGCACGCTGGCCCGGCTCGCCGTGCGGTACGCCGACCGCGGCGTGGTCGGCTTCGGGCTCTCCAACGACGAACGGCGGGGCATGGCGCGGGACTTCGACCGCGCCTTCGCCATCGCCCGCGAGGGCGGCCTGCTCGCGGCGCCGCACGGCGGCGAGCTGACCGGGCCCGCGTCGGTGCGCGACTGCCTGGACGACCTGCACGCGCGGCGCGTCGGCCACGGCGTGCGGGCGGCCGAGGACCCGCGGCTGCTCAAACAGCTCGCGGAGCGGGGCGTGACGTGCGAGGTGTGCCCGGCCTCCAACGTGGCGCTCGGGGTCTACGAGAAGCCCGAGGACGTGCCCCTGCGGACGTTGTACGACGCCGGGGTGCCGATGGCGCTTGGCGCCGACGACCCACTCCTCTTCGGCTCGCGCCTGGCCGCGCAGTACGAGATCGCGCGGCGGCACCACGGCTTCGACGACGCCGAGCTGGCCGAGCTGGCCCGGCAGTCGGTGCGGGGGTCGGCGGCTCCGGCGGGCGTGCAGGAGAAGCTGCTGGCGGGGATCGAGGAGTGGCTGGCGTCCTGAGGGCCGCCGTGGGGCGGCGCCGAGGGCTGCGCCGCCCTGGGGCGTCGCCCTAGAGGCTGACGCCCACCGTCACCGGCTCGTTGACCAGCGTGATGCCGAAGGCGTCCCGCACGCCCGCGACGACCTCGCGGGCCAGGGCGAGCAGGTCCTCCGTGGTGGCGTCGCCGCGGTTGGTGAGGGCCAGGGTGTGCTTGCTGGAGATGCGGGCGGGGCCCTGGCCGTAGCCCTTGGTGAAGCCCGCCTTGTCGATGAGCCAGGCCGCCGAGGTCTTCACGCGGCCGTCGCCCGCGGGGAACGCGGGCAGGGCGGTGTCCGGCCCGAGCCGCTCCGCCACGCGCGCGTGGAAGACGGCGAACTGCTCGTCCGTGAGGATCGGGTTGGTGAAGAACGACCCGGCCGACCAGCTGTCGTGGTCCTCGGGGTCGAGCACCATGCCCTTGCCCGCGCGCAGCTTCAGGACGGTCTCGCGGGCCATGGCCGCGGGCACGCGCTCGCCGGCCTCGACGCCGAGCGTGCGGGCGGTCTCCGGGTAGGCGATCGGGGCGCTCATCCCGCCCGCGTCCTCCAGGGCGAACCGCACCCGCAGGACCACGAACCGCTCCGGATCGGCCTTGAAGCGACTATGGCGGTACGAGAAGTCGCACTCCGCGTTCGGAATGGTGACCGTCTCCCCGGCCCTCCGGTCGTACGCGATCACTTCGGTGATCGTCGAGGAGACCTCCTGGCCGTACGCGCCCACGTTCTGGATCGGCGTCGCGCCCGCGGAGCCGGGGATGCCGGCCAGGCACTCGATGCCCGCGAGACCGGCCTCGACGGTCCGCGCCACGGCGTCCGTCCAGACCTCGCCGGCCGCGAGCTCCAGCCGCGTGCCGTCGAGCGAGAAGCCGACGGTGGCGATGCGCAGCGCGGTGCCGTCGAACCCCTTGTCCCCGATGACCAGGTTCGACCCACCACCGATGATCAGCAGTGGCGTACCGGTGTCATCGGCCTCACGAACGGCGGCGATCACCTCGGCGTCGGTCGTAGCGGTGATCAGCCGGTTCGCGGGCCCACCGAGCCGGAAGGTGGTCAGCGGGGCGAGGGGGGCATCGTGAAGTACCTGCACACGCACAAGGGTACGGGCCCCGCCCTCAGGCACTCGGACGGGCTGATTTCAGCCCGTCCGGCGTTTGAGGACGAGGCCCGAAGGGCCGAAAGGCGGGGGAAAGGGGGCGCAGCCCCCATAAGGAGCCCCCGTCACACGGAGACGGGCACCCGCTCCTCGGCCGGCGCGTCAACGCGCACCGCAGAGCCGCCGCGCCCCGGCAAAACCGCGGCCGCAACGGCCGCCAGGCCGACGACCCCCGCGCCCACCCACAGCGCGGGCACCAGCCCGTCCACGAAGGCCACCGGCGTCCCATATCCGCCCTGCGCGGAGAAGACCGACGCCAGCACCGCGATGCCGAGCGCACCACCCACCTCACGCAGCGCGTTGTTGGCACCGGAGGCGACGCCCTGCTCGGACGGCCGGACGCTGGCCATGACCAGGCTGGCGGCCGGGGCGAAGTACAGCGCCATGCCGATCCCGCTGAGGATCAGGGCGGGGAGCTGCGCGGCGTACGACACGTCGGGCGACAGCACGAGCGCGAACCAGCCGAGCCCGACGGCCTGCAGGGCGAGCCCCGCGGTGACGACCGGCCGGCCGCCCACGCGGTCGGACAGATAGCCAGCGATCGGCGCGACGATCATCGGCATGCCCGTCCAGGGCAGCATCCGCAGCCCCGCCTCGGTCGGCGAGTAGCCGAGCACTCCTTGCAGGAACTGGCTGAGCAGGAAGATCGAGCCGAACATCCCGACGAACATCAGCAGGCTGGCCGCGTTGATCGCGGAGAACGCCCGGTTCCGGAAGAGCCGCATCGGCAGCATCGGGTTCTTGCCGCGGATGCCGTGGTGCACGAAGCCGCCGAGCAGCGCGGCGCCCGCGATCAGGCCGGTCAGGACGGGCGCGCTGGTCCAGCCATCGATGTTGCCGCGGATCAGGGCGTAGACGATGCCGAAGAGGCCGCCGCTGGCGAGCAGGGTGCCGGCGATGTCGAGCGGGGCACCCGTGCCGTGCGACTCCGCGAGGCGCATCCGGGCGAGCGGCAGCAGGGCGATGCCCAGCGGGACGTTCAGCCAGAAGATCCACTGCCAGGAGACGTGCTCGGTGAGCGCGCCCCCGATGAGCGGACCGCTGGCGACCGCGAGTCCGTTGACGGCGCCCCAGATCCCGTACGCCATACCGCGCTTGGCGGCCGGCACGGCGGCCGTGAGCAGCGTCAGGGTGAGCGGCATCATGATCGCGGCGCCGACGCCCTGCACCGCGCGGGCGGCGATCAGCTCGTTGATGCCGGGCGCGAGGGCCGCCGCGGCGGAGGCGCCGGTGAAGATCGTGAGACCGATGCCGAAGAGCTTGCGGCGCCCGAACCTGTCCCCCAGGGCCGCGCCGAACATCAGCAGCACGGCGAAGGTGAGGGTGTAGGCGCTCACCGTCCATTCGAGGTCTTCCAGCGCGCCGCCCAGATCCTCGCGGATGGAGGGCAGCGCGGTGGTGACGACGAGGTTGTCGAGGGCCGCCATGAAACCGGCGACGCTGGTGATGACGAGGGCCCAGACGGCTCCCCCGCGGTGTGCTTCCTGCTGTGACATCGCTCCCCCAGACGGTGAGTGTCAGGTAAGTAATTGATGACTAACTTTCGCGGTCATGACGAGGCCGGGCCCCGGGCCGGATACCCCGGGAGCCGACCGCCGCCAATGACGCGGTACGCCTACGTACTACGACGGCGACTGCGCCCGCGCGGACCCACCCTTGGGCTGGGCCGACAGATAGAGCCCTTCCCAGACCCGGTGATCGGCGGGAAACTCCATGGCCGACAGGATGTTGACCAGCATTCCGTACGCCATGAACGTCGTCGTCTCCTTCACATCGGCCCCGAGCGGCAGATGCGCGGCCTCCCAGATCTCCATCCAGCCGGCGCGCACCATCTCGCCGAACTCGTGGTCCCCGGCGGCCTCGGCGGCCGCCACGGCGACGTACGTCTGGAGCTGCATCTGGAGCTTGTCGGGGTCGTCGGCGATGAGCTGCGAGTACGCGGTGGCCATGGCGTGCAGGGCTTCCTCGCCCCGCAGCCCCTCGCTCGCCTTCTCGAAGACCTTGCGGGTGTCCTCCAGGCAGCGCGCCGACGCCGCCAGGAAGATCGCCTTCTTGCTCGGGAAGAGCCGGAAGAGATACGGCTGCGAGACTCCGACGCGCTTGGCGATCGCCTCGGTCGACGTTCCGTAGTACCCCCCGCGGGCGAACTCGCTCATCGCCGCGCGGATGACGCTCTCGCGCCTCTCCTCTGCGCTCATCCTGACCATGCGATTAAGTTAGTGGCCAGTCACTAACCAAGTCAAGAGGTGGCCTTATAGGAGGTACGAGTAAGGGGCGCCCGCAGTTGCGGGCGCCCCTTACTGAATGAGCTGGATGACCGGTGGCCGGACCCTCAGGCCAGCCGTACGACCGCCCGGGACATGCCGAGCACCTTCTGGTCGTCGCTCTTCGCGAGCAGGTCGACCCGGACCTGCTTGTCGTCGAGCTTCGCGGCGACCTTGGCGCTGACCTCGATCGTCGCGCCCTTGTCGTCGTTCGGGACGACGACGGGCTTGGTGAAGCGCACGCCGTACTCGACGACGGCGGCCGGGTCGACCGTCCAGTCCGTCACCACACGGATCGCCTCGGCCATGGTGAACATGCCGTGCGCGATGACGTCCGGCAGTCCGACCTCTAGGGCGAACTTCTCGTTCCAGTGGATGGGGTTGAAGTCGCCGGAGGCGCCCGCGTACTGCACGAGCGTGGCGCGCGTCACCGGGAAGGACTGGGCCGGCAGCTCGGTGCCGACCTCGACGTCGTCGTATGCGATCTTCGCCGTCATCGTCAGGCCCCCTCTGCGGCGGTGTCGGCCGCCCGCGCGACGAGCTTGGTCCAGGCGGTCACGACGTGCTCGCCCGCCGCGTCGTGGACCTCGCCGCGGATGTCCAGGATGTCGTTGCCCGCGATGGACTTGATGTTCTCGATGGTCGACGTCACCGTGAGCCGGTCGCCCGCGTACACGGGTCGCCCGCGTACACGGGACGCGTGTACGCGAACTTCTGGTCGCCGTGCACGACGCGGCTGTAGTCGAGGCCCAGCTGCGGGTCCTCGATGACCTGGCCCGCGGCCTTGAACGTGATCGCGAACACGAAGGTCGGCGGGGCCGGCACGTCGGGGTGGCCGAGCGCCTTGGCGGCCTCGGGGTCGACGTACGCGGGATTGGCGTCGCCCACCGCGACCGCGAATTCGCGGATCTTCTCGCGACCGACCTCATAGGGGTCGGTGGGCGGGTAGGACCGCCCCACGAAGGACTGGTCGAGCGCCATGGCTCGGCACCTCCTGGCAGCTTGTTTTATCCGGTGACGCGGACGGCAGGCCGTACGCAAAAGACTCGAGGCCGCCCCCCAATGAAGCGGGGGCGGCCTCGAGTACTAGCCTGTTTTATCGCGTTTCGCGGTGCGCGGTGTGCGAGTTGCAACGCGGGCAGTGCTTCTTCATCTCCAGTCGGTCCGGGTTGTTACGCCGGTTCTTCTTGGTGATGTAGTTCCGCTCCTTGCACTCCACGCAGGCCAGCGTGATCTTCGGGCGGACGTCGGTGGCAGCCACGTGAGTGCTCCTTGACGGACGGATGGACGGATGAACGCATAAAAGAGTAGCCGATCGAAGGACCGACCCCACAATCGGCTACTGAGGGTAGCGGTGACCGGACTTGAACCGGTGACACAGCGATTATGAGCCGCTTGCTCTACCGACTGAGCTACACCGCTGCGATGCGCTTCGGCCCCTCGCCCGGAAGCGAGGAACCTCACACATCAGAGCCCCAATGCGGAATCGAACCGCAGACCTTCTCCTTACCATGGAGACGCTCTACCGACTGAGCTATTGGGGCGAGCGATGAAGACATTACACGCTCGGCCGCCGATCGCCCAAATCCGTTTCGCCAGGGCCGTCCGGGGGCATGGCACGCGCCCCGAACAGGTCGTCCCACCCGCCCCACCAGGTCTCACCAGGCCCTCGCACCACATCAGTACGACTATTGCGTTCCTCCGCGAAGCGGGCCCGCCCCCGCCCTAGGCTCTACTCACGCTGCGTGATCACGCGTGCTTCGACGCCGCGTTGCCGCGTGCCGCCGGGCCGCGTCCCCGCACGCGCCGAGCCGCCGCAGCCGCCCCCGAGCCCCAGGAGCGCGATGCCCGACAGCCAGCCGCAGCAGCCCCCTTCGCCCGACACCCCTGGCTCCCCCGGCTCCCCCGGCTCTCCCGGCTCCCCCGGCTCCCCCGACCCCAGCACCTCCCCCGGCCCCCCGGACACACCGGACGCCCCCGGAGCACTGCTCCTCTGCGGGGCGCTCCTGACGGACGGCAGGACCGTGGACGTACGGCTCGGGGACGGCCGCATCGAGGCCGTCGGCACGGCGGGCAGCCTCACCGCGCACGCCGCCCGCGTGGACCTCGGCGGCTATCTCCTGCTGCCCGCGACCGCGGAGCCGCACGGGCACGGTGACACGGCGCTGACCGCACTCACCCCGGGCCCGGTCTCGTACGACGTCCAGGACGTCCAGCGGCGCGCCACCGAGGCCGCCCTGCTGCAGCTCGGGCACGGGGCGACGGCGCTGCGCTCGCATGTGCGGACCGGTGACGTACAGGGCCTGGACTCGCTGCAGGCGGTGCTGCAGGCACGGCGGTCGCTGCGCGGGCTCGTCGACCTGTCCGTGGTGGCGGTGCCGCGGCTGCTGACCGGTGTCGCGGGGGCCGACGGGATCGCGATGCTGCGGGACGCGGTGAAAATGGGCGCCTCCGTAGTGGGCGGTTGTCCGGATCTGGACCCCGATCCGACGGGGTACGCGGAGGCGGTCCTCGACCTCGCCGCGGAGCACGGCTGCGCGGTCGACCTGCATACGGACGGCGGGGATCCGGCACGGCTCGCGCGGCTCGCGGCGATGGCGGGCGGGCTGCGCTCGGGGGTGGCGATCGGTCCGTGCGGTGGGCTCGGGTCGCTGCCGGCCGACGTGGTGGGGCGGACCGCGGAGCGTCTCGCGGCGGCCGACGTGACGGTGGTGTGCCTGCCGCAGGGCGGCTGCGGGGGCACGGACCACGGGGGGACCGCGCCGGCGCGGCTGCTGCGGAGCGCCGGGGTGCGGGTCGCGGCGGGCAGCGGGGCGCTGCGGGACGTGGCGAATCCGGTGGGCCGCGGGGATCCGCTGGAGGCGGCGTACCTGCTGGCGTCCCGGCACGGGCTGCGCCCCGAGGACGCCTACGGGACGGTGAGTTCGGCGGCGCGGGCGGCCCTGGGGCTGCCCGAGGTCCGCGTGGAGGCGGGCTTCCCGGCCGAGCTCCTCGCGGTACGCGGCGACACCCTCGCCGGCGCGCTGTCCCTGGCGTACAGCCGTGTCGTCGTGCACCGGGGGCGCGTGGTGGCGCGGACCAGCGCGGTGCGGGAGTACTGCGACTCGGCGGCCGCGGTGGCCCTCGATCTGCCCCGGCAGGGGCGCGGGGCGTGACCTGCGCCCCTGCCGGGTGAAGGCGCGTCTCGCGCCCGTCGGGCGGTTGAGTACGAGCACGGGGCGGCACCCCCGCCCCAAGGCCGAGCAGACATATCTGCCGTACCGTCGGAGACATGCGCATTGTCATCGCTGGAGGTCATGGTCAGATCGCGCTGCGGCTGGAGCGACTGCTCGCCGCGCGTGGCGACGAAGTCGCCGGGATCATCCGCAATTCCGCGCACGAGGCCGATCTGCGGGACGCCGGTGCCGAACCCGTGCTGTGCGACCTGGAATCGGCGTCCGTGGCGGAGGTCGCCCGGCATCTGGAGGGCGCGGACGGGGCGGTGTTCGCGGCGGGCGCGGGTCCCGGCAGCGGGGTCGACCGCAAGAACACCGTGGACCGGGGTGCCGCCGTGCTGTTCGCGGACGCCGCGGAGCGGGCCGGGGTCCGGCGGTACATCGTGGTGTCGTCGATGGGCGCGGATCCGCAGCACCCCGGCGACGAGGTCTTCGACGCCTATCTGCGGGCCAAGGGCGAGGCCGACGCGTACGTACGCGGCCGGGCCGCCCTGGACTGGACGATCCTGCGCCCCGGGATGCTGACGGACGACGCCGGCACGGGCCTCGTACGTCTGGAGGCGTCGACGGGCCGCGGCCCGGTCCCGCGCGACGACGTGGCCGCGGCGCTCGCCGAACTCCTGGAGACCCCGGCGACGGCGGGGCTCACCCTGGAGCTGATCAGCGGGTCCACGCCGGTGTCGGTGGCGGTGAAGTCGGTCGCGGGGAACTGAGGCGTCCGCTCGGCTGCCGCCGCCGGGTCAGAACAGCGGGAGCTGTCCCGGGAACTCCGGCACCGCGTAGCCGTCGAGCGCGGGCTGCGCGGCGCCGAGCTGGGCGTGCCGGCGGGAGCCGGGGCAGGAGACGAGGTCGCCGCCACCGCGCGGCCCCGGCGGATCGTGGCGGGCGAACCGCCCGCCCACGACCGCGATTTCACGACGGCACACCGGGCAGTGTCTGCGACGGGACGAGCTGGACGACGACATGCGTCCCAGTGTGCCCGGGCCGGGCCGGAGCCGGGCGTGGCAAAACGAAGAGACCCCCTCCGCTTGCGTTTCCGCAAGCCGGAGGGGGTCTCCTTCATGTGGCGGCGCCAGGATTCGAACCTGGGAAGGCTGAGCCGGCAGATTTACAGTCTCTCTCCGAAGCGGAGTCAGAGACCCCGCTGACCTGCACAGATGCAGACGCAAGCGCAGTTCCTACGCTCGCTCGTCCACGTGTCGTCCACAGCCAAGCCACGATCCCGCATCCCGACCGAGAGCGAGGTTATCCACAGGCCCCCGCGCGCTTACAGGATCAGTCGTACGGTGTTGATCACGGGGGCGCGATGCAGCACAGCAAGACACACAAGGAATGGCCCGCAGGCACCAGAAGGCTGCTGACCCACGGATGGCGCGCACAACATCCGCTCCATTGAAAGGTGCCGTGGGGGCACAGTGCGTGCCCCTCACGGCAGCCTCCAGCCACTGCCGCCGTTGATGTACTGACCGACGCACGTCCGCCTACGTTTCTGTGACGACCCATCGCACAGAGAGAAGAAGATCCCTATCATCTGGTACGTGACAGGGGCATCCGGCTGGATCTGGGATCCGGACACATGGCAAGAGTGGTCCATCCGCCTGCTTCGACAGCACCACGGAGCGGACAACGTCATCAAGGTCCCCGATCAAGATCGCGGCGATCTTGGAATCGAGTGCTTCACGCGAAGCGGAATCGTCTATCAGTGCTACTGCCCGGAAAACCCAGACCTCGCGCCTCGGGCGCTTTACGACAACCACCGAAACAAGATCACCACAGATATCGGTAAGTTCATCAAGAATAAGGATGAACTTATCCGACTCCTTAAAAGTGTACGAGTCAGATCCTGGATTCTCTTCACGCCGCGGCACGAGTCATACAGGACCGTGCAGCACTGCGGAGAGAAGGCCGATCTGGTACGACAAGCCAACCTGCCCTATGTCACCGACGACTTCATCGTGGATGTACACGAGCTTGCCGACTATAGGGACTCCGAAGAAATCCTCAGAAGAGGCCCCGTACTACCTGCCCCTATTGGCGTTCCGGCGACAGTTCCGCAACAGACGCCAGACGGAATTGACTTTCGCCTTATAACGAGCCCAATGATCGAGGCGATGGACGAAAAGCTGTCAAGGATCCCACGATTGGCCAATACAGAGAAACGGGCCACGTTCCGGGCACAGCTGCTTGGGAGTCACCTGGCCGGCGAGGGTCTTCTAGATCGATACATGGAGTCTATCCCGGAGGTGCATCAGCAGATCCTCGACTGCATTGCCAGTGTAGAGAGAAGCCTACTTCTAGCATTCGGCCCCGGGGACCAACCACACAAGGTTCTAGGCGGAATCATCGACGACGTTCGACAAAGAGTTGAGCAAGTGGTTCCAGGAATTGCCCGGAGTAACGCTGAGAGTATTGCTTACATGGCCGTCACAGACTGGCTTCAGCTATGCCCTCTAGACTTCGAAGAGGTAGGGTAAGGATGCGAGTGCCAGAGAATGCCGAATCCATTCGGTCAGAGGTTCGCAATCAGCCCATCGTTTTCAGAAATAGGCCACGCCCTGTGCCGCCAGTCAACGACACCACATGGCGCATCTCTGCTCTAATTCTTCTGCTAGGCCATTTCCGTGGTGCCGCAGCAGACGCTGACCACCTACACGTTCTCATGCATGCTCTGCGCACGCCTACGACGCGTTCTCGATTTGTAGCATGGTGGGAGGGTTCATTCCACGTTGGCGTTGGCTCATTCAATTTAGAGCCCTCGTTGGACACCACCATCAAGCTAGCCTGCGCCGAGGGATTGGCGTCAATCTCTGCCAAGGGCAGAATCCATCTACTGGAATCAGGGAAGACCTTTTATTGGGCGTTGAGTGGGCGAGAGGAAATCTTCACAGAGGAGAAGGAGTTTCTCGCACAACTGATCCCTCTCTCCACGGCCAAGCTGAACCGCGCAATGGCGCTTATTCGTTAAGGAGTTAGCCTTGTTGCGCATCGCGGCAGTCTCGGTCAAGTCCCTTACTCCGGAAGGCGGCGTAGGGTTCTTCGCTAAATTCGGCGATGGACTCACTGTAGTGCGGGCGAAAAATAGCTCAGGAAAGACCCTGCTACTCAACTCGATTATGTACGCCTTGGGGCTAGAAGGCACGCTGCAGCCAGGGAAGCAAGGCGTACTCACGCAAGCACTGACAACAAGCGTTGAGGTGAACGGAGTCAAACGCCCCGTTCAGCAAGCATTGGTTGATCTTGAGATCACTAACGGCACTAGGAGCATCACTGTTCGCCGTTACTCAGTACCTCCCGCGGGCATCAATTCTGATCTGATTACGGTATGGGAAGAACCTCTTCTTTCAGGTCGCCGTGTCGAAAATCCGTCGCCCACTTATTACTACGTCGGTCGAGGCGGTACCGCACAAAACGAAGGCGGCTTTCATAACTACCTAGCTCGCTTCCTTGGATGGACATTACCTCTCGTACCAACCTATGGCGGGAAGGAAGTCCCTCTCTATCTGCAAGTTCTCGCAGCCTTGTTCTTTGTAGAGCAAAAGCAAGGTTGGTCAGGCATTGTCCCCAGGATGCCTACGCAGTACCAGATCCGCGAACCTCTTCGCCGATCTATCGAGTTCTACTTGAAACTCGATGTGATGGAACGGGCACGCAAGCGGGCAGAATTGCAGCAAGGTCTGTCCGTGCTCCGCGCCGAGTATGCAGAACTGCGAGGAGCTCTCGATTCAGCTGCACACCTAGCTAATGCCCGCGTTACAGCGACCAACGAGTTTGGTACGGCCGCGTTCTACCGAAATCCGCTGTTCGGAATCGAAGCGGATACGATTGATGCAGGCGAAGTCCTCACCATTTACCAGCAGGCGGACTGGGAGACGCTGAATCAAGGGGTCGAGCACCTCCAGGAAGCTATCCGGTCACTCGCGGAAGAAACGGAACGCGCCCCAATCGTCGGGCCGGACGGTGAGGCTCTCAATGGTGAACTTCGTCAAGCTCGCGGCAGACTGCGCGAAATCACCACCGAACTATATGCGCTTGACGATGCATCCAATATGCTGGACATGCAGCGCGGTACGCTCGAAAAGCGTCTCCGCCTATTGAAGCAAGAACAGCGCAGGTATAAAGACATTCGCTCACTCGAAAATCTAGGAGCGGAGTTTTCACGGCATGCAATCGCGCACCATGATTGCCCTACCTGCCAGCAGTCCCTCGACGGAACCGAGATCCTATCGGGCGCTCCCGTCCTATCTGCAGCAGAGAGTGCAGGGCTCGTAGATCAACATATCCAAACCATCACGGCAGTAATTGATGACGCCGAAAGCAGCGCTCGCACCAATGAGGCGGCGCGTGGCTCTCTCGAAAGGGAGGCGGCGGAAATCCGTTCCCGCATTCGTGCAATCCAAGCCGACCTGGAAGGAGAGGCTCCCGGCATCTCGATCGGGAAATTGCAGAAGCGCATTCTCGACGAGGCTCGACTGCAAGAACTAGGGCGCCTGCGCGACAATGCCCAAGTCACGATCAACGAACTCATCGATACTCACAGACGAGCCATTCAGACTAAAACGCAGTTGGATGCTCTGGGTGACGATGATTTCACAGCGAAAGACACACGTAAATTCAGCACATGGCAGCAACACCTCAGGCGACTTCTAGCTTCGTATCAGTTCACTGTGTTCGCGCCCACAGAGGTAGGAATTGATTCTCAAACTATGCGTCCTGTGCACGGACAGAGCGATCTCGGCTTCCAAGGCTCAGCTAGTGACGGCCTCAAGATGCGCTGGTCCTACTTGCTCAGTCTCGTACAAACGAGCGGAGCTATGGACGGAATGCATCCTGGACTGCTCCTGCTAGACGGCCCTCGCATGTACGACGTCGAGCCGTCAGCAATGCGGCCTTTCCTGCAGTCGTGTGCCCAACTCCCCTACCGCGGGGGTAGAGCGCAAGTTGTCCTGACCTTGAGCGAGAACCCCGACGTCATCAGGGATTGGTTGAGCGGCTACGAGTACCAGATCGTCGATGTGGAGGAGAAACTGCTCGTGTGACGGCATGCCGTGTCCTCACCGCACCTGTACAGCGCAGATCTGCCCGCTGTTCTTCCGATCAGTATGTGAGGGCTCCAGGCCCTTGGCCTACTCTGGTACGCACCACCTCAGAACGGAGAGTGCTCCGCGGATGGGACCGAAGACGACCAAGGTCTACGAGACGCTTCGCGCACGGCTCGCCGCCAGCGAGTATGTCCCCGGCGACAAGTTCCCCTCGGAACGCACGCTGGTGGAAGAACTCGGCATCGGGCGGACCGCGCTCCGGCAAGTGCTCGCCCGCCTCGTAGCCGAAGGTGCGTTGGAGGTTCGAGGGCGAAGCTCATACCGAGTGCCAGGGGCGGTCAGCGTGAAGGCTCCGGAGGATCTTGAGCCCTGGCTCATCCACGGTGAACGCGACCTCTACGACAACCGCTGGGTCAAACTCCAACTCTGGGACGTGGAGCCCCCGGGCGTGGAGCGTTTCGAGCATCACGTGGTGAAGCTGCACCACGTCGCCGTCACAGCGGTACTGGACGACCAAGACCGCGTACTCATGATGTGGCGGTACCGCTTCGTCCCGCAGCAGTTCGGCTGGGAGCTCCCGGGCGGCATCGTGGACGAAGGGGAGGACCCTGCGGACACGGCACTCCGGGAAGTCGAGGAAGAGACGGGTTGGCGGCCGAAGTCACTGGAACACGTCGTCACCTATCAGCCCATGGTCGGCATGGTCGACTCGCCTCACGAGATTTTCGTGGGCCACGGGGCTGAGCAGGTTGGTTCACCGACGGATCTCGAAGAGGCCGGACACATCGAATGGGTTCCGTTGGCCGACGTTCCGGGGCTCATGGCTCGCGGTGAGCTGATGGGCTCGGGCACCCTCGTTGCCCTGCTCCACATCCTGGCGAGCCGCGGCAAGCAGGGCGTCACAGTCGCGCACTGAGCAGGTCGACACGACGGCGCTGCCGCACTGAGCCAGTGCGGCTGGCCAGTAGTCGCGCCTGCCTCAGGTGGGTGTTCGCGTCGTCGTACTCTGCGCGCGCCAAATGGGCCTGCGCAAGGTCGGCATGGAGCCCACCTTGCGCACGAACAAAGGTCGGGTCCACAGCTTGCAGGGCGTCATACAGGCTGGTCACTGCCTCAGCGTCTCCGAGCAGAGCAAGAACATTGCCTCGCCACCGAATGAGGTGCGCGCCGTTCAAGAAGATGCTCAACATGTCCGGGTCTCGGTCCCCCGAATCGGACGGGATGCTCGCCCCGGCCGCATCGAGCGCCCGTCGGCAGTCATCCGGCAGTCCAGCGTGGGCGCACATCTCGGCTTCAGCCGCGTACAGCCATGCTCGGAGGCGCGGAGATCCGTCTCGGGCAAGAGTGTGTTGCGCGCTGCGGACCAAATCGACTCCGAGGGACGGCCGGCCAGCCTCGCAGAGTACGTATGCCTGCTCTGCCATCGCGTGGGCGAGGTACATCGGGGCTTCAGCGTCTCGCGCCGCCCGCTTCGCGAGTTCGTAGTGACGCCAGGCACGTTCGACGGCGCCGGAGTCGATTGCCTGCCATGCCGCCAGAGTTGACGCCCCCGCGAGCGCGAGCGCCACGGGCCGGCGCGCGGTGGGAAGCACCGTGAAGTTCAGCGCGTCTTCCAGGGCAGAGAGGTGCCCCGTCATCTGGTCCACGAGACCAGCCGCACCCATCTGACGGTCCATGGTGCGCAGCAACTCGGTCTGATCATTGAGCGCCTCCACCATGGGTTCACTGACGCTGCCTGCTGAATCGATCCGGCTCAGCAGTTCGTCGTACCCGTCGGCGGAAGGTGGCGCAGCCGCGAGCGGGGCGCCCCGCAACTCCGTATCGGTGACACCGAGGAGCTGTCGCAGGATCACCGCGTACCGGTCCGAGATGGCGCGTTTCCCGTTCTCCCACTCGGACGCGTACACGCGCAAACTCGCGGTCGACGCGACGTCCGCGAGGTGCCGTCGGGCGTACTGCTCGATCTCGCGAACCAGTCGCTCCTGAGACCAGCCCCGCGCCGCTCGCGCGCTCCGAAGTCCTGTGCCCACAGGCCACCGCCCGGCAGTAGGTCCATCCACTGACCTGTCCAGCATGCCTTACGTCGCCGCAGGTCAACAGGGGTTAACAGGGCGGAAGTTAAGCCCTGTTGGCTACCGATCCCCCTGCCTCCACCGGTCTTCTGGAGATGCACCAGAGAGGGCGAACACCGCTCGATTCAGCGCAAGCCCTTGACTCTGGTGCGCACCAGATGCTTCCCTACTGGTGCGCACCAGATGGCGGAGTTGCTTCCGATCCGCGGTGCACAGCAAAGGGCGGGGACGCTGCGATCCCGCTAAAGGCCAGGGGACAGGGCTTCGGCCCGACTGGCGAGGTGGCCCGGTGACCGCGAGCAACGGCCGGAGGGTGGGGACTTGGTCCCCCTTGCAGTGCGTATCCCCTGTTCAGCGGTCTGAAGGAGTGGCAGTGAATCGACGAAAGCGATGGGCGCGGCCGTGATCGACCGGCACGGCGGCGCCGCTCCACCCCAGGTCCGCAGGCGCGTTCGAGCGCTGCGGCCAACCGGTCACCCTTGACCGCTTCGCGGCGGCTAGCGCCGCGCCGGTTGCCTCCTCCGTCCGTCCGGGCGCCCTGAGGGCGGTCCCGTACGGACGGGGTTGAGGGGAGCCGGAGATTCCGACTTCAACGGCGTGCGGCCCCGGTGCTCGAACACCGGGGCCGCTGTTCGGCCGGTTCCTGTCTGAGAGGGGCACGACCCATGAAGTGCATCGTTGCTGGTCATACCGCTGTTACGGCAGCGGAGTTCGTGGAGTTGGCGTTGGGCTTGCGGGAGGTCGACCCCCTCGCCGCGGCCTACGCCCTGGCGCTGCTGAGGGCGAGCGACCTGCCGAGGCGAGCGCCGCGCCCGCGGCGCGTTCGCCGGGCGGCGGTCCGCCGCGCGGACATCTGCGCTACGCAGGGTGCGGCGGTGGCTGCATGAGGAGCGACCTGGCGATGGAGGAGCTGACGGTTTCGCTGCGGGCGTTGCACGCGGTGGCCGCCGGGTTCCCCGCCCTACCTGCCCCGTCGGTGCACGTTTCGCCGATCTTCCCGAAGCGGCTGGAGCTGTCCCTGCACGACGACTTCGGGGCCTTCGAGCCCTGGCGGCTCGCGCTCGGCATCGCCTGTGAGGACGTGCAGTTCGGCGTGCAGCGCGGCGGCCGGACCTTTGTCCTGGAGGCGCGCGCCGACTTCGCGGGTGCGTCGGTCCATCTGACCGCCTTCAGCGTTGCCCCCGATGCCAGGGGCGGGGGCAGTGATGCTTGAGTCGCTGGCTCCCGCGCAGATCCAGTCCGCAGAGCGCACGCTCGCCGCGGGCACGTGGGCCATCACCGGCGGGGCGGTGCTGTACTCCGTCTTGACGGTTACGCCGCTGGTGGAGCGCGTCACGCCTGCCGAGTGGCAGTGGACGGCGCCGATCCTCCCGCTGGTGGTTGACGCGGCCGTGGTCATCGTTGTCCGCTTGGACGCGGTTGTGGCCCGCCTGGGTGGCAGTGGTGGGCGGTGGCCGAGCGTGCTGCGGTGGATGACCGGGCTGATGACCCTGCTCCTCAACATCGGCGACAGCGCCCTGAAACAAGATCTGGTCGGGGTGGCCGTGCATGCCGTCGCGCCGCTGCTCTTGATCGTCACGGCGGAGGCCGGGCTCGCCTACCGGCGCGCGATCGGCCGTGCTCTGGAACGCATCGAGCGTTCACGGGCCGAGGAACAGGCCGCGCGTGAACAGCGTGAGCAGCAGGCGCGTGAACGCGATCGGCAGGAGCGTGAACACGCTGAACAGGCGGCCCGCGAACACGCTGAACGCGTGGATCGTGAGCGGTTCGAACGTGAGCAGGAACAGCGCCGCGAGACGCGCGAGCACGAGGCTCGGATGGAGCGTGAACGCCTTGCCCGCGAGGCGGACATGCGCCGTGAGCAGCGCGAACACGAGGACCGTGTGCGGTGTGAGCAGCAGGAGCGCGAGGACGCGCGGCGCCGTGAACAGCAGGCACTGGCTGAGCGTTCACGGCGCGAGCAGCCAGCTGACCGCAGCGGCGAGCTTTCCCTCCCGGGCGTGCCCGCTCGGGACGTGGTGAACGCCCCGGCCCGCCTCGTGAACACTGCCGCGAGCGGCGTGAACAGCGTGGCGGGGGCGTTCACGAAGATGCCGGAGAGCGAAGCGCGCGCGTACATCGGCTCGTTCCGCCCGGGCGAGCGCACGGTGCGCCAGCTCGCGGACGACACCGGCTGGTCGCTGGGCTGGGTGTCCTCCCGGCTTCAGGAGCAGCGCTCCCAGGCCACCGCCGGCGTGGACGCTTCGCTGGCTGAGGCGGTGGCCTGATGTCCGGCGTCGGTGTGTTCGGGAAGTGCTACGACCCGACCGGCGCTCTGCACGGCGTCCCCACCTATCCGTGGCGGCTGGCTCCCGAGGGTCTGGAGACCCGGCGTCAGCTTCGTGCGCGGGGCTTGCGGCCGGGCGGGCAGCCGATAGCCGCGCAGGTGATGCGGGTCAACCGGCGAGCCGGGGGCGTGCGGGTCGCCTACCTCTACCGCGTGGAGCAGGCCAAGCCGGTACGCCCGATGACCTCGCGCAAGTGGGGCGCACTCGCGCTGGCGATGCTCACCCGCCGCACGTGCCCGTCCTGCTCGCTGGACGTCGGCTACTGCATCCCGCCCTCTCGCGGCATCTGTGGCGTGTGCATCGCCGCGCAGGAACAGCGCGCCGCCTGACCCTTCAACTTCCTGGAGTTTCGCTGTGTCCAGTCGTACCCGGCCCCGGGCCCGCACCATGAAGGTGCCCGCCGGGGCAACCACTGTCCGTATCCCGCGCCAGCG
>NZ_AOPZ01000479.1 GCF_000414115.1 Streptomyces aurantiacus JA 4570
GTCCGGCTGTCCCGGGCCGGGGTGCATCCGCGGCTCGCCCGGGCGCTCCTGGACGCGGCGCCGCGGGTCGGGCCGCGGCGGGCCGCGGAGGCCGTCGCCCTCCTGAGCGAGGAGCCTCCCCGTGAGTACGGGGACGACCTCGCGTCGGCCTTGCGGGCCGCGCGGCGGGGCGCCGACGCGTACGCCGCGCGGTGGCGGAGCGAGGTGCGGCGGCTCACGTCGGCCGCGGAGGTCACGC
Organism: Streptomyces aurantiacus JA 4570; assembly: GCF_000414115.1. Taxonomy (GTDB): domain Bacteria; phylum Actinomycetota; class Actinomycetes; order Streptomycetales; family Streptomycetaceae; genus Streptomyces; species Streptomyces aurantiacus_A. The sequence goes on from NZ_AOPZ01000479.1 coordinate 239, forward strand.
CCTCGGACTCCCCGCCGTCGGCCGCCCAGGTCCCGCCCTCGGCGGCCGCTCCGTCGGCCGCG
>NZ_AOPZ01000480.1 GCF_000414115.1 Streptomyces aurantiacus JA 4570
CACCAGTCACCGCCCGCCCCATGACGACGCCACCAGCCGAGCTGTCGCCCTCGGCCAGTCGCTCGAGCCCGGCGAGCAGTTCCTCCCGGTCCCGGCCGAGGACGACGCCCCGCTGCTCGAACCGCGACCGCGAAACCGCCAGCGACCAGGCCACATCGCCGATGCCCGGCGCGGTGTCGGCCAGCAGCCGTTCCCGGAGCCGTGCCGCCTGCGCCCGCAGGGCGTCCGGTGTCCTGCCGGACAGGGCCAGCGGGACCACACCCGCCACGACCGGGTCCGGGCCGTCGGCCTCCCCCTCCGGGGCGGCGGGCTCCTCGGCGCGCGGCGCCTGCTCCACGATGACGTGGGCGTTCGTACCGCTGACGCCGAAGGAGGAGATACCGGCGCGGCGCGGCGCGCCGCCGTCGCGTTCGGCCCACTCGCGGGCCTCCGTCAGGAGTTCGACGGCCCCTGCCGACCAGTTCACCTCGGGTGTCGGCTCGTCCACGTGCAGCGTGCGGGGCAGTATGCCGTGCCGCATGGCGAGGACCATCTTCATCAGGCCCGCGACGCCGGCGGCCGCCTGCGTGTGGCCGATGTTGGACTTGATGGAGCCGAGCCACAGGGGCTCCCCGGCCTCGGCGCGCTCCTGACCGTAGGTGGCGAGCAGCGCCTGCGCCTCGATGGGGTCGCCGAGGGTGGTGCCCGTGCCGTG
>NZ_AOPZ01000481.1 GCF_000414115.1 Streptomyces aurantiacus JA 4570
CGCCGGACGGGCTTTCCCCCACCCACCCGCCCTTACTACCTGCCGGAACAGCCGGCCGGAGGGAATCAGCCTGTCCGGCGATTGAGGACGAGGCCCGGAGGGCCGAAAGGGCAGGGGGAGAGGGGGCGCAGCCCCCATAAGAGTGCGAGCCGTCGCGGACCGTGGCTGTCCGGAAGCCGAGGGAGAATCGCCAACATGTTGGAGACCTCCGCACGGCTGCTCAAGCTCCTCTCCCTGCTGCAGGCCCACCGCGAGTGGTCCGGTGCCGGCCTCGCCGAGCGGCTCGGCGTGACGCCGCGCACCGTGCGGCGCGACGTGGACCGGCTCCGCGAGCTCGGCTACCCCGTCAACGCCAGCCCCGGCACGGGCGGCGGCTACCAGCTCGGCGCGGGCGCGGAGCTGCCGCCGCTGCTCCTGGACGACGACGAGGCGGTCGCCGTGGCCGTGGGCCTGAGGACGGCCGCCGGGCAGGGCATCGACGGCATCGGCGAGAGCTCGGTACGCGCCCTCGGCAAGCTCGAACAGGTGCTGCCCAGCAGGCTGCGCCGCCGCGTCGGCACGCTCAACGCGTTCACCGTGCCGATGCTGCACACCGCACGCGGGCAGACCGTCGACCCGTCCGTACTGACCGAACTGGCCGCCGTCTGCCGGGACTCGGAACGGCTGCGCTTCGACTACCGGGACCACGGCGGCAGCACGAGCCGCCGCGCCGTCGAGCCGCACCGCCTGGTCTGCACCGAGCACCGCTGGTATCTGGTCGCCTGGGACCTGGACCGCGCCGACTGGCGTACGTTCCGGGTGGACCGCGTCACGCCCAGGCCCCCGCACGGCCCGCGCTGCGCCCCGCGCACCCCGCCCGCCGACGACCTGGCCGCGTTCGTCTCGCGTGGCGTCTCCACGCGTGCGTACGCGGAGCAGGCCACCGTCCGGCTCCATGTGCCGCTGGCGGAGGCGGCCCAGCGGGTGACGCCGTCGGACGGCACCCTGGAGGCCGAGACCGAGGGCACCTGTCTGCTGCGCACGGGCGCGGGCAGCCCGGAGTTCATGGTCTTCCACCTGATGTTTCTGGGCTTCGAGTTCGAGGTGCTCGACCCCGAGGGGCTCAGCGAGCAGATGCGGTCGGTCCGGGACCGCCTGAGCCGGGCCCTGGACCGGGGTGATCGGTCTGGTCGTCCGGCGCCCGCAGCGCCGCGTACTCCGGATGGTGCAGATCGAACGCCGGGGACTCCGAGCGGATCCGGGGCAGCGTGAGGAAGTTGTGCCGCGGCGGCGGGCAGGAGGTCGCCCACTCCAGGGAGCGGCCGAACCCCCAGGGGTCGTCGACCTCGACCTTCTCGCCGTACTTGGCCGTCTTCCAGAGGTTGTAGAGGAACGGCAGCGTGGACAGGCCGAGCAGGAAGGACCCGATGGACGAGACGGTGTTGAGCACCGTGAAGCCGTCCGCCGCCAGATAGTCCGCGTACCGCCGCGGCATGCCCTCCGCGCCCAGCCAGTGCTGCACGAGGAACGTTGTGTGGAAGCCCACGAACAGCGTCCAGAAGTGGATCTTCCCGAGCCGTTCGTCGAGCATCTTGCCGGTGAGTTTCGGCCACCAGAAGTAGAAGCCCGCGAAGGTCGCGAACACGACGGTGCCGAAGACGACGTAGTGGAAGTGCGCCACGACGAAGTACGAGTCGGTGACGTGGAAGTCCAGCGGCGGCGAGGCGAGGATCACCCCCGTCAGGCCGCCGAACAGGAACGACACCAGGAAGCCGATCGACCACAGCATGGGTGTCTCGAACGACAGGGACCCCTTGAGCATCGTCCCCGTCCAGTTGAAGAACTTCACGCCCGTCGGCACCGCGATGAGGAACGACATGAAGGAGAAGAACGGAAGCAGCACCGCGCCCGTCGCGAACATGTGGTGCGCCCACACGACGACCGAGAGCCCCGTGATGGCCATCGTCGCGCCGATCAGCGGGATGTAGCCGAACACCGGCTTCCGGCTGAACACCGGGATGATCTCCGTGATGATGCCGAAGAACGGCAGCGCGATGATGTAGACCTCCGGATGCCCGAAGAACCAGAAGAGGTGCTGCCACAGCAGCGCACCCCCGAACTGGGCGTCGAAGACCACCGAGTGGAAGCGCCGGTCGGCCTCCAGGACGAGCAGGGCGGCGGCGAGCACCGGGAACGCCAGCAGCACCAGGATGGACGTGAACAGCACGTTCCAGGTGAAGATGGGCATCCGGAACATCGTCATGCCGGGCGCGCGCATGCCGATGATCGTGGTCAGGAAGTTCACCGAGCCGAGGATCGTGCCGAAGCCGGACAGCGCGAGCCCCATGATCCACAGGTCGGCGCCGATGCCGGGGGACCGCTCCAGGCTGTTGAGCGGCGCGTACGCGAACCAGCCGAAGGCGGCGGGCCCGCTCGGCACCAGGAGCGAGCCGAGCACCATCAGGCCGCCGAAGAGGAACAGCCAGTACGACAGCATGTTCAGGCGCGGGAAGGCCACGTCCGGCGAGCCGATCTGCAGCGGCATGATCTCGTTGGCGAAGCCCGCGAACGTCGGCGTCGCGAAGAGCAGCAGCATGATCGTGCCGTGCATGGTGAACATCTGGTTGAACTCTTCGTTGGACATCAACTGCAGCCCCGGGCGGGCGAGTTCGGCCCGCATCATCAGGGCCATGAGTCCGGCGATCAGGAAGAACGCGAACGACGTGATCAGATAGAGATGACCGATCTTCTTGTGGTCGGTGGTGGTCAGCCAGTCGACGATGATCCGGCCGGGCGTCCGCTCTCGTGCCGGCCGGGCGGCCGCCGGTGCCGTCTGCGTCCCCATCGCTGCCCCTTCGCGGTCGCGTCCTGGGCTTGCCCGAAGCACAGGACATGATGCTCGCCGCCGACCCCGATCCGACAGAGGGCGTACGGCTGCGGCGTGGCGCGCCCCGGGGCCGGCCGCCGTTCCGGAGTCGTGAATTCCCTATGATCTGTCACATCCCGCGAAGCGCCCGGCAATCGCAAATGCGGAGGATCGGTAAAGGGTTTCCGGAGGTATTCGCGCGCGGTCCGGCAGCGCGTCGGGAGCGGGGCCGAGTTCGATTTCCGGTGCTCGCTCCAGGGGGCGACGAGTGCGCCGGAGTTCCCCGTGAATTCACCGCCCACAAGCACCGAACCGCTCGTACGTGTGACGAACTCGGGGCGAAACCGGCGTCGTGATCCTGTGACAGAAGCGTGACCGGAGGGGTACCGGTGACGCATGGTGCACGGCTCCGGGGCTCCCCGGACGGCTCAGGCCCTCCGCCGACGGCACCGGCCCTCCCCGGGCGGCCCGGGCTTCCCTGGCGGACACCGGCCGCCTAACGTGGCGGTCATGGCACCCATACCGACACCCGCCGCCGAGCCCCAGGACAGCCCGGACTCCTACGTCGGCCTCGCCGCCGAGGACGCCGAGCGCCGGGCCCGTGAGCGCGGCTGGTCCACCGTCAGGTCGCTGCCGCCGGGCACGTTCATCACGATGGAGTACCTCGCGGGGCGGCTGAACTTCGAGGTCGCGGACGGCACGGTGAAGCGCTGCTGGAAGGGCTGACACCACCGGCCGCGCGCGAGAACCGGACGGCCGCGCGACGTGCGAAGGCCCCGGCACCTGAGCGGTGTCCGGGGCCTTCGGCGCGCGGGAGTCAGTCTGTGCGTACCGTTCCCGCGGTCTGGGGGGCGGCTCAGCCGCCGGCGAGTGGCCGGGCCGAGGTGCCGCGCACCCGCTCCGGGTGCGGCGGGCGGCGGGGGCCCTGTGGGGTGACCGGGGTGCGCTCGCAGCGGGCGGTGTGCGGGCCCGGGGCGAGGTAGGCGGGGGTGCGGGGGCGGGCGGCGGCG
>NZ_AOPZ01000482.1 GCF_000414115.1 Streptomyces aurantiacus JA 4570
GCGGAGCGGCGGGACAGGATCCGCCCCCACCGGGCCGCTACCAGCGAGTGAGGGGAGGAGTCGTCCGGGACGGCGGCTCCACCCAGGGCTGGACCTCGGCGGCCCAGACGGCGAAGGCCACCACCGCGGCGAGCAGGAGCAGCCACAGCAGCCGCCGCAGCAACGTACGCCGCCGCAGCATGCGGGCCCCCCGCCGCACGGCGTCCTCATGCAGCCCGGGCGGCACGACAGCCGGCCCCTCGGCATCGAGCAGCTCCCGCACGACGGCCTCACGCCGCTCCTGCTGACTCACGACGCCGCCTTCCCGAGCGCACCGGGCGGAACCGGCGGCACCGGGGGCGCCGCGGAGAAGGGAGCCGGCCCCCGAGGGGGATGGAGTACGACCGCGACGGCCCGCGCACACAGAGTGCGGACCCGCTCGGGGGGCAGCCCGAGCAGCGCCGCGGTCTGCTCCTCGGCCACGCCCTCGTACAACCGCAGCACCAGCACGAGCCGCTCCTGCGGGGACAGCCGCGAGAGCGGCCCCCCGCCCCCACGGCGCCGGCGGGGCCACCGCCACGCCCCGCGCGCGTAGCGGACGACGAGGACGGTACGGGCGCGGTCGTAGGGATCCTCACCGCGCAGCCGGTCCCACGAGGCGTACGTGGCGGCGAGCGCCGCGGTGAGCAGCGCCCGCGCGCGCGGATCGGCGCCGGGCCGCTCACCGGTGAGCAGCGTCGCGGCATGCAGAAGGCGCCCTGCCGCGCCCGCGACGAACGCCTGGAACTCCCGGGCGCGGCGGGCCTGTTGGGCGGCCTGCCGCTCTCGCACCGCGCCTCCCGCCGTACGGCATAGGGGGACCCGGTTTCATCTGAGGCCAGGCACGGCGCCCAGGTCAAGAGCCCTGCGCGAGCGGGCCCCATCCCTCAGGGTCCGCTCGGCGCCCGGCCGCGGCAGTCGGCGGACCGCGGCCGGGTGCTCAGGAGTCTGCCGGAGCGACGGAGTCCGGGACCCCCTGGGAGGACTGCCGCGCCGAGAGCGCGGAGTTGAAACGGGTGAGGAGCGCGGTGAAGCTCTCGCGTTCGGCCGGGGCCCAGTCGTGCGTGAGCTCGGCCATCAGCTCGCGCCGCGAGGAGCGGACCTCGTCCAGGCGGGCCTGCCCGCGCGGCGAGAGCTGGAGCACGACCGCACGGCCGTCCTCGGGGTGCGAGGTGCGCTTGACCAGGCCGGTGTCGACCAGGGGCGCGACCTGCCGGGTGACGGTCGACGAGTCGATGCCCATGCTCGCCGCGAGCGCCTTGACGCCCATCGGACCTTCCTTGTCGAGGCGGTTGAGCAGCAGATACGCGGCACGGTCCATGGAGTTGCGGACCTGTCCGACGCCGCCGAGGCGGGTCTGCTCGGCACGCCGCGCGAACACCGCAACCTGGTGCTGCAACGTGTCGAGGAGGCCGGGATCGCTGGCGGTCGTCATGTCCGGAGTTGTGGGCATGGCCGGGGGCTCACTTCATGGGAAGGGTGATGGATTGGGGGACAGGGTACGCGGCCCGGGCGCTACCCGTACCGGCGCTGCGCAAACCCGTCTCGCCGCTTGGTCACACCAGGAGGAGACGCGCGTGAACTGCGAGACTGCAGTCATGAGCTACCGCACGACTCGCTCCTTTCCGACGGTGACGCTCGACGACGTACGCGGCGCGCAGAAGATGCTCCTGGGGGTCTCCCGGGTCACCGCCATGGAGGGCAGCAGGCACCTGTCGCGACTGGTGGGCGCGCCGGTGCACTTCAAGTGCGAGAACCTCCAGCGGACCGGCTCCTTCAAGCTCCGCGGCGCCTATGTGCGCATCGCCGGACTGCTCCCCGAGGAGCGCGCCGCCGGTGTCGTCGCGGCCAGCGCGGGCAACCACGCGCAGGGCGTCGCGCTGGCGTCGTCGCTGCTCGGCGTCCGCTCGACGGTGTTCATGCCGGCCGGCGCCCCGCTGCCGAAGGTCGCGGCGACCCGGGACTACGGCGCGGAGGTCCGCCTGCGCGGCCAGGTCGTCGACGAGACGCTGGCGGCCGCGCAGGACTACGCGCGCGAGACGGGCGCGGTCTTCATCCACCCCTTCGACCACCCGGACATCGTCGCCGGACAGGGCACCGTCGGCCTGGAGATCCTGGAGCAGTGCCCGGAGGTGCGCACGCTCGTCATCGGCGTGGGCGGCGGTGGCCTGGCCGCGGGCATCGCCGTCGCGGTCAAGTCGCTGCGCCCGGACGTACGCCTGGTCGGAGTGCAGGCGGCGGGCTCGGCCGCGTATCCGCCCTCGCTGGCCGCGGGCCGGCCGGTGTCGATCGACAACCCGGTGACGATGGCGGACGGCATCAAGGTGGGGCGCCCCGGCGACGTACCGTTCCGGATCGTCGAGGAACTGGTGGACGAGATCGTCACGGTCTCCGAGGACGATCTGTCGAGTGCCTTGCTGCTGTGCCTGGAGCGGGCCAAGATGGTCGTCGAACCCGCGGGCGCGAGCCCGGTGGCGGCGCTGCTGAGCGATCCGCGCGCCTTCGAGGGGCCGGTCGTCGCGCTGCTCTCCGGCGGCAACGTGGACCCGCTCCTGATGCAGCGCATCCTGCGGCACGGCATGGCGGCGGCGGGCCGCTATCTGTCGCTGCGGCTGCGCCTGACGGACCGGCCGGGCGCCCTGGCCACACTCCTCGGGGTGCTCTCGGAGGCCGACGCCAATGTCCTCGACGTGAGTCATGTACGGACCGATCCCCGGCTCGGGCTCACGGAGGCGGAGGTGGAACTGCACCTGGAGACGAAGGGCCCCGAGCACTGCGCGGAGGTCGGCGCTGCGCTGCGGGACGCAGGGTACACGGTCATCGGCTGACCGGCTCCGGTCGGCCTCGGCCGGACCGGGCGTCCACCTGCCCGCTGGGGAGGGCGCGCGAGCGGTGAGGGGGCGTACGACCCGGCCGCGCACCCCGGCCGGTTTTCCACAGGCCGCACAAATCCATTGAGCAGACGCGATGTATCGCGTTACAGTGTGAGTCACGCCACTGAGGGCCGGGCGATCAGTACCCGGCAAACCTAAGCTTTCGCTAGGAAAACACCCAAAACATGGGAGACCCCCTATGCCAGGCGCCATCTACGCCGAAGGTCTGGTCAAGACCTTCGGTGACGTAAGGGCTCTGGACGGCGTCGATCTCGATGTCCCGGAAGGCACCGTCCTCGGCCTCCTCGGGCCGAACGGCGCGGGAAAGACGACGGCGGTCCGTTGTCTGACCACGTTGCTGACCCCCGACAGCGGCCGGGCGTTCGTCGCCGGGATCGACGTCCTGAAGCATCCGAACGAAGTGCGGCGCTCCATCGGCCTCTCCGGCCAATTCGCCGCCGTGGACGAGTATCTGACAGGTCGTGAGAACCTCCAGATGGTCGGCCAGCTCTATGAGATGCGGGCCAAGGAGGCCAAGATCAGAGCGGGCGAGCTGCTGGAGCGCTTCCATCTCACGGACGCCGCGGACCGCCCCTCCAAGACGTATTCGGGCGGCATGCGCCGCCGCCTCGACCTCGCCGCGGCCCTGGTGGTCTCGCCGCCGGTGATGTTCATGGACGAGCCGACGACCGGCCTCGACCCGCGCAACCGCCAGGGCCTGTGGGAGGTCATCCAGGAGCTCGTCGCCGGCGGCACCACCCTGCTGCTCACCACGCAGTATCTGGAAGAGGCCGACCACCTGGCGCACGACATCTGCGTCGTGGACCACGGCCGCGTCATCGCCCGCGGCACCGCCGACCAGCTCAAGGCCCAGACGGGCGGCGAGCGCGTCGAGGTCGTGGTGCACGAGCCCGCCCACATCGCGGCCGCCGGCGAGGTCCTGGCCGGCTTCGGCAAGGGCGAGGCCACCGTCGACCGGCACACGCGCAAGCTCACGGTCCCCGTCACGGGCGGCGCCAAGCTGCTCGCCGAGGTCATCCGGGAGCTCGACGCCCGGGGCATCGAGATCGACGACATCGGCCTGCGCCGCCCCACCCTCGACGACGTCTTCATCTCCCTGACGGGGCACATGGCCGAGGTCAGGGACGAAGAGAACGGCGAGGACAAGCACAAGAAGGAGGCCGCCCCGTGAGTGCCGTCACGCGCAGCGCACCCGCCCCCACCCCGGCCGGCGGCATCGGCAAGTCCGTCCGCGACTCCTTGGTCATCGCCCGCCGCAACCTGATCCGGATGAGCCGGATTCCCGAGATGGTGCTGTTCGGACTGATCCAGCCGGTGATGTTCGTGGTCCTCTTCACGTACGTCTTCGGCGGCTCCATCCAGGTCGGCGGCTCCCTCTCCTCGCAGGACTACCGCGAGTTCCTCATGGCGGGCATCTTCGCGCAGACCGTCACCTTCGCCACGGCCGGCGCGGGCGCCGGTATCGCGGACGACATGCACAAGGGCCTCATCGACCGCTTCCGCTCCCTGCCCATGGCGCGCGGAGCGGTCCTCACCGGCCGGACCGTCGCGGATCTGGTGCAGACCGCGCTGACGCTGGTCGTGCTCGCCCTGGTGGCGCTCCTCATCGGCTGGCGCGCCCACGAGAACTTCGGCAAGATCCTCGCGGGCTTCGGCCTGCTGCTCCTGCTCGGTTACGCCTTCTCGTGGATCGGCGCCCTGATCGGCCTGACGGTGCGCACGCCGGAGGCCGCGACCTCGGGCGGGCTGATCTGGCTCTTCCCGCTGACGTTCATCTCGAACGCCTTCGTGGACTCCAACAACCTGCCGACGTTCTTCCGGCACATCGCCGAGTGGAACCCGTTCAGCACCACCGTGCAGGCGTGCCGCGAGCTGTTCGGCAATCTGCCGCCCGGCTTCAAGACCCCGGACGCCTGGCCCATGCAGCACCCGGTGCTCGCCTCGGTGCTCTGGTCGGTGCTGATCCTGGTGGTCTTCCGCACCCTCGCGGTGCGCAAGTACCGCTCGGCAGCCGTCTGAGTGCCCCTCGTACGCACGAGATCCCCTCGTATGCACGAGACCGGTGTACGCACGAGACCCCCGGCGCGACGGCGCCGGGGGTCTTCGCGTGGTCTGGGCGGGCTCAGCCCTGGTACGGCTTGGCCTCGAGGATCTTGACGGAGGCCAGCTTGCCGTTCGGCAGCTCGTACTCCGCGTTCTCGCCGATCTTCTTGCCGTTGACGCCGCTGCCGAGCGGGGACTGCGGCGAGTACGTCTCGATGTCGTCGCTGGCGTACTCCCGGGAGGCGAGCAGGAAGGTCACCGTGTCGCTCGGGTCGCCGTCGAAGGCGATGGTGACGACCATGCCGGGGGCGACCACGCCCGACTCGGCGGGCGCCTCACCGACCTTCGCGTGCTCCAGGAGCTGGGTCAGCTGGCGGACACGGAGCTCCTGCTTGCCCTGCTCCTCCTTGGCCGCGTGGTACCCGCCGTTCTCGCGCAGGTCGCCCTCCTCGCGCGCCGCCGCGATCTTGGCTGCGATCTCGGTGCGCGCGGGACCAGACAGGTGCTCAAGCTCTTCCTTGAGCTTGTCGTACGCCTCCTGGGTCAGCCAGGTGACGTTGTCGCTGGTCTGGGTCACAGGTGCTCCTCGTAGGTACTGGGAATACAAAGCATCGCCCTACCCAGAAGGATGTTCCCTCACGGGTGGGCGAAACCACGAGCCTAACAATTCCGGTGCCGAAGGGGGAGGACGTATGTCATCAGAGAGGCGTTAGCGCAGGTGAGCGCGTGTGCGCCGGGCGTGGGCGGCGCGCACCACCACCAGGGACGCCAGGCGCTGTCAGCCAGGGGCACGCAGCGTCAGGCGGTGTCAGGCAGTGTCAGTCTTCGTGGCAGCCCACGAGCTCCGCGCTGGTGGCGCGCTCGGTCGTCCGCAGCGTGACGGTCTTGTCGACGCGCCCCTTGTCCTGGTCGAAGCGGAAGTCCGCGCGGCCCACCTCGGAGCCGTCCTCGGCCTGGGAGCGGAGCGTGCAGTAGCCGTTCGCGTCGGCGTCCTTGCGCACTTCGAGGTGCACCTCGACGGCGCTGTCGGAGACCACGTCGAACTTGATGATCTCGCCGCTGACCTTGGATCCCGCGATGGAGTCGTAGCCGAACCAGCCGACGACCCCGAGCAGCAGCACAGCGAGGACGGCGCCCACGATCTTGAGCTTGTGGTCGGCGCGCTCGTCCGCCGACCGGCCGTAGCGGCCCTCGGGGGCCCGCAGGGCCGTCCCGCGGCTGTCGCCGCCGCTCACCGCGGTCATGATCGTCCTCCAGATGGACAGGGATGCCGACTCCGGCGGACGAGCAAGCCGCGAGCCGATCGCGGGACAGTGCGGTCCGCCGGAATTTTCCGCCCCCCGGTTCCGTCACTATAGAAGCCCCGCACAACGCCGGACGACCGAGGGCGCCGCAGCACACACTGGCGCCGGACACCTGAGGATCGAGTCTTGACTGAGCAGCTTCGACTGATGGCCGTTCACGCCCACCCCGACGACGAGTCGAGCAAGGGCGCGGCCACCATGGCCAAGTACGTGTCCGAGGGGGTGGACGTGCTCGTCGTGACCTGCACGGGCGGGGAGCGCGGCGACATCCTCAACCCCAAGCTCCAGGGCGACACCTACATCCAGGAGCACATCCACGAGGTGCGCAAGAAGGAGATGGACGAGGCGCGCGAGATTCTCGGCGTCAAGCAGGAGTGGCTGGGCTTCGTCGACTCGGGCCTGCCCGAGGGCGACCCGCTGCCCCCGCTGCCCGAGGGCTGCTTCGCCCTTGAGGACGTCGACAAGGCGGCCGGTGAGCTGGTGCGCCAGATCCGCGCGTTCCGCCCGCAGGTGATCACGACGTACGACGAGAACGGGGGCTATCCGCACCCCGACCACATCATGACCCACAAGATCTCGATGGTGGCCTTCGACGGCGCGGCGGACGCGGAGAAGTACCCGGAGAGCGAGTTCGGCCCGGTCTTCGCGCCGCGGAAGCTCTACTACAACCAGGGCTTCAACCGCCCGCGCACCGAGGCCCTGCACCAGGCCATGCTGGACCGCGGCCTGGAATCGCCCTACGGGGAGTGGCTCAAGCGCTGGGACGAGTTCGAGCGCGTGGAGCGCACGCTCACGACCCACGTGCCGTGCGCCGACTTCTACGAAATCCGCGACAAGGCCCTGATCGCGCACGCCACGCAGATCGACCCCGACGGCGGCTGGTTCCGGGTCCCGATGGAGATCCAGAAGGAGGTCTGGCCCACGGAGGAGTACGAGCTCGCGAAGTCCCTCGTCGATACCTCCCTCCCCGAGGACGACCTCTTCGCGGGCATCCGCGACAATGCCTGACATGAGCGGAAGCGCAAGCCTGGCAATGACGCACCTCGTCCCCCTCGCCAAGGAGGTGGACGAGAACAAGGTGACCCCCGGTGTGCTGGGGTTCATCGTGTTCGCGGTGATGGCGCTCGCGGTGTGGCGACTGATGAAGTCAATGAACCGGCACATGGGGAAGGTGGACTTCAAGGAGTCCCCGGACTCCCCGGACTCCCCGGACTCCCCGGACGGACTCCCCGGACTCCCCGGACTCCTTGGACTCCTCGGGGGGCCCCGAGGGTGCCGAGGCCGCGGCCTCCGGCGCGGCTCGCGCCTCCGGCGCCGCGGGTAAGGGTTCCAAGGACGCCTGAGGCTTCTGGCGGGGGCGCCCTGGCAGCTACGGTCGGCGCGCCCCTCTCGGGGGCTTCGCCCCCGGACCCCCCTTGTCGGCGCTCCGCGCCTCGTCCTCAAACGCCGGACGGCCTCGTCCTCAAACGCCGGACGGGCTGAAATGGTCGCCGTCGGGCTGAAATGGTCGCCGTCGGGCTGACACTTGTCACCGTGAGTGGTCTGCCAGGGACAGCAGCAGGTGTGCCGACTCCGGGCGCAGGTGGTCCGAGTGGGCGCCCGCCGGGCCGCGGCCGTGGACGAAGACGTTGCCCGCGTCGACGCTGACGAAGCGGTGGTCCAGGGCATCGTGCGGGTACGGCTCGCCGGTGCCCCGCATGCGTATCCCCGACACGGGCGCGGGCGCCGTGCCGATGCCCGCGTGACCGACGCCCGCCCGCCGCTCCGCCCGCAGATGCCAGAAGCCGGTGGCGCGGTCGTGCTGTGAGTACGTCGCCACGACGGGGCCGCGCAGCGGCGCACCCGCGAGCGCGGTGAACGTCTCCGCGAAGGCGTCGCGCGGCGCCGCCATCTGCAACAGCAGCATCGAGTCCACGGTGAACGGCCGCCCCGGCGGCGCGGGCGTGCTCCACCCCAGCGTCCCGGCCGCCCCCAGCGTCCCGCCCGGCGGCGCGGCGGCCCACTGCACCGCCTCGCACAGGAACCGGCAGCCGAACGAGTGCCCGACGAGGTGCAGGTACTGCCCGCCGCGGTTGGCCAGGACGCGTGCGGCGCGCGGGTCGCCCCGCCGGGCGTCCAGATAGCCGAGGAGCTGCGCGATGACGCGGGCGGCGTGCCCGTGCGTGCCCATGGCGTGGGCGCGGTCGCGGATCCGGCGGTAGCCGCCGAGCGAGGGCAGCGAGCGGGACGGCCAGCGGACGAGCACCGGCCAGGGGGCGAAGCCCCCGCCGAGCCGCGGATACAGCTCCCGCCGCCCCGCGAACTGCCGTTCCACAAGCCCCAGCAGCTCACCCAGGGCCTGGCGGGACGACGTCCGCGACGTCTGCCACCCGTGCACGTACACGACGATGTCCGTCGCCCACGGCGGCGGGGTGAGCCGCGCGGCGAAGTGGTCGAGGAGCCCCGGCGCGGGCACGGGACGCGGCCCGGACCGGGTGGGCCGCAGCGGCCACCCGCCCTCGTCGAGGTCGACGACGGCGGCCTCGCCCCCGAGCTCACCCGCGGCCTCGCCCGCGGGCGTCACGCGGTCCGCTCCAGCCGGCTGTCCATGCCGCTGTGCAGGGCGTACGCGAAACCGAGAGGGTTGCGGCAGGTGTCCGCGAAGTGCCGCCCGAGGCCGTGGGCGATGCCGCCCGCCGTCTCCCGCCCCGCCAGGTAGCGGGTGACGAAGGCGAGCGCGTACTCGGCGGCGAAGCGCTGCGGCATCTCGATCCCCGGCCCGAGGATCCCGCAGGCCCCCGCGTCGAAGAGGGCCCGTCCGAGGTAGGCCAGGTCGGCGTTGCCCGGGAGGCCCGCGTAGCAGGCGTTCAGGAGCACGAAGGGGCGGAACGGCACGCAGGCGTGCGGGGGCGGGCGGTGGGCGCGCAGCGTGTACGCGTCGATGGCCTGCTGGTCGGTCAACTTCAGTACGAGGTACGGGGGTTCGTCGCCGGTGGTGGTGAAGTGGCCGTGGCACCAGAAGTACATGAGCTGCTCGTCGAGGAGGCGGTCGCGCAGGGCGTGCTCCAGGTCCGCGCGGGTGGTGCGCTCCACGAACGCGGTGCCGTCGGCGAGCGCGGCCGCGACCTCCGCGGCCCTGGTCCGGCCCTCCGCGTCCACCCCGGTGTCGTGGTTGAGGCTGACCGCGGGGGCCTCGCGGGGCGGGGGATCGCGGTCGTCGGCGACGCGGGCGTAGGCGCTGCCGCCGGTGTGCTCCAGCTGGTGGCGGTAGCCGAGGAAGCGGGCGAACACCGCGTCCAGGTCCCCCTCGTCGGGCTCGTCAGGGGCGGCCGGCAGGCACAGCATCGGCCAGGGCAGGAACAGGTCGGAGTGGAAGCGGACGCGCAGGGGCCGGTCCTGGCTCAGGACGTCCGTGAGGAAGCCGCGGAAGAGCTTCAGCTCCTCGGTCTCGCCGCCGAGGAGTACGTCGAAGAGCAACTGGGCGCCGTTGAGGGCGAGTCGGGAGAGGGCGGCGCGCAGCTCGGCCTCGGGCTCGGTGGTGAGGTCGACGAGGTTCGCGTACGGGAGGGGGGTGCGGCCGAGGCTCGGTCGGCCCGCTTCGTCCAGCGGCTGGAGGGCCACGAACTCGTCCCGCCACACCTGGCGCAGCCGGGCCGCGACCGAACGGACCTCGCGAGGGCGGACGTTGAGAGTGACGGTGTGCTCGGAGCCGCTGAGCGAGGGCACGGCGGGGCCGTACATCCGGGCCTGCACGTTCTCGTCCTCGCGGCGCGCGTCGAGGCCGACGACCAGGTCGGGGTGGCGGATCACATGCCGGGGGAGCCGCGTGAAGCCGAGGCTGGGGTCGTGGGTGATGTGGGTCGGCAGTTCGTGGGCCATGTGTCCTAGGCCCTCCGCAGTGCTTCTGGTGAGAGGGCGGCGTCCGGGGTGCCGCCCTCGCCGTCGATGACGTCGATGTACGTCTCGACCTGCTGGAGGACGGTGGCCGTGGCGGAGTGCTCGATGGTGAAGAGGAGACGGTGGCGGCCCGCCCGGCGCGGGGTGAAGAGGAACTCGGCGCCGTCCGGGTCGCGGGGCGAGGGCTTGAGGGTGACGGCGTGGGCGGGTTCGACGTCGGCGGCGGTGAGGGGGGTGGCCCGGGCGGTGAGCCAGGGGAGGTCGGCGGTGGGAGTGGACCAGGGGTGGTCGAGGCCGGGGGTGATGTGGAGGGCGATGCGGGAGGCCGTGCTGGTGGTGGCCGTGTCGTCGTCCAGGAGGACGAGGCGGACGCGGGAGCGGGTGCCGGGGAACGGCGGGCCGCCGGTGAACTCCGCGCCCGGTTCGGTGATGAGGTGGCGGGCGGTCAAGGGGACGCGTTCCGTGCGGTCGGCGGGCTCGGTGAGGCTCGCACGGAGCGCGCGGGCCCACCGCAGTCCCCACAGGCCCTCGATGTCCTCGAACCGGCGTTGCGCGTCGAGGTAGAGGCCGCCCGCGGTCGCTGCCGGGCTCCACTCCTCCCGCCGCCACAGGTCGGCCAGTTCCAGGGTGTTCCAGGCGAGGCCGTGCAGGCACCCCGCCCGGCTGAAGCGGTCCGCCGCGTAGTGGAGCCAGCCCACCGTGGCCGGCGGGGTGGCATGGTCGGCGAACGCCAGGAGCGCCCGGTAGTGCTGCGCCCAGGCCACCCCCAGGTGGTCGGGCACCTCGCGCAGGACCAGCTCCGCCCTGCGGACCATCCTGACGGCCTGCTCGGGGTCGCCCGATCCCTCGTGGGCCAGGGTGAGATGCAAGTACGTCCACCCCTTGCCCCGCGTGTCCCCGTTCGACAGGTGCAGCGCGAGCGCCTTGCCCAGCCCGTGCAGTGCCTCCGGATGGCTGTCGTACAGCAGCTGCACCCGGCCGAGTTCGGTCTCGGTCCACGCCCGGCCCTGGCGGTCGCCGAGGCCGATGAACATGTGCCGGGCGGCCTCCAGGCGCTTCTGCGCCTCCTCCAGGTCGCCGCGCGCGAGCCGCAGCCGCCCGTAGTGGTGGACGGCCCACGCCTCCCCCCGGGTGTCCCCGCGGACCTGATGGGCCTCGACGGCACTGCGGAGCAGCTTCTCCGCCCCCCGGAGCACGCCCATGTCGCACTGGAGGGCGGCTCGGGTGTGCAGGACCCAGCCGTTCGGGGGCGCCTCGTCGGGGATGCCGTCGAGGGTGGCCGTGGCCTCGCGCAGCAGGCCCGCGCAGCGTTCGGCGACGGCTTTGTGGAGCGTGGCGCGCGGGGAGCCGATTGCCGCCAGGGCGTCCGCGGCGGGCAGCGGTCGGCCGATTTCGCGGACCGCGACCGCCGCGACGGTCCGCAGGGGTTCCCAGCCGCCCGTGTGCTGCCAGAGGGACTGCTTCAGCCGCAGCAGCCGGAACAGGCCCTGCCTGCCGAGCAGTTGGGGTTCGAGCCGGTCGAGGAGCGTCGCGCCGTCGGGGTCGCCGGAGCGCAGGAGTCGTACGAGCAGATCGGCGTACGCGTCGGCTCCCTCCTGGAGGTCCGCCGAGCCGTCGAGGGCGGCGGCCAGGAGGTTCCGGTCCAGGGCCGCCGATGAGGGCGTCCGGTGGGGCTCCGGGACGGCCGTGCCCCCGCCTCCCGGCACCTCGTAGCCGACCGCCGCCACCTCCGCCGCCGAGCGCCGGACCCCGGACATGGTGAGGACCCGGCACCTCGTCCCCTCGACGAGCCGGGCGGCGACCCGCAGCAGACCGAGGTCGGCCTCCCCGTCGAGGACCACCAGGAAGGGCCCCTCCGTGGGCGCCAGGTGGCACTCGCGGATCAATGCCCCGGTCAGGCCGCCGGGTTCGGCGAGGAGCATGTCGTACACGGCCTTCGACGGGCGGTCCGCCAACAGCCGCTCCAGCAGCCGCAGCAGCACCACGTCCGCCGCCCCGACCGGCACCCAGCAGAGCTGGAACCGCGCCCGCGACCCGGGCTCGTCCCGGGCCAGCCGGGCCAACCGGACCGCCAGAGCGTACGTATCGGCGGACGAGGGGCCGTACAGCTCAAGGATCGCGGGGCTCGCGTCATCGGGCCGGATGAACGCGCGCAGCTCCGGCGGCAGGTCCGCCGCCGCGCGCGGCCCGGCGGACGGGTCCGGGTCGTCCGGCAGCCAGTCGCCGTCCACAGCCCCACCCCCCGCCGAACGCAGTGCGCCAACTCCCCACTATGGCGGCCCTATTGAGGCGCCGCCACCGAAACCCCCATGACCTCCCGGGCATGCCGGTTGGGCGTCATCCCGAGCCGCCACGCCTGCCATCCCGCGTCCAGTTCGGCGCCGCGCTCCAGCAGCAGCAGATACGCCTCCACGTACTCGTCGAGCTTCCCGTCCCGCAAGGGATGGCCCGCGCGGGCGAGCTGGACGAGTTCCTCCTGGGCGACCGCCGTGCCGATCTCCCAGCCGCCGGGGGAGGCGTAGGGCAGGAGCGTGGCGCGCAGGAAGTGGGCCCAGTCCTCGCCGCGGCGGTCGCCGTAGGAGGCGAAGAGGGCGATGGCCTCGTCGCACAGGGACAGCGCCGCCTGCGTGCGGGCGTTCCCCGCGTCGACGACAGCGAGTTCGAGGCACGTCCACGCCTCGCCGTGGGCGACCCCGATGCGCTGGAAGTCGGCGCGCGCGTCCATCAGGAGCTGGCGGGCGAAGCCGGAGTTGCGCAGCGAGCCGGTCTGCGCGGCGCGCTGGTCGCGGGTGACGCGGGCGGAGTGGTGGCGGGCGCAGGCCAGGCCGTACACGTCCCGCATGCGGGAGAACATCGTGCGGGCCCGCTCCAGGTCGCGCACGGCCTGTTCGAGGTTGCCGGTCTCCTCCAGGGCCTGGCCCAGGTAGTACAGGGACCATGCCTCCCCGCGGGCGTCCTCGTTGTCGCGGTGCCGGGAGACCGCCTGGCGCAGGCCGTCGACGGCGGGCGCCGGGTCGCCCGCGACGAGCCGGGCCCGGGCGAGCTGGGTGAGCGCCCACGCCTCGCCGCGGGCGTCGCGCGTGCTCCCGTACAGATCCAGGGCGCGCCGCAGCTCCTCCTCCGCGCGCGGCACCTCGCCCATGCGCAGGCACACCTGCCCGAGCTGGAAGTGGGCCCACGCCTCGCCGTGCACGGACTCGCTGTCGCGGTGCAGGACCAGGGCGGTGCGCAGCATCTCCTGGGCCTCACCGAGGCGGGAGCGGTCGCGTTCGACGGCGGCCAGGGCGTGCAGGGTCCAGGCGCGGTCGCCCGCGAGCTCGTCGGACACCTGGAGGTCGAGTGCCTCGCGGAGCCGGGCCGCGGCCTCGGACAGCTGGCCCTGGTGGTGCAGGGTGATGCCGAGGGAGCCGAGCGCACGGGCCGCGCCCGCGTCCTGGTGGGCCTCGAAGTAGAGGTCCACGACGGAGGACAGCGTGGT
This sequence comes from Streptomyces aurantiacus JA 4570, assembly GCF_000414115.1. Lineage (GTDB taxonomy): Bacteria > Actinomycetota > Actinomycetes > Streptomycetales > Streptomycetaceae > Streptomyces > Streptomyces aurantiacus_A. Next base: position 13,614 of record NZ_AOPZ01000482.1, read on the forward strand.
GCGGGCCTGGTCCAGGTCGCCGATCTGGCGGGCGGCGATGCCGGTACGCCACTGCACGCTGCGCTCCATCCGGCCCTGCCCGGCCCGCCCGCCCGCGGCGGCCCCGGCCTTCTCCAGGGACTGCGCGAACTCGCTGATCTCGCCCAGGCGGTAGAGGTCGCCGCGCAGCAGGCAGTAGTCGCACAGGGCGCCCAGGAGATTCAGCACCGCCTGCTGGTCCACGCCCTCCGCGTGCCGCAGCGCCGCCGTGATGAAGCTCGACTCGTCGTCAAGCCAGCGAAGCGCGGAGTCCAGGGACGTGAAGCCGTGCTGGCCGAAGTGGTCGGCACGCGTCGAGGTCTTGCCGTCGACCAGGCGGATCACGGAGTCGGCGAGTTCGCCGTAGCTGACGATGAGTCGTTCCTGCGCGGCGGTGCGCTCGGCGGGCTCCTCCTCGTCGGCGAGCCGGGCCTGGGCGAAGGAGCGGACCAGGTCGTGCAGGCGGTAGCGGCTGCCCCGGACCTGGTCGACGAGGCCCGCCCGCGACAGCGCGGTGAGCTGCCGGCCCGCCTCGGCCTCGTCCGTGGCGAGCAGCGCGGCGGCGGCCGCGGCACCCAGCGAGGCCCGCCCGGCGAGCGCGAGCCGCCGAAGGAGGCGCCGCGCGGACTCGGCCTGGTCGGCGTAGCGCAGCGAGAGCGCGCGCTCGACCGGGGCCACGGCGTCCCGGGGGCCGTACGCGGACAGGTCGGCGACCAGTTGCAGCGGCGTGCGCGGCCCGAGCGAGGACCCGGCGACGCGCAGCGCCAGCGGCAGACCGCCGCACAGCTCCCCCACGGACTCCAGCGACGCCGCGTCGTAAGGACCCGTGAGCTCCTCGGCGGACTCGCGCAGCAACTGCTCGGCGCCCGCCGCGTCCAGCGCCTCCACCGGGAGCTGGTGCACCCACGCGGGCAGGTCGTCCGGCAGGTCGAGGGGCTTGCGGGCGGTGACCAGGACGAGGCTGTCGGAGCGCTCGGGGATCAGGGTGCGCACCTGCTCCGGATCGCCGGCGTCGTCGAGCACGACGACCACCTCAAGGCCCGTCAGATGCTGGTGGTACAGCTCGCTGAGCCGCTTGACCTGCTGGTCCGGGCTGGAGCGCTCACGGAACAACAACTGCTCGCGCGGCGCGCCCAGGCGGTTGAGGAGGTGCAGCAGGGCGTCGCGGGTCGACAGGGGCGGCGTGTCGGGGCTCTCGCCGCGCAGGTCCACCAGGCACGCCCCGCGGAACTGGTCCTTCAGGTCGTGCGCCGCCCGCACCGCGAGCGACGACCGGCCCGCCCCGGGCGCGCCGTGCAGCACGACGACGGTCGGCTTGGTCTGGGTGCTCGCGCGCGCCGCGTGCACCCACTGCGCGATCCGCCCCAGCTCGGTCCGCCGCCCCGCGAACTCGTGCTCGGACTGCGGCAGTTGAGCGAACGACTGCTCCAGTACGGTACGCCGCCGCGCGGCCGCGCTCTTGTCGGTGCGGCGCAGCTGCGGCGCCGCCTTCTTCTGTCCGCCGAGCCCGCCGGACCCGCCCGACACGCCGCCGCCCGACGCGGCCGTCAGCACCCGCTGCTGGTCCAGGAACGGCCGGATCCCGCGCACCTCAAGGGCCGTCAGCCACTGCAGCCG
>NZ_AOPZ01000483.1 GCF_000414115.1 Streptomyces aurantiacus JA 4570
GGGCGGCGGCAGCCGCAGCGCGAGCCGCAGCGGCGCGACGATCCAGCCCGCGACGGCCCGGCCGACGCGGAACGCGGCGCGTTCGCCGTACGCGAGCCACAGCCCGCACAGCAGGGCGGCCAGCAGGTGCGCGGCGAGCATGCCGAGCGGCGACATGCCGCCCATGTGGTGCCCGGCGTGCATGCCGTCCATACCGCCCGCACTGCCGATGCCGCCCATATCGCTCATGCCGCTCATGTCGCCCATACCGGCCATGTCATGGGCGCCGGTGGCGTGGGCGGCCGGAGTCGGGGTGACCGTCTCCTGCATGCCCATCGAGTGCTGGGCGTGTCCGGGGGGCGGCCCGTTCAGCCGGTCGGCGAGGCCCGCGTCGGTGACGGCGCGTACCGCGTCCGCCTCCGGCATGGGCGCCGAACCGCCCGCCCCGCACAGCAGATGGCGGGCCCACTGCTGGGCGAGCGAGGCGCCGCCGCCCGTCGACGCGTGGGCCGCGGCCTGAGCGAACGAGAACCAGGTGTGCAGGGCGGTCTGGGTCACGACGGACGCGGCGGTGACGGTGAGGACGCCGCGCTCGCGTCCGGCGAGGAGCCAGGCGCCCGCGAAGGCGGCGGCGCCCGCGCCGGGCAGCGCCCACCAGGGCAGGGGAGCCGACGACATGAGGGCGTGGCCGGTGGCCGCGAGCAGCACACAGGCGGCTGCGAACACCGCAGCCCGTACCGCGCGACAGCTTCGGCCCCCAGTCATGGCGGCCTCATCTTTGCATCCGCCTCGCGGCGGCAACGGGCGGGTCCGGAATGTTCCGCGAGCGCCGGGGTGGTGTGGCCCGGGTCACGGCACGCGCCGGGAACCCGGGAGGACACGGATCCGACTTCTGGGGGCGATGCACGCCGGTTGGCCGTGGGTCGTGTCGTAGGGCGCGGGGAACTTGCCGAGGAGTGGCCGAGTGGGAACTGAGGACGCGGGGCGCGGGCCGATGGGGCGTACGCCGGCGAGAGATGAACCCACGGGGCGCCCGGCACAGTCGCCGGAAGCGCCGGAAGCGCCGCGCCCCCTCCCCACCGCGCTCCTCACCTGCGCGATGGCCTTCTCCATGCTCCAGCTCTTCCTCCTCGGCGCGCTCGGCCCGCGCCTCGTGGACGAGTTGGACTTCTCACCCACCGTGCTCGGCCTGACCACGACGATCGGGTTCGGTACGGCCGCCGTCCTGTCGCCCGCGGGCGGCCGGATCGTCGACCGGGTGGGCCCGCGCCGCGCCCTGGCCGCGCTGCTCCTGCTCTCGGCGGCGGCGCTCGCGCTGATCGGCGCGGCGCCCGGGGCGGGCTTCCTGCTGGCGGCCGTCGCCCTGGGCGGGCTGCCGCGGGCCTGCCGCTCGCGGCGCTCGCCGGGTGGCTCGGCTGGCGGGGCGCGGTGTGGACGGCGGCGGGTGCCGCCGTCGTGACGGCGGTGTGGGCGCTGCGGGCGCTGCCCGCGGACCCGCCCGCGCGGACGGGTGCGCCGCGCGCGTCGTTGGTGCCGCGCGGCGCGATCGCCTGGCTGGCGGTGTTCTCGCTGCTGCTCGGCTGCGGCATCGCGTCGGTCAACACGTATTTGGCTCTGTACGGGGTGCGGCGGCTCGGCATGGGGGCCGGGGCGGCGGGTGCGCTGGTGGCGGTCCTCGGCGTGGCCGGGGTGGTGGGCCGGGTGGCCTGGTCCAAGGCGGCGCGGCCGGGCCGCGCGGAGTGGCTGCCGGGGTGGCTCGCGGCGGGCGCGGTGGGG
>NZ_AOPZ01000484.1 GCF_000414115.1 Streptomyces aurantiacus JA 4570
GTGTGCCGCCGTGCCCCGGCACCTGGCCGTGCTCGCCGGTGCCGTCGGTGGTGTGCTCGCGCGCGGGGCTGTGCCCGTCCGCGTCGGCGGGCGCGATCCGGGGCGCCGTCGGGGTCTCCGCCGCGGGGGCCGAGCCCTGGGTGGGGACGGCTCCGGCTCCGATCAGGGCGGGCGACCCTGCGTCGGCCGCCGGGGCGCTCTCCGGTTGCGGCTGCTGGGCGATGAGCTGCGGGGGCAGCAGGACGACGACGCCGGTGCCGCCGCGCGCCGAGGGACGGAAGCTGACGCTCATGCCGTACTTCCGCGCGAGGCCGCCGACCACGGCGAGGCCGAGCCGGGTGCCCTGGAGCAGCGCGAGGTCGGTCATCCGCCCGGACACCGACTCCTCGGCCCGGCGCAGCGCGGCCTCGGACATCCTGAGGCCGCTGTCCTCGATGGTGATGACGACGCCGGTGCGGGACTCCTCGACGTAGACGTGGACTTCGTCGGTGGGCGGCGAGAAGTTCGCGGCGTTGTCGGCGAGTTCGGCGAGCAGGTGCATCACGCCCTCGGCGGCGAAGCCGACGACGGCGACGCGGGTGGAGCAGTGCAGCCGCACCCGCTGGTAGGCGGCGATGCGGCCGACGGCGCCGCGCAGGATGGACTCCATGACGATGGGCTTGTTCCAGGCGCGGCTGGAGCGGCCGCCCATGAGGAGCGCGAGCCGGTCGGTCATGAGGCCGAGCTGCGAGGTGCTGTGGTCGAGCCGGAGCAGGTCGCCGAAGACGTCCTCGCCGTGCCGGTCCTGCATGTCGCGCAGGTCGGCCAGCATGCTCACGGATTTGGCCTGGACGCGGCTGAGGGCCTTGGCGCTGGCGGCCTGCGCGGCGGCCGCGCGCCGCTCGCTCAGGGCCAGTTCGCGCACGGCGGCCTCGGTCAGCTCGCGCAGCGCGGGGTCCTCGGGCCACCGCG
>NZ_AOPZ01000485.1 GCF_000414115.1 Streptomyces aurantiacus JA 4570
CCACGCCGCTGCCCGAGCCCCGCACCGCCCCGGACACCGTGTCCCCGGCGCCCGCCGCCCGCCCCTGCACGCTCGTGGTGTGCCGGGGCTGCTGCTGCGGCGACCCGGGCAAGCACCCCGGCACGGACCACGCGGGCCACCTGGCACGCCTGCGCGCGGCGGCGGCCGGCTCGGGCGGGGGTTTCGCGGTGCGGACCAGCGAATGCCTGGGCCCGTGCGGCCAGGCCAACATCGTCGTGGTCCAGCCCTCCCGCGAGGGCCGCTCACGCGGCGGCAGACCGGCCTGGGTGGGCTTCGCCCTGGACGACGCCTCGCTCGACGACATCCTCACCTGGGCCGAGGCGGGCGGCCCCGGGCTCGCGGAGCCGCCGCCCGCCCTGACCCTGCAACTGGTCGATCCCCGGCAGAGCTAAGGGTTGACCGGTCGGGCAGCTCTTGGGACCGCCCGGGTCAGTCTTGCCCGAGCACCTGGTCGAGGAAGCCGTTGAGGTTCCGCACCGTGCGGTCGTTCTGCTCCTCCGGCGTGAGGCTCTCGTCGAAGCGGCGGGCCAGGGCCGACTGCTTCTTGCCGCGTACGTAGAGGGAGCAGGCGAGGTCGGCGCAGATGTAGAGGCCGACCGAGTTGCCCTGCCGCCCGGCCTCGCCCGCGCGCGGTGCGACGAGCAGGGCGATGCCCGAACCGGCCTGCGGGGTCACGCACACCGAGCAGATGCTGGACTTCAGCATGGACCGGCGGGCGCCCGTGGAGGCACGCAGCGCGATGCCGACGAGTTCGCCGTCCCGTTCGGCCACGACATAGCCGCGGTCCGGGGCCTTGGGGTCCCGCCAGCCCAGGAAGTCCAGGTCGGACCAGGGCGTCCCGGTGAAGCCCGCGGGCAGGGTGAGGCGCCGGGCCTCGCCCTTGGAGCAGTTCACGAACGAGGCACGTATTTCTTTCTCACCTAGGGCACGCATGATCCGGAAGGTATCAATCGGGCCGGAGGGGTGTCTTTTTCTTTTTTCCGGCTCTTCTTCTCCGGTCGATCCGGTCGATCCGGTCGATCCGGTCCCGGTCGATCCGGTCGATCCGGTCGATCCGGTCGATCCGGTTACCCGGGTACCGGGCTAACCACGCCGACCTCGATCACGACCTTGCCGAGCGCGTGGCCGGTCTCGACGGTGCGCAGGGCCTCGCCCGCGCGGTCGAGCGGGTACGTCGCCGTGATGTGCGGCCGGAGCACGTCCGCCGCGGCGAGTTCGGCGACCGCCTCCAGCGTGGCGGCGTCCCGGGCCCGGGCCACGGCGGAGCCGCCGAGCTCGGCCACGATCTGCTTGCCGCCCGCCGTGATGAGCTTCGTCCGGTCCGCGACCAGGTCGGCGACCGTCCGCAGATGCTCCCCGCCGACCAGGTCGAAGACGCCGTCGACGCCGTCCGGGGCGAGCGCGCGGACGCGCTCCACGAGGCCCGGCCCGGGCGCCACATGGACCGCGCCCAGCGACTCGACGACGTCCTTCTTGCCCTCGCTCGCGGTCCCGATCACCCGCAGCCCCCAGTGCCGCGCGAGCCGCACCGCGTTGCCGCCCACGCCGCCGCCCGCGCCGGTGACCAGCAGCGTCGCCCCGGCCGGCAGCGCGAGCTGACGCACGCCGTCGTAAGCGGTGGCCGCGGCGACCGGCAGCGTCGCGGCCTCGGCGAACGACAGGCCCGCCGGCTTGTGCGCGGCGACCGCCACGGGCAGCAGCGTGTACTCGGCGTACCCGCCGGTGAGCGTGGACCCGAACACGGCGTCCCCGACGGCGAATCCCTCGACGCCCGGCCCGGTCCGCGCCACCACGCCCGCGGCCTCGCTGCCGAGCACCTCGGGCAGTTCGGCGGGCGCCTGGCCCGGCCTGCGGTAGCCGCCGCGCAGCCTGAAGTCGACGGGGTTCACGCCCGCCGCCCGCACCGCGATCAGCAGTTCGCCCGGCCCGGGCTCGGGCGGCTCCAGGTCGACGAGGGCCTCCACCTCGGGGCCGCCGTGCCGGGTGAATACGTACGCCTTGGCCATGTGTCCCTCGCCCTCACGCTGAAGATCGTTCCTCAACGATCCCAAGGCCGCGGGGGCGGCGGGCATTCCGCGCACGGGGAGACTTCACGCGGCCGCAACAACGTGGCCTGTGAGGTTGTCCCCCTCTTCACGTCCCCGTCACAGGCCCTTCCATCTCATCCACAAACCTTCCGTAGACACGCTCCCCTTGACACACTGCACCCGCTCACGTCCCCCCACACACATCACGCGAGGTCATTTCTCCATGCCTGAACTCAACCGGCGCCGCTTCATGCAACTGGCGGGCGGCACCGCCGCGTACTCGGTGCTCTCGGAGAGCATCAGCCGTGCCGCGACCCTGCCCGCGCAGCGCCGCTCCGGCTCCATCGAGGACGTCGAGCACATCGTCGTCCTGATGCAGGAGAACCGCTCCTTCGACCACTACTTCGGCACCATGAAGGGTGTGCGCGGCTTCGGCGACCCCCGGCCCGTGACACTGCCCAGCGGCAAGCCGGTGTGGCACCAGGCGGGCGGCGGCAAGGAAGTGCTGCCGTTCCACCCGGACGCGGACGACCTGGGCATGCAGTTCATCGCGGGCCTCGACCACGACTGGGCCGGCGGGCACAAGGCGTTCAACAACGGCGCGTACGACCAGTGGATCCCCGCGAAGTCCGAGCGGACCATGGCCTATCTGACGCGCGGGGACATCCCCTTCCACTACGCCCTCGCCGACGCCTTCACCGTCTGTGACGCCTACCACTGTTCCTTCATCGGGGCCACCGACCCCAACCGCTACTACATGCTCACGGGCCACACCGGCAACGACGGCAAGGGCGGGGGCCCGGTCCTCGGCAACCAGGAGGCGGGCTACGGCTGGACGACGTACGCCGAGCGCCTGCAGCAGGCCGGGGTCTCCTGGAAGGTCTACCAGGACATCGGCGACGGTCTGGACGCGGCGGGCCGCTGGGGCTGGCTCGAGCACGCGCCCTACCGCGGCAACTACGGCGACAACTCGCTGCTGTACTTCAACACCTTCCGCAACGCCAAGCCCGGCGACCCGCTCTACGACAAGGCCCGCACCGGCACCGACGTCAAGGCGGGCGACGGCCTCTTCGACCGCCTGACCGCAGACGTCAAGGCGGACAAGCTGCCGCAGATCTCCTGGATCGCCGCGCCCGAGGCGTTCACCGAGCACCCCAACTGGCCGGTGAACTACGGCGCCTGGTACATCGCGAAGGTCCTGGACGCGCTGACCTCCAACCCGGAGGTGTGGAGCAAGACCGCGGTCTTCGTCACCTACGACGAGAACGACGGCTACTTCGACCACATCGTGCCGCCGTACGTGCCCTCGTCGGCCAACCAGGGCCTGTCGACGGTCGACACGAAGCTGGACTACTTCCCGGGCAACGCCCAGTACGCGGCCGGGCACTACGGCCTCGGCCAGCGCGTCCCGATGGTCGTCGTCTCGCCGTGGAGCACGGGAGGGTTCGTCTGCTCGCAGGTGCTCGACCACACGTCGATCATCCGGTTCATGGAGCAGCGCTTCGGTGTGCGCGAGCCGAACATCTCGCCGTGGCGGCGCGCCGTCTGCGGCGATCTGACGGCCGCGTTCGACTTCAGCGGCAAGGACACCGACCCGGCCGGTCTGCCGGACACCGCGGGCTACGAGCCGCCGGACGACGACCGCCACCCCGACTACTTCCCGAAGGCGCCCGCGAACCCCGCCCTGCCCAAGCAGGAGCGCGGCTCCCGGCCCGCCCGTCCGCTGCCGTACGCGCCCGTGGTGGACGGTCACGCGACGCCCGCCGACGGCAAGTTCAAGCTGACCTTCGGGGGTGGCGACGCGGCTGGCATGTGCTTCCACGTCCGCTCCGGCAACCGCACCGACGGGCCCTGGACCTACACCACCGAGGCCGGCAAGACGCTCTCCGACGCGTGGAACTCGGCGTACTCCGGCGGCAGTCACGACCTGACCGTCTTCGGGCCGAACGGGTTCCTGCGGGCCTTCAAGAACCCCGGGAAGAAGGCGGGGCCCGAGGTGACCGCCCGCCATGACAAGGTCAGCGGCAACATCGAGCTGACCCTCACCAACGCGGGGGCTGCCGCCTGCGCCTTGACGGTGACCAACGCCTACGGCGGTCACAAGGAGACCTTCAAGGTCAAGCCCGGCGCGACCGTCCGGCACGTCGTGGACCTGCGCGCCACCAAGCGGTGGTACGACCTGACCGTGGTGTCCGACACCGACGCCGGGTTCCTGCGGCGCTTCGCGGGACACGTCGAGAACGGCCAGGCGGGCGTGAGCGACCCGGCGATCGCCACCGCCTGAGACTTCGCCGCATGGGGCTTCGCCCCTTTCCCGTGGAGGTCCACCTCCAGCAAGGGGCTGGTCAGCCGCACAGGGGGGCGCGGTAGTGTGCCCGGGTGACAACGCATTCGAACACTCCTGCAGGCTGGTACCCGGACCCGCACGGCGCCCCCCAGCTCCTCCGCTGGTGGGACGGCTCGCAGTGGACCGACCACACGAACCCGGCCCCGCAGGACGCGGGGGCCCAGGCGCCCGCCCAGGCTCCCGCGCAGGGCCAGGCATTCCAGGCCCCCGGCCAGGCGGCCCCGGCCGCCGACCCGGCGCGCGTCCAGCGCCAGGTGCAGCAGCAGGCGGGCGTCACCCCCACCTCCCAGGGCGGCGGCACCCTGTTCACCGAGCCGGTCCTGGTGGTGAACCAGAAGGCCAAGCTGATCGAGCTGACGAACGAGTACAGCGTCATGGACCAGTCGGGCAACCAGCTCGGCTCCGTCGTCCAGGTCGGCCAGAGCACGCTCAAGAAGGTCGCCCGCTTCGTCGCCAGCGTCGACCAGTTCATGACGCACAAGCTGGAGATCCGCGACGCCCACGGCATGCCGCAGCTGCTCATGACCCGCCCGCGGAAGTTCATGAAGTCGCGGGTCGTCGTCGAGCGCCCGGACGGCTCGCCGGTCGGTGAGATCGTCCAGCAGAACGTCATCGGGAAGATCAACTTCGCGATGATGGTGAACGGCCAGCAGGTCGGCGCGATCAAGGCGGAGAACTGGCGCGCCTGGAACTTCTCCATAGTCGACCAGTCGGACAACGAGGTCGCCCGGATCACGAAGACCTGGGAAGGTCTCGCCAAGACGATGTTCACCACGGCGGACAACTACGTCCTGCAGATCCACTACCAGCTCCCGGACCCGCTCCTGAGCCTGGTCGTGGCGACGGCCCTGACGGTGGACACCGCGCTGAAGCAGGACTCCCGAGGTCTCGGCTGACGGCTGCGGACGCGTTCGTACGCGACGTACGCGGAGGAAGCGACCGCTCCCGGTGAGGGGGCGGTCGCTTCGTCGTGACCGGCCCGCCACGGGGGAGTCGAAGTCGACTTCACCCCGGCTGCTTGGCGGGTGTGGCTCGGAGCGGAGCGCCCGGCTCGGCCTGTGCCTGTGCCTGTGCGGGAATCGAGGGCAGAGAGCCCGCCGTCCCGGCTACGGGACCGATCCCGGGGACGGCGTCCCGCGCGGGCGCCTGTTCCGCCCCGAGCAGTGCGACGCGGGGCGACCGCGTCAGCACCACCACTCCGTACGCCGCGACCGCCGCCCCCGCCGCCGCGAGCAGCACCCCGCCCAGGCCGCCCCGCAGCCGCTCGCCGAGCAGGGCGATGCCGATGGCCGACGCGGCCACGGGGTTGGCAAGCGTCACGACGGCGAGCGGCGCGCCGAGGCCGCCGCGGTACGCGGTCTGGGAGAGCAGCAGCCCGCCCACCGCGAACGCGGCGACGAGCAGCGCCACGACCACGACCCGCCCGCTCAGCAGCGGCCCGGTGCGGTCGGTCGCCGCGACCGTCACGGTCTGCGTGAGCGCGGAGGCGACGCCCGACGCGAAGCCGGACGCGGTCGCGTGCCGCAGGCCGGGGCGGGTGCCGGGCCGGGACAGCAGACCGATGACCGCCATGGTCGCGCCGGCGACCGTCACCGCCTCCGGCAGCGACAGCGTGTCGTCGGGCTCGGGCCCCGAGGCGGTCAGCAGGAGGGCGCCGAGGCCCATGAGCGTCAGCCCCGTGCCGCGCCACTCGAGGCGGGTGACCCGCCGCCCGGCGAGCCGCGCGCCCAGCGGCACGGCGGCCACCAGCGTGAGCGCGCCGAGCGGCTGCACCAGGGTGAGCGGACCGAACTTCAGCGCCGCGACGTGCAGCAGCGCCGCGGCCGCGTTCAGGCCGACCGACGACCACCACGCGCCACTGCCGAGCAGCCGCAGCACCCGGCCGCCGCTGTCCGCCATGCGCGCGGCGAGCCGCTCCTGGGCGACGGCGGCGGTGGCGTACGCGGCGGCGGAGACGAGGGAGAGCGCGACGGCGAGCAGGGTGGCGCTCACCGGTCGCCGCCGGGGGCGGGTGCTCCGGTGACGGAGGCGACGAGTTGGGGCGCGGGCGCGGGGGCCGAGGCCGGAGCCGGAGCCGGAGCCGAGGCCGAGCGGCGTACGACCCGCGAGCGGGCCGGGCGGGGCAGGCGGATCACGGCCAGCGCGACGCCGAGCAGCGCCGCCGCGGCGCCGGCGTCGAGCCAGTAGTGGTTGGCCGTGCCGACGATCACCAGCAGCGTGACCAGCGGATGCAGCAGCCACAGCCAGCGCAGTCGCGAGCTGGTCGCGACGATCAGGCCGACGGCCACCATCAGCGCCCAGCCGAAGTGCAGCGACGGCATCGCCGCGAACTGGTTGGCCATCGAGTCGGTCGCGGGCTTGGCGGCGTACACCGAAGGCCCGTACACCTGCGCCGTGTCCACGAGGCGCGCCACGTCCAGCATGCGCGGCGGCGCCAGCGGAAAGCCGAGGTGCAGCGCGAGCGCGGCCGCGGTCAGCGCGGCGAGGATCCGCCGGGCCCATACGTAGTGCCGGGGGCGGCGGACGTACAGCCACACGAGGAAGGCCAGCGTCGCGGGGAAGTGCACGGTCGCGTAGTACGTGTTCGCGACGTGGACGAGGGTGTCGCCGCTGAGCAGCGCGTCCTGGACGGAACCCTCGCCGGGCAGGCGCAGGAACCGCTCGGCGTCCCACACACGGTGCGCGTTGCGGAACGCCTCGCCGGTATGGCCGTTGGCGAGCTGCCTGCCGAGTTTGTAGACGAGGAAGAGTCCGACGACGAGGAGCAGCTCGCGTACGAGGGGTGGCCGGGCAGGGGTGTCCGGCTGCCGGGAGGCTATCTCCGGCTCCTGTTCCGCAGGCTCGGTGCGGGAATCCATCCGCCGGCCCCTTTACGTGACGACTGGGTGGTGCGGTGATGAGGGAGTTCCTGTTCCACACATCGATACGCCAGTGTACCGATACGGGAGCGTACCGGTACACTGGCGTATCGATAGGGTTCGCGGGCTCTGCGGGAACCGAGCCGACCGGGCCGACGCACCGAGGAGACGAGCGATGACACCGCCGGAACGGACGCGTGAGCAGCAACTCTGCGAGCAGGCGATGTCGCGCCGCTCGAAGATCACGCCCGAGCGCGAGCAGGAGTTCTACGACGCGGTCCTCGACCAGCTCCGCGAGAGCGGCTACGAGGCCGTGACGATGGAGGGCGTCGCCGCCCGCACCCGGTGCAGCAAGTCCACGCTCTACCGCCAGTGGAAGACGAAACCCCAGTTCGTGGCGGCCGCGCTGCGCGCCAACCGCTGTGTGCGCTTCGCGGGCATCGACACGGGTTCGCTCGCCGGGGACCTGCGCGCGGCGGCCCGCGCGGCGGCCACCTGGGCCTGGCGCGACACCATGATCGTGCAGGCCCTCAGCCACGCCGTGCTGCAGGACGAGGACCTGCAGCACGCGCTGCGCGAGGCGCTCGTGGAGCCCGAGGTCGCGGCGATCGACGAGTTCGTGCGGCGCGCGGTGGCGCGCGGGGAGATCGCCGCGGGCCATCCGGCGGCGGAGTTCGTCACGGTCCAGCTGTTCGGCGTGCTGCGCGCACGCCCGCTCCTGGAGGGCAAGAACGCGGACGAGGACTATCTGTCGCGGTTCGTGGAGGCGGTACTGCTGCCGGTCCTCGGGCTGACAGAGGGACCCGGCGGGGACGCCCCGGCCACCTGAACGCGGGCCCCGGTCCGCGGGATGACCGGACCGGGCCCGCCGGGCGCCGCACCGTGGGGACGGGGGCGGCGCACCTCCCGGAGCCGGGCGGGCTGATCGCACTCGGCCCGCCCGGCACCGGCTCCCCGCACCCCCACGTACGGGTCGTATCCGCCCGGCTCCGTACCTGCCGGGACTCGGCTCTCCCCGGCGCCGGACCACCGCGCCCAGGAGCTGCCGGCGTCAGACCTGCTGACCGTCGCCGCCCGCGCCGCCGCCGCGGGCCTCCTTGATGCCCTTGGTGATCTTGTCCATGTACGACACCGACGGCGCCTCGTCGTGGTCGTCGATGCCGAAGCGCACGAGCACCATCGTCATGTCGTCGGCGGGGGACTTGAAGGCAAGGGACTGCACATAGCCGTCCGGCCCCTTGCGGTTGACCGCCTTCCAGCGGACCAGATAGCCCTTCTTCCCGGCGACGGTCACCGACTTGGCGGCGAGCTGCTTGTGGGACACCAGCTTGCCGCCGTAGATCTTGCCGCCGTACGACTCCTCGGCGTTCTTCTCGATGTCCGCCTTGGCGGCCGCCTCCGGGTCGGTCTCCTTGACCTTCAGGGCGACGGCGGGGGCGGAGAACGCGCCGCCGCGCACGCAGGTCGTCGCGGTGTGGCCCGGGCACGGGTACTTGCCGGTGGTGACGCTCGCGCCGCGCCCGCTCGACGTGCCCTGCCAGCCGTCGGGGACCGGGATGCTGATGCCGCTCGCGGCGTCGGTGGCGAACCCCTTCTCGGTCGGCGGCCCGTCCGACGGCGCGGGCGACCGGGAGCCGCCGGGGCCGTCGGGCTCCTCGCTGCCGCCGCCCTTGCCGGGCTCCGAAGGCGCGGTGGGGGCGGGGGACTTGGCGCTGTCGTCGCCGTCATCGTCGTCGCCCGAGGTCAGCGCGTACACGCCGCCCCCTATGCCCGCGAGCACCGCGAGGGCTACTCCGACGACGACGGCCGTACGCATCCGGCGCCGCGCCGGCCCCGGCGGCTGCTGCGGGTAGGCGGAGAAGGCGGGCGATGTGGGCGCGGTGGGGGAGGCCCCGCCCGGTGCGCGGACGTGCTCCGTCCACATGGTCCCGTCCCACCATCGCTCGGACGGCGGGGCACCAGGTATCTGCCCGGGGTCGGGATACCAGCCCGGGGGAGTCGCGTGCGTCATGGGCGTCAGCGTATGAGCACCGCGTGAAAGGGGGATGAGAGGGGTCGGCGCTTTCCGGCCAACGGCGTGCGGTCGGCTCGGGGTTCGTGCCGTGCGGTTCGGCTCCCCGCCGGTCAGTTGCCGTCGACGACCAGCCGCCGAGGCGGCCGCGCGCCCTGGGTGAGTCCGGGCGGACACAGCCCCGCACGCCCCGGAGTGACCGAACCCAGCACGCTCGCGTGCCGCGCGCCGGTCCCGGCCGCGACGGTGCCCGGCAGCCCGTGCACCGTCAGGAAGCCGAGCACCGCGAAGGCGTACGCCTCCTTCGCCGCCGACGCGAGCCCCCACTCGTCGGAGCGCCGCACCGGCACGCCCGTCCCCAGCTCGCTCCGCAGCAGCGCCATCAGCGTCGGGTTGCGGGTCCCGCCGCCGGAGGCGACGACCTCGCTCGCCCCCGCCGCGCGCACCGCGTCGGCGACCGTCACCGCCGTGAGCCGGGTGAGCGTCGCGACCACGTCCTCCGGAGCGAGCGTCTCGTACCCCTCCAAGGCCCGGCGCAGATAGGCCGGATGGAACAGCTCCTTGCCCGTCGTCTTCGGTGCGGGCAGCGCGTAGTACGGCTCGGCGAGCAGGCGGGCGAGCAGAGCGCCGTGCACGGTGCCGCGCGCGGCGATCTCGCCGTCCCTGTCGTACGCCAGGCCCCGCTGGCGGCCCTGGGGCGTCAGCTCGCGCACCGCAGCGTCGATCAGCGCGTTGGCCGGGCCGGTGTCGAACGCGGTGCCGTCCGGGGCGGTGATGTTGGCGATGCCGCCCAGGTTCAGGGCGACCGGGGTGCCGGGGCGGCCGCGCAGCCACAGCTGGTCGACCAGGCCGACCAGCGGCGCGCCCTGGCCGCCCGCCGCGACGTCGCGCGGCCGGAAGTCGGCCACCACGGGCAGGCCCGTGGCCTCCGCGATCCACGCGGGCTGACCGATCTGGAGCGTGCCGTGCACCCGTCCCTCGGCCACCCAGTGGAAGACGGTCTGCCCGTGCGAGGCGACCAACTCGGCGCGGCCGTCGCACAGTTCCCGGTCGGCCTCGGTCGCGGCCGCGGCGAATGCCTGGCCGATGCGGGTGTCCAGGCGGCAGACGTCCGCCAGGGTGGTGCGGGACGGCGGCAGGGCTTCGGTCAGGGCGGCGCGCAGATCGCCGTCGTACGCGCGGCTGATGACGCCCAGGGGGGTGAGGTGGAGGGTGTCGCCGTCGAGGGCGAGGTCGACGGCACCGGCGTCGATGGCGTCGTGGGAGGTGCCGGACATCAGGCCGATCACTCGCATTGGTCTCCGTCTCTCACTGTGCGGGGCCCCCGGGGTCGGCCACAAGGGTCCCCTGGGACGGGGCTGGTGTCGATCGCCCTTCGGGCTCGTCCTCAATCGCCGGACGGGCTTCCTTCCCGTTCCCTGGGAGAATGCGTGCATGAGGAGTCTGGAGACGCCCGGTCGTTCTGGCGCGCGGTGACCGTGTGGGCCGTGTGCGGCCCGTCATCGCGTGCCGCCCCCGCGTGTGGCACAGCGAGCCTGTCCCTGCCTGAGGCGTTCGTCGCCGGGCGGGGTCGCCTTGTCTCCGGCCGTCCTCAGGGGTCTCTGTGCCGTCCGCCCGTTCTGCCTCTTCCGCTCCTTCCGCTGCTTCTTCCGCTCCTTCCGCTTCCCCGAGTCCCTGGCGGGACCGTGATTTCCGCCGGCTCTGGCTCGGCCAGACCGCTTCGCAGCTCGGTGAACACACCAGCCTGGTGGTCCTGCCGCTCGTGGCCGTGCTCACCCTGCGCGCCGATGCCGCCCAACTCGGCACCCTGCGCGCGGTGGGACAGGCTCCGATCCTGTTGTTCGCGCTCCTCGCGGGCGCGTGGGTGGACAGGTGGCGCACCCGCACGGTGATGGTCCTGACGGACGCCGGGCGTGCGCTGGCGCTGGGCGGTGCCGCCGTGGCCGCCGTGCTCGGCGCGGCCGGTCTGCCGCTGCTGCTCGCGGTCGCCTTCGTCGTCGGCACCCTGTCCGTGTTCTTCGACGTGGCCTACCAGGCGTCGCTCGTACGTCTCGTGGCCCGCGATCAACTCCTGCGCGGCAACAGCGCGTTGGAGGGCAGCCGGTCCGCCGCCCAGATCGGCGGCCCCGCCCTCGGCGGGGCCCTGGTGTCCGTGCTGTCGGCGCCGGTGGGGGCCGCGGCCGGTGCGGTGTTCTTCGCGGTGTCCTTTCTGTCGATCCGCCGGATCCGCCGGGGCGAATCCGTTCCGGGGCGGATGGAGCGTGCGGACCGTGTAGAAGGGGCGGGATCCGCCGCGCGGGTCTGGCGGCGGATCCACGAAGGGCTCCGCTTCGTCGTCCGCGATCCCTCGCTGCGCGCCGTGGGCTTGGCCTCGGCCGCCTTCCAGTTCTCCTTCGCCGCCCTGATGACCGGGTACCTGCTCTTTCTGCCCCGGGACCTGGGGCTGTCGGGCACCGGTATCGGCCTCGCGCTCGCGGCGACGGGGCCGGGCGCGCTCCTGGGCTCGCTGCTGGCGGCCCGGCTGCCGCGGCGGTTCGGGTACGGGACGGTGCTCGTGGGCGCCGCGGCGCTCGGCGACGGCGTGCTGCTGTGCGTGCCGGCGCTGCACGGTCCCGCGGCCGTGACGGTCCCGGCGCTGCTCGCGGTCAACTTCGTCTTCGGGGTCTTCGGCCAGTTGGTGAACGTCACGGTCATGGCGGTCCGGCAGGCCGTCACGCCGGACGGGATGCAGGGCCGCGCGGCCGCGACGATCACGTTCGTCGGCATGGGGCTGACCCCGCTCGGCTCGCTGCTGGGCGGGCGGCTCGCGGAGGCATGGGGGCCGCGCACCGCGCTCCTGGTGACGGCCCTCGGCATGCTGGCGTCCCCGGTGCTGATGGCGCTCTCCCCGCTGGCCCGCCTGGGGCGGACGCTTCCGGCCGCGCAGGTTCCGCCGGGGGGCGCCGAGGTTCCGCCGGGGGCGCGAGGGTGACGCCCGTTCACCCTCCGCCCGCCCTCCTCAGGACTCGTCCCCGCCACATCCCCGCCCCGCCCCAGGCACCCCGCAGCTCCCGCGCCTTCAGCAGCCACAGGGACAAGTCGTACTCGGCCGTGTACCCCACGGCCCCGTGGAGTTGGAGCGCCACCCGCGCCGCGTCGTATGCCGCCTCCCCGGCGGTCACCTTGGCCGCCGCTAGGTCCACATCGGCGGCCGACCGGTCCCCGTCCCGCAAGGACACCGCCGCCCCGAACACCAGCGGCCGCGCGAACTCCAGCCGCACCAGCACATCCGCGAGCCGGTGCTTGACCGCCTGGAACGAGCCCACCGGCACCCCGAACTGCGTCCGCTCCTTCACGTACGCCACGGTCCGGTCCAAGAGCGCGTACCCGATCCCCAGGCACTGGGCTGCCGTCGCGAGCGCCGCCCAGTCGAGGGCGCACCGGGCGGCGGCGTCCGCCGCGTCCCCGGACGCCAGCACCTCCCCGTCCGGCAGGAGCCGGCCGAGCCGCCGCGCGGGGTCCAGGGACCCCCGCAGGTCCGTGTGCCCGGGCGCCAGCCGCACCTCCCCGTCCCCGGCGGCGAGCAGCACCCCGGCGGCGTCCGCGTCCAGGGCATGCGGCTCGGTGCCGGTGCCGGTGCCGGTGCCGGTGCCGGTGAGCGTCAGCGTCGCGCACGTCCCGCCGTCGACGAGCGCGGGAAGGAGCCGTTTGGCGGGCCCCGGAACTCCCAGCTCGGCCAGGCCCGACAGGAGGGCCACCGCCGTCACGGTCTCGACGGCGGGGCCGGGCACCGCGTGCCGCCCCACCTCCACGAAGGCGACGGCCGTCTCGACGGGCAGCGGTCCCACGCCCTCGTACTCCCCGGGAGCCGCGAGGGCGAACACCCCGGCCTCGCCGAGCCGCCGCCACACCGCGAGGCCGGGCGCGTGCTCCCCGGCCGCCCAGGCCCGCGCGGCCGCCGGTGTGTCCGCCGCCGTCAGCATGCCGTCCAGCGACCGCGCGAACGCCCGCTGCTCGTCGTCCAGGAGGAACCGCATCACCGGCGCCCCTTCGGCAGGCCGAGCAGCCGCTCGGCGATGATGTCGCGCTGGATCTCGTTGGTGCCCGCGTAGATCGGCCCGGCGAGCGCGAACACATACCCTTCCGTCCAGTCGCCCGGCTCCGTTCCGAGCAGATCCAGCGCCGTCTCGTGCACCGCGATGTCGTGCTCCGACCAGAACACCTTGTTCAGGCTCGACTCCGCGCCGATCGGCTCACCGGCCGCGAACCGTGAGGCGTTGGCCCAGGTGAAGAGCTGATACGCGCGCGCCTCGATCAGCGCGTCGGCCACCCGGTCGCGCAGCGCCGTGTCCGCCGGGTCGCCGTGCGCGTGCCACGCGCGCAGCAGCCGCCCGGCCGTCGCGAGGAAACGGCCGGGGGAGCGCAGCGTCAGGCCCCGCTCGTCGCCCGTCGTGGACATCGCGATCCGCCAGCCCTGCCCGGGCTCGCCGATCACGTCCTCGTCGGGCACGAACACGTCGTCCAGGAACAGTTCGGCGAACGCGGGCTTGCCGTCCAGGCGGCCGATGGGCCGCACGGTGACGCCGTCCGCGTCCAGGGGGAACATCAGATACGTCAGGCCCCGGTGCGGCCGGCCGGCCTCCGGGTCGCTGCGGAACAGGCCGAACGCGCGGTCGGCGAACGCGGCCCGCGACGACCACGTCTTCTGCCCGTTCAGCAGCCAACCGCCGCGCACCCGCCGGGCGGTGGACCTGAGCGACGCCAGGTCCGAGCCCGACTCCGGCTCCGACCACGCCTGCGCCCAGATCACCTCGCCGCGCGCCATCGGCGGCAGCACCCGCGCGCGCTGCTCCGCCGTGCCGTGGCCGAAGAGCGTCGGCGCGAGCAGGCTGATGCCGTTCTGCGAGACGCGGCCCGGGGCGCCCGCCGCGTAGTACTCCTCCTCGAACAGCAGCCACTCGACCATTCCTGCGGCCCGCCCGCCGTACTCCTCGGGCCAGGACACCACCGACCAGCGGTCCGCCGCGAGCTCGCCCTCCCAGGCGCGATGGGCGGCGAAGCCCTCCTCGGTCTCCAGCGAGGGCAGTGGCTCCGCCGGGACGTGCGCGGCCAGCCAGGCGCGCGCCCGCCGCCTGAACTCCCCTTCCTCTGCGGTGAAGTCGAGGTCCATCAGCGGCCCACCTCTTGGGATTCGGAGTTCCGGCGGAAAGCTCTTCCCTAACAAGTGTTTGGTAGATTACCTTGGTACGGGGCAGCCGTCGAGGGTGGGAACGAGGGAAGAGGGGAGGCCGCCGATGCACACGCCTGAGTACGTATCGGGGCATGAACTGCTCGCGGGCCGCACGGCCGTCGTCACGGCGGCGGCCGGAGCCGGCATCGGCGGCGCCACCGCGCGCCGCTTCCTGGAGGAGGGCGCGCGCGTCGTCATCGGCGACGCGCACGCGCGCCGCACGAAGGAGACGGTCGAGCGGCTCGCGGACGAGTTCGGCGCCGGGCGCGTGCACGGCGCCCCTTGCGACGTGACGGACGAGGCCCAGGTCCGGGAGCTGTTCGACCTCGCGGAGCGGCACCACGGAGGGCCGGACATCGTCGTGAACAACGCGGGCCTCGGCGGCACCGCGGAGCTCACGGAGATGACCGACGAGCAGTGGGACAAGGTCATCGACGTCACGCTGACCGGCACCTTCCGCTGCACCAGAGCCGCCCTGCGCCGCCTGCGCGCCACCGGCAGCGGCGGCGTCATCGTGAACAACGCCTCGGTGCTCGGCTGGCGCGCCCAGCCCGGCCAGGCGCACTACGCGGCCGCGAAAGCCGGCGTCATGGCCCTCACCCGCTGCGCCGCCCTCGAGGCCGCACCCCACGGCATCCGCGTCAACGCCGTCGCGCCCAGCCTCGCCCTGCACCCGCACCTGGCCAAGGTCACCTCCGGCGAGCTGCTCGACGAGCTCGCCGCGCGCGAGGCGTTCGGGCGCGCCGCCGAGCCCTGGGAGATAGCCAACGTCATCGTCTTCCTCGCCAGCGGCTACTCCTCGTACATGACGGGGGAGACGGTCTCCGTCAGCAGCCGGCACCCCTAGGCGGACAATGACCATGTGCCGAAAAAGAACCAGCAGCACCAGCAGAAGAAGCCCCCGGTGACCCCCTCGCCCGAGCGGCGCGAAGAACTGTTGAGGATCGCCGCGGACGTCTTCGCCGAACAGGGCTACAACGCCACGACCGTCCGCAAGATCGCGGACGCGGCGGGCATGCTCGCCGGCAGCCTCTACTACCACTTCGACTCCAAGGAGTCGATGCTCGAAGAGATCCTGCGCACGTTCCTGACGGAGCTGTGGGACGGGTACGACGGCGTGCTGTCCGCGCCGCTCGGCCCGCGCGAGACCCTGGAAGCCCTCGTCACCGAGTCCTTCCGGGAGATCGACCGGCACCGCTCGGCCGTCGCGATCTACCAGAAGGAGTCCAAGCACCTGGTCACCCAGACCCGGTTCGAGTACCTGGTCGAGTCCCAGCAGCGGTTCGAGAAGGCATGGCTGACGACGCTGGAGCGCGGCGTCACCGAAGGAGTCTTCCGCGCCGACCTGGACATCCGCCTCGCCTACCGCTTCGTGCGCGACACCGTGTGGGTCGCCGCGTCCTGGTACCGCCCCGGCGGCGGCCACAGCCCCGAGGAGATCGCCCGCCAGTACCTGTCGATGGTCCTGGACGGCATCGCCGTACGCACCACCTGACCCGCGCCGTCGTCCGCGGTGCCGAGACCGCGCCGTCCCGCACGGCGCCAAGACCGCGAGGAGTACGCAGCCATGGCCGAGGCATACATCGTCGAGGCGGTCCGCACGCCCGTCGGCAAGCGGGGCGGCGGCCTCGCCGCCGTGCACCCCGCCGACCTGGGCGCGCACGTCCTGAAGGCGCTCGTCGAGCGCAGCGGCGTCGACCCGGCCGCCGTGGACGACGTCGTCTTCGGCTGCCTGGACACCGTGGGACCGCAGGCCGGGGACATCGCCCGCACGAGCTGGCTGGCCGCGGGACTGCCCGAGGAAGTGCCGGGCGTGACCGTCGACCGGCAGTGCGGATCCTCCCAGCAGGCCCTGCACTTCGCCGCCCAGGGCGTCCTCTCCGGCACCCAGGACCTCGTCGTCGCGGGCGGCACCCAGAACATGTCGATGATCCCCATCGCCTTCGCGTCCCGGCAGGCCGCCGCCCCCCTCGGGCTGACCGAGGGCCCGTTCGCGGGCAGCGAGGGCTGGCGCGCACGTTATGGGGACCAGCCCGTCAACCAGTTCCACGGCGCCGAGCTGATAGCCAAGAAATGGGGCATCTCCCGTACGGACATGGAGGAGTTCGCACTCGCCTCCCACCAACGGGCCCTGCGCGCCGCCGACGAGGGCCGCTTCGACCGCGAACTCGCCCCCCTCGCGGGCGTCACCGCCGACGAGGGGCCGCGCCGCGACACGACGGCGGAGAAGATGGCGGGCCTGAAGCCCGTCATGGACGGCGGCACCCTCACCGCCGCCTGCTCCTCCCAGGTCTCCGACGGCGCCGCCGCGCTGCTCCTGGCCGGTGAACGGGCGGTCCGCGACCACGGGTTGACGCCCCGCGCCCGGATCCACCATCTCTCCGTGCGCGGCGAGGACCCGATCCGGATGCTCTCCGCGCCCATCCCCGCCACGGCGCACGCCCTGAAGAAGACCGGCCTGACGCTCGACGACATCGACCTCGTCGAGATCAACGAGGCTTTCGCACCAGTCGTCCTGGCCTGGATCGCCGAGACCGGCGCCGACGCCGGGCGCGTCAACGTCAACGGCGGGGCCATAGCCCTGGGCCACCCTCTGGGTGCCACCGGCGCCCGGCTGATGACGACCCTGCTCCACGAACTGGAGCGCACCGGCGGCCGGTTCGGCCTCCAGACGATGTGCGAAGGAGGAGGCCAGGCCAACGTCACTGTGATCGAACGCCTGTAACCACCACCGGCCGCCCGCGCGGACGTCCCGGCGCCGCCCCGCCGCGCCGCCCCCGCGGCCCCAGGAGGGACTGGCATATGACAGCCTGTCACCCCTTGTGGGAGTACCTGCGCGGACCGTGCTCCGCGACGGCCCCGACCCGGCTAGTCTCAAGTTCTGTACGTCGATTGAGCGACCCCGGGAGGTAGCGCGATGACGCAGGGACGGCCCGGAGGTGGCGTCTGGGCCCCGCTGTGGGAGCGCGACGCGGAACTCGCCGCAGCCGAGCACGCGATGTCCGCGCTGTGCTCGGACATGACGACCGAAGGCAGCCTGCTCGTCTTCAGCGGCGAGGCCGGCATCGGCAAGACCGCGCTGCTCGCGGAAGTGCGCCGCATGGCACAGGGCCGCGCCCGGGTGCTGGTCGCCCGCGGCGGCGAGACCGTCACGTCGGTGCCCTTCAACGTCGTACGACAACTCCTGCAACCGGTCCTGGTCTCGCTCTCGCCCGAGGAGGCCCGCGAATATCTCGGCGACTGGTACGACATCGCGGGCCCCGCGCTCGGCATCACCGACCCCGGCAGCGGGCGGCCCGAGCCGCAGGCGGTGTGCGACGGCCTCGTCGACGTGGTCTCCCGCCTCGCCCGCGTGCACTGGCCGCTGGTCCTGATCGTGGACGACGCGCACTGGGCCGACCAGGAGACGCTGCGCTGGCTCGCCGCGTTCGCCGAGCGCCTCGACGACCTGCCCGTGCTCGTCGTGGTCGCCCACCAGCCGGGCGAGGCCACCGGCGACAGCGCCCGCCACCTCAAGCGGATCGGTGACGCGGCCCGCCCCACGACGCCCCTGCGCGCCCTCACCCCGGACGCCACCGCCGGCCTGACCCGCGCCACCCTCGGCGAGCACGCCGACGCCCCGTTCTGCCGCGAAGTCTGGGCGGTCACCGGCGGCAATCCGTACGAGTCGGTGGAACTGCTCGCCAAGGTGCAGGACAGCGAGATGGAGCCGGTGGAGAGCTCCGCCGCCGAACTGCGCGCCCTCAACCGCTCCGCCCGAGGGCGCGGCCTCGTCGCGCGCATCCAGGAACTCGGCACGGACGTCACCCAGTTCGCGTGGTCCGCGGCCATCCTCGGCTCCGCGATCTCGGTGGAGCTCGCCGCCTCGCTCATCCCCATGCCGGTGGACGACGCCAGGCGGTGCGCGGAGCGGCTGCACACCGCCCGCATCATGACCAGCGGCGACGACGGCCTGGAGTTCGTGCACCCGCTGATCGCCACCGCCGTCTACCGCTCCATCCCACCCGCCACCCGCACCGCCTTCCACGGCCGGGCCGCCTGGGCCGTCACCCGCTCCGGGCGCGGCCACGCCGCGGCCTCCCGCCACCTCCTGGAAGTCCACCCGGACGACGACCGCGAAGTGGTCGAACAGCTCCGCGAAGCCGCCGCCGAGCACCTCGCGGTCGGCGCGCCCGACGCGGCCCGCCGCTGCCTGGAGCGGGCCCTGCGCGAGCCGCCCCGGCCCGAGGTGCACGCCCACGTGCTCTACGAACTCGGCTGCGCCACCCTGCTCACCTCACCCGTCACCACCATCGGGCACCTGCGCGAGGCCCTGTCGATGACCGGCCTCAGCCAGGAGCTGCGCGTCGACGCCGTGTGCAGGCTCTCCCAGGCGCTGGTGCACAACGACCAGCTCGGCGAAGGTCTGCGCGCCATCGACGAGGAGGCCGCCAAGCTCCAGGACGGCCCCGCCCAGCTGCGGCTCAAGGCTGTGCACTACATGTGGGAGGGCATCCACGCGGGCGAGGAGGACTCACCGGGACGCTCCCGGCGGCTCGCCGCGCTCGCCGGTCCGCTGGCCGGCCGCGACAACGCCGAGCGCGCGCTGCTCATCCTGCGCGCCTTCGACGCGATGACCCGCGGGGAGAACGCCGAAGAGGTCGTCGAGCTGTGCGACCGCGCCCTCGTCAACGGCCGGCTCGCGCCCGGACTCGGCTGGACCGACGCCGAGTGGAGCTTCGAACTGCGCCTGATGCTCGGCGGGTCGTACGCGTTCGCGGACCGGCTCGACCGCGCGGAGAGCCTGTTCACGGAGGCCGTCAGGGCGTACGAGACGGCGGGCTGGAGCGGCGGCCACCTCGCGCTCGCGCACGCCTTCCTCGGCTATGTGCACCGCAGGCGCGGACGGCTCAGGGACGCCGAGAAGTCGCTGCGCGAAAGCCTGCGGCTCGCCGACCGCGTGGGCCAGGGCGGCCTCCCGATGCACTGGGAGGCGGCCAGCATGCTCATCGACACGCTGCTCGCCCGCGGCCACGCCGAGCAGGCCAGGTCCGTCGCCGACCGCTACGGCTTCGCGCCACCGTCCGCCTCCACGATCTACGTACCCGACGCGATGTCCGTACGCGGACGGCTGCTCCTCGCGCTCGGCCACCGGGAAGAGGGCCTGAATGAACTGGAGGCCACCGCCAAGGCGTTGACGGCACGCGGCCAGTACAACACCGTGCTCGCACCATGGGCGTACGACCTCGCCCGCGCGCTCGCCGACGAGGATCCGGGGCGCGCCGCCGACCTGGTCGCCGACGCACGCGTGCAGGCCGAGCGGTTCGGGACGGACACGGCGATCGGCGAAGCGATCAGGTGTGCGGCGGCGCTGGAGAAGGGGACGCGTGCCGTTGCCCTGTACGCGAAGGCCGTGACGTATCTGGAAGCCTCGCCGTGCGCGTACGAGCACGCGGTCGCCCGCGTCGAGTACGGGATCGCCTCCGGCGCGGTGGAGGAGTTGGAGCGGGGGATCGCCCTCGCGCGGGCTTGCGGGGCCGATGGGTTGGTGGCCTGGGGCGAGCGGGAGTTGGCCGGCGCGTAGGTTTCCTGGACGTGGTCCTGGGGCGCCGCCGCGGGGGTTCTGCCCCCGGACCCCCGTATCGGCCTTCGGCCTCGTCCTCAAACGCCGGACGGGCTGAAATACCCCCCCCCGGTGCGGGCTGAAATACTCCCCGGTGCGTGCTGAAATATCCCCCGGTGCGTGCTGAAATGGCCCCCGGGTGCGGGCTGATAGCCCCCGTCCTCAGCACGCACCGTTGATCCGCAGCCGCGCCAGCGTCTCCTCCGCCTCCCGCACCATCCCCGCGATCAGCGCCGCGCACGAAGGCACATCCTCGATCAGGCCCGCCACCTGGCCCGATGCCATGACACCCGCGTCCGTGCGGCCGTCCACCATGGCCGCCTTGAGCATCATGGGCGTGTTCGCGGCCAGCAGGACCTGGCTCCACGTCAGGTCCTTGCCGCGGCGCAGCGCCACGCCGTCGCGGAGCAGACGCGGCCAGCTCGTGCCGGAGACACGGCGGAACGCGGCCGCGTGGCGCGCGGCGCGGGTCAGGGACCGGAGCGGGCCCGACCGCTCCAGGGCCGTCACCAGGTCCGTGCGCAGCATCCGGTGGGGGAGACCGTCCACGCGCGTGGTGACCGTGACGTCCTTGACGGTCGCCGCCAGATAGCGGGCCTTCACCGCGTCCGGCACCGTCGACTCCGCCGTGAGCAGGAAGCGCGTGCCCATGGCGACGCCCGCCGCGCCGTAGGCCAGGGCCGCGACCAGGCCCCGGCCGTCGTAGAAGCCGCCCGCGGCGATCACCGGGATGCCGACGGCGTCCACGACCTGGGGCAGCAGCACCGTCGTGGCGACCTCGCCGGTGTGGCCGCCGCCCTCGCCGCCCTGCACCACCACCGCGTCGGCGCCCCACGCCGCCACCTTCTCGGCGTGCCGCCGCGCCCCGACGGACGGGACCACGAGCACACCGGCGTCCTTGAGCTCCGCCATCAGGTCCTTCGAGGGGGCGAGCGCGAAGGACGCCACGCGGACGCCCTCGTCGATCATGATCCGTACCCGCTCGCGCGCGTCCCCCGCGTCCGCCCGCAGGTTCACGCCGAACGGCGCGTCCGTACGGGACTTGACCTCCCGCACCGCCGAGCGGAGCTGGTCGGGCGTCATCGTCGCGGAGGCGAGGATGCCCAGCGCGCCGGCGTTCGCCACCGCCGAGACCAGGCGCGGGCCCGCCACCCAGCCCATGCCGGTCTGCACGATCGGGTGGCGTACGCCGACGAGGCGCGTCAGCGCCGTCCGGGGGCCGGTCGGCACCGGCCGTGGGCCGGGCGTCATGCCGTCGGCACTTCGCGCTCGCGCAGGCCCGAGGGGTCCACCACCTCACGGATCAGCCGCAGTTCGCCGGGGGTCGGCTCGCGGGTGGGCGGCACCTCGTCCGACATCGCGAGAGGGAACCCCGTGGCCTCGCGGACCTCGTCGGCCGTCACCCCGGGGTGGACGCTCACCAGGCGCATCGCGTGATCCGGCGTGGCGAAGTCGAAGACGCCGAGGTCCGAGACCACCCGGCGCAGCTCGTGGAAGCGCGTCGCCGACGGGCCCGCCGCGGCCGCGCTGTCGTACCCCACCCCGCAGATCATGTCGACGCGCTCGACGAACACGCGCGGCGAGTGCCGGGGGATCCAGTAACTGACCGGGTTGTTCAGGGTGTTGGCGGGCGCGCCGCGGGCGCCGAGGAGCTGGCGGGACGGGCGCCGCCAGTCGCCGACGCAGCTGATGTTCTGGTTGCCGAAGCGGTCGATCTGGCTCGCGCCCATCATCACGTGCCGCCTGCCGCCCATTGTCATCGTCAGATGGCGGCGGTACGGCAGCCAGCCCTCCGTGACCGCCGACCGCGCCCCGACCGCGGGCACGTCCCCGATCAGCAGCGCCTCGCCGTCCGTCAGGAGCAGCTCGGGCGCGAACGTCAGTTTCGCGAGGCGCGCCGCGATCGACGGGACCGTGCCCATGGGCGAGGCGAGCACCTCGCCGTCGCCCCGCCAGGCGTCGGCGCAGGCGAGCACGCAGTAATCGGCGCGGGTGACGGTGGTGGGGGTCGTCATCGCTGCTCCTTGTGCCAGTCCTGGACGGCGAGTTGGTAGTCCTCCTCGGTGCTGCCGGTGAGGAAGCGGGTGTGGAAGGACGCCCAGGTCTCCGGAGTGCGTGCCGCCGTCGCGTACTCCCTCTGGAAGGACTCGTCCCGGCCGTAGTCCGGCGCGCACGACGTGAAGTGCGCGCCCTTGGGGGTCTCGGCCACGCCCGTCACCGCGTGCCGGGAGACGAGCAGGGTCTGCGGCGCCGCGTGCGCCGTCAGCTCCGCGGTGTCGACGATCCGCTCGCAGGTGACGTACGCGGTGTCGGCCGCCTCGCAGAACAAGTCGTCGAAGTACGGATCGGGGCCCAGATACTGGCCGTTGCCCAGGTGGTCCGCGCGGTTCAGGTGGACGAGGGCGGCGTCCAGGCGCAGGGCGGGCGCCGCGACCAGCTCCTCGCCGTCCTCGTACGGCGACGTCACCGTCCGCAGGCCCGGGTTGACGCGCAGCACGTCCGAGCCGAGGCCCGCGCGGACCGGCAGGAACGGCAGCCGCTGGGCGGCGGCCGTCAGGCCCTGCATGAACATCGCCTCGTCCAGCTCCACGAGTTCGGAGGCGGCGCGCTCGCGGGCCGCGCGGTAGTGCGGCTCCAGGGGGATCGAGTCGAGCGTCACGAACGCCGTGACCAGCTTGCGGACCCGGCCGGCCGCGGCGAGCAGCCCGACGTCCGGGCCGCCGTACGCCACCACCGTCAGGTCCGTGACGTCCGAGCGCAGCAGCGCCCGCACCACGGCCATCGGTTTGCGGCGCGAGCCCCACCCGCCGATGCCGAGCGTCATGCCGCTCTCCAGGCGCCCCACGATCGCGTCGGGCGTCATGATCTTGCCGTTGCCGTTGCCGTTGCCGTTGCCGTTGCCGTTGCCGCTCATGCCGGGTCCCCCTGTTCCTGTGTCGGTTCCCGCTCGTGTGTCGGGTTCGCTCCGCCGAAGCCGTCACGGATGCGGGCCGCGAGGCCGCTCAGGTTCGCCTCGAAGGTGAAGCCCTGCTCGAAGCGGTAGCTGCGGTGCACGTCGACCGGGTCGATGCCGTTGATCGCGGCCTTCGCCAGGCGCAGCAGCGTGCCGTCCTTGCGGGCTATCTCGCGCGCCAACTCCATGGCCGCCGCGCGCAGTTCCGCGCGGGGGGCCACCCGCCACACCGAGCCGTGCGCGTGCAGCTCGGCGGCCGTCGCCGTGCGCGAGGTGTAGTACAGCGCGCGCATCAGGTGCTGGGGCACCAGGCGGGCGAGATGCGTCGCGGCGCCGAGCGCGCCGCGGTCCAGCTCGGGCAGGCCGAAGGTGGCGTCGTCGCTCGCCACGATCGCGTCCGCGTTGCCGACCAGACCGATGCCGCCGCCCAGGCAGAACCCCTGCACGGCCGCGACGACGGGGACCTCGCAGGCGTACACCGCGGAAAACGCCTCATAGCACCCGTGGTTGGCGCCGATCAGGGCCTCGTGGCCGGGGTCGCGCTGCATCTCCTTGATGTCCACGCCCGCGTTGAACCCCCGGCCGGCCGCGGCGAGGACCACACAGCGGACGCCGGGATCGCGGCCCGCGGCGCGCACCGCGTCCGCGAGGTCGTACCACCCCCGCACGGGCAGGGCGTTGACCGGGGCGTAGTCGACGGTGACGACGGCCACGCCCTCGTCCGGAACCGAGGTGGAGACAGGCATCAGCGGATCCGCTACCTTTCAACCAGCGTCCTCAATCAAACATTTGTTAGTTGCTTGGGAAGGTAGCAGCCATGACTGACAAGGGACAGATGGTCGTGGTCACCGGCGGTACACGCGGCGTCGGCGCCGGCATCGCGCGCCGCTTCCTGGCCACCGGCGCGCGCGTGGTCGTCTGCGCCCGCAGGCCCCCCGACGCGCCCGTCGAAGTGCCGGGCCACGCCGCCGAGTTCCGCCCTCTCGACGTGCGCGACGCCGAGGCGGCCACCGCGTTCTTCGGCGAGGTGGCGGCCGATCACGGCGGGATCGACGTGCTGGTGAACAACGCGGGCGGCACGCCGTTCGGCCTGCTCGCCGAGACGTCCGCCGCCCGCCAGACGAAGATCGTCCAACTGAACCTGCTCGCGCCGCTCTACACCTCCCTGGCGGCCTACGAGGTGATGCGCCGTCAGGAGGCGGGCGGAGTCATCGTCATGATCGGCAGCGTGAGCGGCACCCGCCCCTCACCCGGCTCCGGGGCCTACGGCGCGGCCAAGGCGGGCCTGGAGAACCTGGCGCGCACCATGGCGGTCGAATGGGCACCGCGGGTGCGCGTGAACACCGTCGTGCTCGGCCTCACCCGCACCGAGAGCTCCCATCTCCACTACGGCGACGAGGACGGCATCGCGGCGGTGGGGCGCACGGTCCCGCTGGGCCGCCTCGCCGAACCGGCCGACGTCGGGGACGCCTGCGTGTTCCTCGCCTCCGACGCCGCGCGGTACGTCAGCGGCTCGGCGCTGCATCTGCACGGCGGCGGTGAGCGGCCCGCGTTCCTCGACGCGGCCTCCGTGAACCGCTGACCGCCCCCGCCAACCACCCACCGCACAAAGGAGTCCCCGCATGAATGCTGTCGCCGGTCCCGGGATCTGCGCGGGCCGCGTTGTGATCGTCACGGGCGCGGGCCGGGGCCTCGGGCGCGCGCACGCGCGTGCCTACGCGGCCGAGGGCGCGCGGGTCGTCGTCAACGACCTGGGAGTGGGCCCCGACGGCTCCGGAGCCTCCGGTGGCCCCGCGCGGGAGGTCGTCGAGGAGATCCGCGCGGCGGGTGGCGAGGCGGTCGCGCAGGGCGGGGACGTCGCCACGTCCGAGGGCGCCGCGTCCCTCGTACAGGCGGCCCTGGAGACGTACGGACGCCTGGACACCCTCGTGAACAACGCGGGGTTCCTGCGCGACCGGATGCTGGTGAACCTCGACGAGGACGCCTGGGACGCCGTCGTCCGCGTCCACCTGAAGGGGCACTTCCTGCCGCTGAAACACGCGGCCGCGCACTGGCGTGCCGAGTCCAAGGCGGGTCGCGTGCCGCACGCGTGCGTGGTCAACACCAGCTCCGGAGCGGGCCTGTCGGGCAGCGTCGGGCAGGCGAACTACAGCGCCGCCAAGGCCGGGATCCTCGGCCTGACGCTGGTCGCGTCCGCCGAACTGGCCGCCTACGGAGTGCGCGTGAACGCCATCGCGCCCGCCGCGCGGACCCGCATGACCGAGGAGACGTTCGCCGGCACGATGGCCGCCCCCGAAGACGGCGGTTTCGACGCGATGGCCCCGGAGAACGTGTCCCCGCTGGTCGTCTGGCTCGGCTCGGAGTCCTCCGCCGGGGTCACGGGCCGCGTCTTCGAGGCCGAGGCGGGCCGCATCACCGTCATGGAGGGCTGGCGCCCCGGCCCGACCGCCGACAAGGGCGCCCGCTGGAGCGCGGCGGAGGCGGGCGAGACGGCCCTGAAGCTGCTCTCCCGGGCGGAGGCGCCCCAGGCGGTGTACGGGGCGCGGTGAACGCCCGGGGGCGCGGGGCACGTTGACCTCTTCCTCGGGGAGGGGTGCCTCCCGAGGGCGGGCTTCTGACCCGGGGGCTGGGGCGCCTGCCCGGCGGGGTCCGCGCGGGCAGGCACCCTCGGTGTCACACCCCTGGTGTCACACCCCGGTGTCACACCAGTGGCGTCACACCCCCGACGCCACCCGCACCGGCTCCGTGCCGTCCGCGCTGTGCCGCGCCGCCCAGTTCTCCAGGGAGGTGCGGCAGGCGTGGTCGAGGTGGCGCAGACCCGAGAGGTCGACTTCGATCGGGCGGTCCTGGGGCAGCGCCTCCAGCGCGTCGAGGATCTTCGGCAGACGCAGGAACGTGGCGTTGCCCGACAGATGGGCGCGGATGGGGCCCGCACCCTTGTCGACGACCTCGATGTGCACGTGCGAGGTCTCCCACGCCGTCTTGACGACGGCGAGCGCGAGCCCGATGAGCACACCTTCGAACATGCTCACCGACACGATCGCCACGGCCGTCACCACGAGCACGACCGCCTCGCCCCGGTGCTCGCGCCACAGCCCGGCCACCTGCCGCACGGGCACCAGCTTGCAGCCCGCGTGCACCAGCACGCCCGCGAGCGCGGCGACCGGGATGAGACCGAGCGCGGCGGGCAGCAGGGCCGCGAACAGCAGCAGCCAGGCGCCGTGCAGGACACGCGACGCCTTCGTACGGGCACCCGCCTGCACGTTGGCCGCACTGCGTACGATCACCGCGGTCATCGGCAGGGCGCCGAGGAGCCCGCACACGGTGTTGCCCGCGCCCTGCGCCACCAGCTCCTTGTCGTAGTCCGTACGCGGACCGTCGTGCAGGCGGTCCACGGCGGCCGCGCTGAACAGGCTCTCCGCGGAGGCGATCAGCGCGAACGCCAGGACCGTGCCGATCGCGCCGACGGTCGCGAGCTCACCGAAGGCACCGGAGCCGGGCGGCTGCACGGCCTCGATCAGGCCCTGCACCTCGACCGTCGCCACGGGCAGCGAGAACAGCAGGGACAGGCCGGTGGCCAGGGCGACGGCGGCCAGCGGCGCCGGGATCGTGCGGAGCACGCCGGGCATCCTGCGCCACAGCAGCAGCACCGCGATGGTGCCGGCGCCGAGGGCGAACGCGGTCAGCGCGCGGCCGGAGCCGAACGTTTCAGCAAGCAGCTCCGGCAGGCCCCCGATCTTCGCGAGCCCACTGGCGGGGGCCTCCCGGTCCGCCATCGCGTACAGCTGCCCGGCGATCAGGACGAGCCCGATCCCGGCGAGCATGCCCTCGACGACGGCGACGGAGATGGCGCGGAAGAACCGGCCGAGCCGCAGCGCGCCCATGACGAGCTGGAGCAGGCCCGCGGCAAGCACCAGCGCACCGAGCGCCGCGAGCCCGAACTCCTGCACGGCCTCGTACACGAGGACCGTCATACCGGCCGCCGGGCCGCTGACCTGGAGACTGCTGCCGGGCAGCAGCCCGGTGACGAGACCACCGACGATGCCGGTGATCAGCCCCAGTTCCGCGGGCACGCCGGACGCGACGGCGACGCCCACGCACAGGGGGAGTGCGACGAGGAAGACCACTATGGAGGCGGTGAGATCGTGCCGCCGGTCTCCGGAGAGCTTCAGCACCGAACGGGCTCGGTGACGGGAACGGTCGAGAAATCGCTGCTGCATGGGGGATGACTCCTGAGCGCCACGGGGGGCGTGTCGGTGCTCGGTGTGACATGGATCGGCGTGGTCCGTCGGCACGGCGACGCGGAGAGGCCGCGGGTGCGGGCTCTCTGGGGGCGCGTGCGCCGGCGACGGGCGCCGATCAGCAGCGGAATACCTGGAGCAGGGGCGGCAGTTCGCTGCCCGCGGGTCTGCTCTCGTCGTACGCGACGACGCGGGGGTGGCACGGTGAGGCGGGCACGTCCTGGGCCACGGGGGCGGCCGGGGTCACGTGGCCGTCGGTGACGGGGCACGCGTGCGGGCGCGCCCTGACCCGCATGTGCTCGGGCGCCGCCTCCGCGCCTCCCGGGGCGCCGCACGCCGTGTAGGCGACCGGTTCGCCGGTCGGGGCGGTCGCGTGGGCGGTGGGGGCCGGGCCGAAGCACTGCAGGACGACCAGGAGTACGGCGGCCAGTGCGGTGGGCGCCCACAGGTGGGTGCGCTGTTCGGCCCGTCGGGGCACGTGCTCACCTCCGTGCGCTTAGTTCCATGGTCAAGTGGAAACTTAGGCTACGGATGTGTCACGGGGGTGACTTGACGGTGACAATGTGCGGCGTCTCACGCCCTGCGGGGCCATTCCCCAGTCCCGCCCCTTCCCGTAACCAGGGGGCTGCCGCCACCCAGGGGGCTGCCGCCCCCTGGACCCCGCTATCGGCGCTGCGCGCCTCGTCCTCAAGCGCCGGACGGGCTTGATGGGGCTTGCCCGGCTCGTTCAGCTTCGTCTCAAGGCGCGGTCCGTCAAGGCGCCTGCGCAGCCCGTCCAGTGGGTGGGGTCGGTGAGTTCCGGCCGGGCCGCCTCCGCGGGCAGGGTTGCCGCGAGGGGGACGCCCTGCTCCCTGGCCCGGCGCGCCGCCTTCGACACCAGGGCGGTCGCCCGTGCCCGGCCCAGCGTCGGTGTCAGTTCCACGACGAGGCGTTCGGAGACGATCGCGCCGCCGGTGAGGTCGCAGTTGGCGCGCATCCTGTCCGGGTGGACCTGGAGGGACGTGCACAGGTCGGCGGCGTCCCGCGCCGCGCCCCCGGTCAGCCGCAGCAGGTCCCGCAGGGGCTCCCATTCGGCGTGCCAGGCGCCCGGCGGCCGTTCGTCGGCCGCGGTCAGGGAGGCGAGCAGGGTGGCGGCGAGGGCGGGGGCGCGGTGGGCCGCCGCGGCGATCAGGGTGGCGCGGACCGGGTTGGCCTTGTGCGGCATCGCGGAGGAGGTGCCCCCGGTGCCTTCGGAGAGTTCGCCGATCTCCGTGCGGGAGAGCGTGAGGACGTCGGAGGCGAGCTTGCCGAGCGCCCCGGCGGTGAACGCCAGCGCGGCGGCGAGGTCCGCGACGGGCGTACGCAGCGTGTGCCACGGCAGTGCGGGCTCGGCGAGCCCCAACTCCCGCGCGTAGGCGGCGACAAGGCCGGGCCCGGAGCCGCCCAGGGCCTCGGCAACCGCCAACGTCCCCACCGCCCCGCCCAATTGCGCCGGCAGGGCCCCTCGCACCGCCACGACCCGGTCCCGCGCGTCCAGGACCAGGGAACGCCACCCCGCCGCCTTGAGGCCGAACGTCGTCGGCGCCGCGTGCTGGGTCAGCGTGCGGCCGGGCAGCACGGTGTCCCGGTGGGCCCGGGCGAGGCGGGCCAACTCCCGTTCCACGCGCGCCAGATCCGGCAGGAGCACGTCCAGCGTGCGCGCTGCCACGAGCATCGCCGCCGTGTCCAGGATGTCCTGGCTGGTCGCGCCCCGGTGGACGTACAGCGCCGCCTCCTCGGGCACCGCCGCCGTCAGGTCCGCCACCAGCGGGATCACCGGATTGCCGCCGCCCCGCGCGCGTACCGCGATGTCGCGCGCGTCGAAGCGGGCGGCGTCGGCGGCCGCCACGGTGACCGCGGCCGCCGCCGACGCCGGTGCCATGCCCACCGCGGCCTGCGCCCGCGTCAGCGCCGCCTCCGCGTCCAACAGGGCCTGGAGAAACGCCAGGTCGCCCGTCGCACGCTCCGCGGCCGAGCCCGCCCGCCCCGGCGCCAGCAGACCCACGTCGTGCGTCTCGCCGCTCACGGAAACTCCAGGAACACCGTCTCGCCCTCCCCCTGGAGGCGTATGTCGAAGCGGTACGCGCGGTGCGGCCCCGCCTGGGCGAGGAGCGTCGCCCGGCGCCCCGCGTCCAGGGCCGTGAGCAGGGTGTCGTCGGGTGCGTCGCGTACGTACGCGCGCGTGTACAGGTGGTCCAGGAGACCGCGCGCGAAGAGGGCGATCGACAGGTAGGGGACGCCGCCGGGCGGGAGTGTGCGGATCGCCCAGTGGCCGTCGGCGTCGGTGGGCACGCGGCCGAAACCCGTGAACGTGACGCCGTCGCGGCCCGCCGCGAGGCCGGTCACGGGGTCGCGCCGCAGCGAGCCCGGCGCGCCCGTGCGGGAGCCGTCCGGCGCGGGCTGCCAGATCTCCAGGAGGGCGTCGGGGACGGGCTCTCCGGCGCCGTCGTACACGTATCCGTGGAGCGTGATCGTGTCGGGGCGGGCGAAGGGCGCGATCTCGGCGCCGCCCGTGGCGGGCAGCGCGTGGCCGTAGAAGGGGCCGATGGTCTGGGAGGGCGTGGGAGCGTGGGGCGTCGTCACCGGGCCCCGCCCTCCTCGAAGAGCGTGGCGGACGGGCCGTCCAGGACGACGTCCCAGCGGTAGCCGAGCGACCACTCCGGCACCGACAGGTCATGGTCGTACGCGGCCACGAGCCGGGCCCGCGCCGCCTCGTCGGTGACCGAGTGCAGCACCGGGTCGAGGGCGAGCAGCGGATCGCCGGGGAAGTACATCTGCGTCACCAGGCGCTGCGTGAACGCCCTGCCGAAGAAGGAGAAATGCAGGTGCGCGGGGCGCCAGGCGTTGTCGTGGTTGCGCCAGGCGTAGGCGCCCGGCCTGATGGTGGTGAAGGTGTACGTGCCGTCGTCGTCGGTGAGGCAGCGGCCGCAGCCCGTGAAGTTCGGGTCGAGCGGCGCGGGGTGCCGGTCGCGGCGGTGGGCGTATCTGCCCGCCGCGTTCGCCTGCCACAGCTCCACCAACTGCCCTCTTATGGGACGCCCTTGACGGTCCGTCACCCGCCCGGTGACCGTGATCCGCTCGCCTATCGGATCCCCTCTGTGCTGCCGGGTCAGATCGCCGTCGAGCGCCGTGACGTCGGTGGCGCCGAAGACGGGGCCGGTCAGCTCCACGGCCTCGGGGTCACGGACCCGGACGAGCGGGCCGTGCGGAGCGCGCAGCTTGAGGCTGCGGTAGGGCGGGGGCGAGGGGGTCATGTGCGGGTGCTCCTCCCTGAGGCGTACGGGGCATGCGGGACCGAAGGCACTCGTGGGGCGTCGCGCGACCCCGGAATCCGCACCCGCACCTCGGCCGCCGTCCTGGCGACGACCTCGTCGACGCCCACACCCGGCGCGCACTCGGTCAGTTCGAGGCCATCGGCGGTGACGTCCAGGACCGCGAGGTCCGTGATGACGCGGTGCACACAGGCCCGGCCGGTCAGCGGCAGATCGCACTCCTCGACGAGCTTCGGGGAGCCGTCCTTGGCGGTGTGCGTCATCGTCACGATGACCGTCCGGGCGCCGTGCACGAGATCCATCGCGCCGCCGATGCCCGTCACGAGCCGGCCCGGCACCGCCCAGTTGGCGAGGTCCCCGCGCGCGGAGACCTGCATGGCGCCGAGCACGGCCACGTCGATGTGGCCGCCGCGGATCATCCCGAAGGAGAGCGCGGAGTCGAAGAACGCGGCGCCGGGCCGGACGGTCACGGTCTCCTTGCTCGCGTTGATCAGGTCGGGGTCCACGGCGTCGGCCGCCGGATACGGGCCCACCCCGAGGACGCCGTTCTCGGACTGGACGACCACCTCGACGCCCGGCGGCAGCTGATCGGGGACCAGCGTGGGCAGGCCGATGCCGAGGTTCACGTACTGGCCGTCGCGCAGTTCGCGGGCCACGCGCGCCGCCATCTGCTCGCGGGTCCAGGCCATCAGGCGCTCACCGTCCGCTTCTCGACGCGCTTGTCCGCCGCCTGAGCCGGGCTCAGCGCCACCACGCGCCGCACGAAGACACCCGGCAGATGCACCGCGTCCGGGTCGATCGCGCCGGGCTCCACCAGCTCCTCCACCTCCGCGAGCGTCACCCTCCCGGCCATCGCGGCAAGGGGGTTGAAGTTCCGGCTCGACCGGGCGAACACCAGGTTCCCGTGCCGGTCGCCGCGTGCCGCCCGCACCAGCGCGAAGTCCGTGCGGATGGCGTGCTCCAGGACGTGCGGGACGCCGTCGAACTCCCGGACCTCCTTGGGCGGCGACGCCACCGTGACCCCGCCCCGGCCGTCGTACCGCAGCGGAAGGCCGCCCTCCGCCACCTGCGTGCCGACACCGGCCGGGGTGTAGAAGGCGGGGATGCCCGAGCCCCCGGCCCGCAGCCGCTCGGCGAGCGTGCCCTGCGGGATCAGCTCGACCTCCAGCTCACCGGAGAGGTACTGGCGCGCGAACTCCTTGTTGGCGCCGAAGTACGAAGCCGTCACGCGCGCGATGCGGCCCGCCGCGAGCAGCACGGCGAGCCCCGTGTCCAGGGCGCCGCAGTTGTTGGAGACGACACGCAGGCCCCCGACACCACGGGCGTGCAGGGCTCCGATCAGTACGTTCGGCACGCCGCCGAGCCCGAACCCGCCGACGGCGAGGGACGCGCCGTCCGGTACGTCGGCCACCGCGTCCGCGGCCGTCGCGACCACCTTGTCCATCCGGGCCGGCCTCGTCTCTCCCGCGCCAGGCGCCGTGACCCCGGCGCACCACGCCGGAATTCATCAGCACACTGACTACCTATGTGGACCTCGTTTCACGCTGCCACCACCGAGTGAAGCTGTCAAGGCACCCTTGAACCAGCCGACTTCCGGCTATTGTTCAGTGCACCAACGAATTGCGTACCGGCACATGTGAGGAGCAGCCATGGCCGCGGTGGACCTGAGCACCCACCCCGGGCACCTGGCCCGGCGCCTGCAGCAGGCGCACCACCTGCTGTGGAACACGATGGTCTCCGAGGAGATCACCTCACCGCAGTTCGCGGTCCTCAACGCGCTCGTCGCCGAGCCGGGCCTCGACCAGCGCGGCGTCGGCGAGCGCGTGCTGCTCGACCGCTCCACCGTCGCCGACGTCATCGGCAGGCTCACCCGCAGGGGCCTGCTCGACAAGGTCCGTGACCCGCAGGACGGCCGCCGCGCCCTGCTGCGCCCCACGGCCGAGGGCAAGCGGGTCCACCGCAGGCTGACGACGCGCACGGCGCGGATGAACCAGGTCTTCCTCGCGCCGCTGGGCGACGAGGAGCGGGCGGTGTTCCTCGGCCTGATGCGGCGGGTCGCCGACGCGGCGGAGCGGCTGCGCGACCCCCTGGCCGAGACCGTCACGCGCTGACCTTCACGGCCGTATGACCCTCACGCCTTCGTGAACACCACCCACACCGGGCCCTTCGCGAAGTCCAGCGGCTTGCCCTGGGGCGTGCTGAACTCCGTCCCGTCGTGCGCGGACCCGCGCTCCCACCGCGCCTCGTAGGAGCGGCCGTCGCGCAGCACCCGGGCCGTGCCCGACCCCACCGTGCGCGTCAGGGGCGAGCTGTTGCCCGAGCGGTCGTGGAAGCGGGAGTCACGGATGTCGACGCGCTGGACCACCACCGTCGCGGCACTCAGCGCCTTGCCCGCCGTGGTGCGGGCCGGGGTGCCGTCCATCGCGATGTGCCAGCGGCCCTCGTACTCGACCCAGGTGAAGGTGAAGCGCGCCGACGGGAAGCGCACCGTGCGCCGGGTCTCGGGGGTGCCGCCGGCCGGGCGCGGGCCGAAGGTGAAGCCGGTGCTGTCCAGGCCGCTCGCCTCCGGCCGGGCGCCGAGCTCCCCGGGCCGCAGGTAGAGGTTGTGCGGGGCGGGCCTGCCGCCGTCGCGGTAGTACGCCTTGTCGGGGGCCTTGCCCGGCGGCAGCGGGCGCAGCGGGGCCGCGTCGATCAGCGGAAGGAGCTTGCCCTGCGCGCCGGAGAACGCGAGCGCCGGGCGGTCGAACTGGCGCAGCAGGTCCAGGTCCGTCTCGCGGGCGCTGCGCACCGGGCCGACGACGGGCGGCGGCTTGGTCGCGTACACCGCCATCAGCCGGCTCAGGCCCGCCTCCACCTGCTCGACGTACACGACGTCCGCCGCGTCCAGGCCGGTCTGGGGGCGGGCCGGGCCCACATTGTCGATCTTCACGGCGAGCACCCGGCCGCCGGAGCCGGACCGCTTGCCGTCGCCGTCCCGCCCCGTCTCCAGCGTGCAGCCCGCCGCGAGGACGGCGGCGGCACCGACCGCCGCCACCGCCGACACCACCGTCTTCGCACGCCACACCCGTACCGGCCCCCGCACTCGCCCCCGTGCTTGCGTTCTCATGCCGGGGATCTACCCCGAACCGGGGACTTCTGAGCCCGGACCAGGCTCTCAGCCCAGATCGAGCACATTGGGCAGGCCGAGCCGGTACCGGAGGCGGTCGTGGCGCCGGAGGCCCTCGATCTCCGGGGCCCGGTACATGGGTGTCACCTCGCACCTCTTGTGGTCCGAGCCGACCCGGTCGAGCAGGGCGTTCACCGCCTGACGGGCCGCGGCGTTCGCGCCCTCCATGGTGGCCAGGTCGATGTCGACCGACACATAGTCGCCCGCGAGATAGAGATTGGGGATCTTCGTGTCGGCCGACGGGCGGTTGTGCAGGGTGCCCACCGGGTGGATCAGGAGTTCGTCCTCGTTGGTCGGGTTCGGGCCGCCGATGCCGTCGACGCCCGGGTCGAGGAACCACGAGTGCAGCTTCGCGTCGCTCAGGACCGTCTTGCCGGTGTCGTTCAGGGACGCCTTCAGCTGCGCCCACACCTCGCGCGCCACCTCGTCGCGCGTGCACTGCTTGGCGGTCTTGCCGTACAGCATCCCCGGCTTGTCCCACTCGGATATGTCCACCGACAGACAGTCCACCGCCGTGCCGTCGCCGTACTCCGCGGGGAAGTCGCGGCCCTTCCAGTGCGCGGCCTGCGCGATGCCGGTGAGCGACCAGGGCGAGTCGATGCAGTTGAAGTGGCCCTCGACGGTCCCCGGGCGCTCCGTGAGGTAGAACTGGATGCCCGTCATCCAGTCCGTCTCGAGCTTGTCGCAGCGCGCCAACTGCGGGTCGGCCGCCTTGAGTTCACGGCTCCACGTCTTACGCGCGTGTTCCACCGGCATGGCCTGTACGTAGTGGTCGGCGACGACGTCCTCGCGCTTGCCGTCGGGGTTCTCGACGACCGTCTTGGTGATCCGGCCGCCGCCGTAGGCCAGTTCGCGCACCGTCCAGCCGATGCGGAAGGTGACGCCCAGGGACTTCAGGTGCGTCACCCACGGGTCGATCCACGCCTCGTTGGTCGGCGCGTTCAGGATGCGGTCGGGCGGGCCGTCCGCGCCGCGCCCCAGCGCGTTGAACACGAACGCCTCGCCCAGCGAGCCGACCGTGCGGGTGCTCGCCACCTCGGCCTTCGTCGCCACGATGTTGCGGGTCACGCCGATGGCCAGAATGCGCTGGTAGTCCTTCGACATCTGCTCCGCGCGCACGAACTTCCACCACGGCGTCGACTCCCAGTCGTCGTCGCGGCGCTCGTCGCAGCTGGTGAGGAAGACCAGGGCGCGGTTCACGAAGTACGCGACCTCGTGGGCGGGGATGCTGGTGGCCGTGTCGAGCAGGGCGGTCAGCGCGCGGGCGATGTCGTCCTTGGTGAGCCGGGCCGGGTCGCCCGTGTGCTGCGGGATCGGCAGCCGGATGTCCTCGCGGCCGCCCGCCCGGGCGAAGCTCATCTCCGGCGGGCTGACCAGGTTGTCCCAGACGCCGTTCGCGTTCCCCGGGAACGGGATGCGGCGCATGGTGTCCGGCAGGTTGTGATAGATGCCCGGGATGAAGCGGAACCCGTGCTCCCCCGGGAGCGGCCTGCGGTTGCCCTTCGCGCTGTTCGGTACGTCCATGCTGCGGGCCTTGCCGCCCAGCGCGCGGCGCTCGTACACCGTCACGGCGAAGCCGCGTTCCGCGAGCTCGTGGGCGGCGGTCAGGCCCGCGACGCCGCCGCCGAGGACGGCGACCGCCTTGCCTGCGCGGGGGGCGGGGTCGGCGGCGCGGGCCGGGGCCGACAGGGCCCCGACGCCCAGCG
>NZ_AOPZ01000486.1 GCF_000414115.1 Streptomyces aurantiacus JA 4570
GTACCCCGTCTGCTCCAACAACCCGGCTTCCGCCCCGAACATCACGTCCTTCAGCGGACGCTCCAGCAGCCCGTCCAGATGCGCGCACACCTCGTCCAGCGCCCCCGCGAACACGGGGAACGCCTCGTACAACTCTCGGCCCATACCGATGCGTTGGCTGCCCTGCCCGGTGAAGAGCACGCCGAGACGGCCCTCGGCCAGAGTGCCCGCGACCACCCCGGGTCCGCCGGAGGCCAGCGCCTCCAGGCCGGTCAGGAACTCGTCCCGCTCCCGCCCGAAGACGACCGCCCGGTGGTCGTGCAGGGCGCGGGCCGACAGCAGGGTCCAGCCCACGTCGGCGAGGTCGAGGCCGTCGCGCGCGACCACGTGGTCGCGCAGCTTCTCGGCCTGGGCACGCAGGGCGTCCGCGCTGCGCGCCGACACCAACCACGGCACGGCACTGGATAGAACGACCGTTTTAGCGGCCGCAGCAGGTTCCTCGACCGGCGCCTGCTCCACGATCACGTGGGCGTTGGTGCCGCTCACGCCGAACGAGGAGACACCGGCGCGACGGGGCGTGCCCTCCTCGCGCCCGGACCACTCGCGCACCTCGGTCAGCAGCTCGACGGCGCCGGCGGACCAGTCGACGTGGGTGCTGGGCTCGTCGACGTGGAGGGTCCGCGGCAGCATGCCCTCGCGCATCGCCATGACCATCTTCATGACGCCCGCGACACCGGCCGCGGCCTGGGTGTGGCCGATGTTGGCGGCCGGTCCTCGGGCCGCTCCTGCCCGTACGTGGCGATGAGGGCCTGGGCCTCGATGGGGTCGCCGAGGGTGGTGCCGGTGCCG
Source organism: Streptomyces aurantiacus JA 4570 (assembly GCF_000414115.1). GTDB lineage: Bacteria > Actinomycetota > Actinomycetes > Streptomycetales > Streptomycetaceae > Streptomyces > Streptomyces aurantiacus_A. Next base: position 829 of record NZ_AOPZ01000486.1, read on the forward strand.
TGGCCCTCCACCGCGTCGATCTGCTCGGGGGCCAGGTGCGCGTTGGCGAGGGCCTGGAGGATGACGCGCTGCTGGGAG
>NZ_AOPZ01000487.1 GCF_000414115.1 Streptomyces aurantiacus JA 4570
AGGATGTGCGCGAGACGGTCCGCCGGGGACGCCGGATCCACCGGCACATACCCGCCCCCCGCCTTCAGCACCGCAAGGACGGCCACCATCAGGTGCTCACTGCGCGGCAGGCACAGCGCCACCAGCACATCCGGACCGACGCCCAACGAGCGCAAGTGACGCGCAAGACGGTTCGCCCGCGCGTTCAACTCCCCGTACGACAGGCGGGAGTCCTCGAACTCCACCGCCACCGCCTCCGGCGTTCCGGCGGCCCTCTCCTCGAACCACG
>NZ_AOPZ01000488.1 GCF_000414115.1 Streptomyces aurantiacus JA 4570
GGCCTGGTGCGCGCGCCCCTGCGGCGGTCCGCCGCCGGTGCCGCCACGGCCGCCCCGGCCGGCGAGGCACCCCTGCTCGCCCAGCTCGCGGGCCTCGACGCCGCGGAGCGCGACAAGGTGCTCACCGAACTGGTCTGCACCCACGTGGCGGCCGTCCTCGGCTACGAGTCCGCGGCCGCCGTGGAGGCCCACCGCGCCTTCCGTGAGCTCGGCTTCGACTCGCTCACCGCCGTCGAGCTGCGCAACGCCGTGAACGGTGCCACCGGCCTGCGGCTGCCCGCCACCCTGATCTTCGACTACCCGAACCCGGCCGCCCTCGCCGCGCACCTGGCCACGGCCCTGCCGCTGGGGGACGGCCCGGGCGGAGGCGGGCTCTCGGTGCTCGACGAACTGGACCGCCTGGAGTCGTCGTTGCTGGCCATGGAGGCCGACAGCATCGCCCACTCGAAGATCACCATCCGGCTCCAGACCCTGCTGTCGCGCTGGAGCGCACCGCAGAGCCAGGGCGCGGGCGGCACCGGCCGGGCGGACGACGACCTGGACCTGGACTCGGTCTCCGACGAGGAACTCTTCAACGCGCTCGACGACGAACTCGGACTCGACTGACGTGCCAGAAGCCCCCAGAACGCCTGAAGCACCTGAAGCACCTGAAGCAAAGCACCTGAAGCACCTGAAGCACCTGAAGCACCTGATGTACCCGAAGTGCCCGAAGTGAACCGCACGACCAGCGCCACCAGCGCGGCCTTTATCAACACCACGAGGAGCTGACGACCAGATGTCGAACGAGGAGAAGCTTCGGGACTACCTCAAGCGGACGACATCCGACTTGCGTCAAGCTCGTCGCCGTCTCCGCGAGGTGGAGGAGCGCGACCAGGAGCCCATCGCCATCGTCGCGATGAGCTGCCGCTACCCGATGAGCTGCCGCTACCCCGGCGGCGTCCGCACCCCCGAAGAGCTGTGGCGGCTCGTCGCCGACGGCACCGACGCCCTGACGCCGTTCCCCACCGACCGCGGCTGGGACGCCGACGCGCTCGCCGACCCGGACCCGGACGACGCCGACACCACGTACGCCCGCGTGGGCGGCTTCCTGCACGAGGCCGACCGGTTCGACGCCCCCTTCTTCGGCATCTCGCCGCGCGAAGCCCTCGCCACGGACCCGCAGCAGCGGCTGCTCCTGGAGACCTCCTGGGAGCTGTTCGAGCGCGCCGGCATCGACCCGGCCTCGCTGCGCGGCAGCAGCACCGGCGTCTTCGCGGGCGTCATGTACCACGACTACGCCTCCCGGCTGCACTCGGTGCCGGAGGACGTCGAGGGCTACCTCGGCACCGGCGCCTCCAGCAGCATCGTCTCCGGCCGGGTCGCCTACACCTTCGGCCTGGAGGGCCCCGCCGTCACCATCGACACGGCCTGCTCCTCGTCGCTGGTCGCCCTGCACCTGGCCGTGCAGGCGCTGCGGCAGGGCGAGTGCTCCCTGGCCCTCGCCGGCGGCGTGACCGTGATGTTCACACCGGGCACCTTCGTCGACTTCAGCAAGCAGCGCGGCCTCGCCAGCGACGGCCGCTGCAAGCCCTATGCCGAGGCCGCCGACGGCAC
>NZ_AOPZ01000489.1 GCF_000414115.1 Streptomyces aurantiacus JA 4570
GTCCGTATCCCGCGCCAGCGCGGGCGCCGCCAGCAGTCGTTTGTGCTGGTCGTGCCCGAACGTCCTTCCCTGGCCGGTCGTGCCCTGGCCACGACGGGGCGCCTGCTGTGGCATCACCGTCTGGCACTGCTGCCGACCGGATCGGCCCTGGTGCTCTTGGTGCTGACCGGTCCTTGCCCCGTGGGCGGGTGTCCTGGTCGCCGCGGTCGGACTGCTGCCCCTGATCGCGCTCCTCATCCCGCCGCTCTACCGCCGTCTGGTCGGCGGGGACCGGGTGTGGAAGTGGGGTGCGGCGGCCGTCGCGGCTGTGGTGGGTCTGTGGTCGGGGCTCGCGATCCTCTTCGGTCCGCTGGCCGGGCCGCTTGAAGTCCTCTGGTTCCTGGGCCTGCTGGCCGCTCATGGCCTGTGGTTCGCCCTTCGCCGTATGACCTCCAAGGAGACGGGCTGATGGCTAC
>NZ_AOPZ01000490.1 GCF_000414115.1 Streptomyces aurantiacus JA 4570
GTCCAGGGCGCGGCGGGCCTCCGGCAGGTCGTCGAGCAGCGGGCTCGGCCGCCGCACGGTGAAGGCCGGGGCGAACCGCTCCCAGTCGACGTCGGCGACGGTGACCAGGGCGTCGCGGACACCGAGTGCGTGCCGCAGCGCGGCGACGGCCGACTCGGGCCGCATGACGGGCAGGCCCCGCTTGCGCAGGTGCGCCGCCGCCTCGTCGTCCCCGGCCATGCCCGATCCGGCCCACGGCCCCCAGGCGACGGACGTCACCGCGCGCCCCTGGGCCCTGCGCCGCTCGGCGAGCCCGTCGAGGAAGGCGTTGGCGGCGGCGTACGCGGCCTGGCCTCCGCTGCCCCACACGCCGGCGATGGACGAGAACAGTACGAAGGCGTCCAGCGGTGTGTCGCCGAGCAGTTCGTCCAGGTGTGCCGCACCCGCGGTCTTCGCCGTGACGATCGCGGCGAAGTCCTCCGGCCCCGTCTCGCCGATCACGCGGTCCTGTCCCAGGCCCGCCGCGTGCACGACGGCGCTGAGCGGCGCGTCCGCGGTGATCTCGTCCAGGAGCCGGGCGAGCGCGTCCCGGTCGGCCACGTCGCAGGCGGCGATGGTGACCTCGGCGCCCAACTCCTCCAGTTCGGCACGGAGTTCGGCTGCTCCGGGCGCGTCGGGGCCGCGCCTGCTGGTCAGTACGAGATGCCGGGCGCCGCCGCCCGCGCACCACCGCGCCACGTGGGCGCCGAGGGCGCCGGTGCCGCCGGTGATCAGTACGGTGCCGTGCGGCTGCCAGGGCTCGGCGGGCACGGTGCTCCTGGGTGCTCGTACGAGACGGCGTACGAAGACACCCGAGGGGCGCACGGCCAGCTGGTCCTCGGTGAAGCCGTCCGAGGCGGTACGGGCGAGGAGAGTGCTGAGGTGGGTGCGGGCGGGGGCCGGGGCGGCCGCGGTGGCCTCCGTGGGGCCGAGGTCGATGAGGCCGCCCCACACGTCGGGGTGTTCGAGGCCCACGACCCGTCCGAAGCCCCATGCCTGCGACTGCGCGGCGCCGCGCACGGTCTCGGCGGTGCCCACGGACACCGCGCCGGACGTGGCGATCCACAGCCGTCCGCCGGCCTCGGCGTCGACGCATGCCTGTGTCAGGGCGAGGGTCGCGGCCATGCCCCGGGTCAGCGACGCGGAGTTCTCGTACGGACGCTCGTCCAGGGCCAGGAGGGACAGCACACCGGCGAGCGGGGCGCCCGGCTCCCGCAGCAGCGCCGTCAGCGCCGTGCGGTCGGCGGCCTCGTCGCCGACGACGACGCGCCGGACGTCCGCACCGGCCGCGGCGAGCGCGTCCTCCGCGGCCGCGCACCAGGGGTGTTCGGCGGCACCGCCCGGGACCAGCAGCACCCAGGTGCCCCGGAGAGCCGGAGCGGCCCCGGACGAGGAGGCGGCGGGCAGCGGCTTCCACGTGACCTGGTAGCGCAGGGCGTCCACCTGGAGCTGTTCCTGCTGTCGGCGCCGCCAGGACGCGAGCGCGGGCAGCACCGCCTTGAGGGACGCCTCCTGGTCGAGGTCCAGCGTCTCCGCGAGACCTTCGAGGTCCTCGCGCTGCACGACCTCCCAGAACTCGGCGTCCACGCCGGTGCCCTGGCCGTCGGCGGCCGGGCGGGAGTCCTTCGGCTGCGGCCAGTAGGTGCGGTGCTGGAAGGCGTACGTGGGGAGGTCGACGCGGGGGCGTGCTTTCGCCGGAGCGAACAGCGGCGTCCAGTCGATCTCGGCCCCGC
>NZ_AOPZ01000491.1 GCF_000414115.1 Streptomyces aurantiacus JA 4570
CGGGGCCGCCGCCGGTGCGCCGCCGCCGAACCCGCTCGCGGCGGGCGGCGGGGCCGAGCCGCCAATGGGGCCTCCCCTGCTCGAGTCCATTCGAGAGCCTGGGGAAGGGTCGACGATCGCCTCGACCTTCCACTGCACGCCGAACTGCTCCGTCAGCGCCTGCCGCAGTACGTCCTCGCTGCCGCTGCTCGCGAAGTTGTCCCGGGCGCCGGCGTTCACGAAGCCGAGCTGGAGGGTGGTGCCGTCGAACCCGGTCACCTGGGCGTTCTGGCTGAGCAGGATCCAGGTGAAGCGGCGGCGGTTCTTGACCGCTTCGAGGATGTTCGGCCAGAGGGAGCGGGGGTCCGGGCCGCCGCCGGTGTACGCCGCGGCCGGGGCGGCCGGGGGTGTCTGGGCCGCCGGGGCCGCCGGAGGGGCGGACGGGGTGGGGGCCGCGGGTGCGGCGGGG
>NZ_AOPZ01000492.1 GCF_000414115.1 Streptomyces aurantiacus JA 4570
GGCGCCGGTGGCGGCGACGAGTCCGGTGGCGCCGACCGCGCCGGCGGCGGCGAGCAGGCTGCGCCTGGCGACGGACGAGGACGGCGGCTTCGGCGCGGGCGGTGCGGACGGCTCGGCAGACATGGTCACTCCAAGGCACAGGCGTCGGCTGGGTGGTGACCCGCACCTTCCGTGAGTAACCCGTTAACCAGAACCCACCCCGGACGACGAATTCCGCACCTCCCACCCCCGATCCCCGTCCGTACGATGTCCGCGTGCCGGACAGCGGACCCACCCTCGCCGACATCGCGCGCGCCGCAGAGGTGTCGACCGCGACGGTCTCGCACGCGCTGAACGGCACCGGCCGCCTGTCCGACGCGACCCGGCGCCGCGTCCGCGCGACCGCGACCGCCCTCGGCTACGGCGCCCCGCGCCGGGGATCGCGCACCCGCACGCTCGGCATCGCCGTCACCACCTTCCCCGGCCCCTGGAACTACACCGAGATCGCCTACTTCGCCCGCGCCGTCACCGCGGCCACCGCCGCCGCCCACGCGCACGGCTACGCGCTCACCACGCTGCCCGCCGACCGCGTCGCCGACGCCGCCTGGCACACGCTCGCCGTCGACGGCATGCTCATCGTCGACAGCCCGCCGGGCGACCCGATGGTCCGCGCCCTGCGCGCCCGCGACATCCCGCTCGTCTTCGACGGCGTCCCCGGCGACGTACGCGCGAGCGACCACTGGATCGACAACGACCACACCGCCACCACCCGCGAGGTCCTCGACCACCTCACGGCCGCGGGCGCCCGCCGCATCGCCCTGCAGTCCGGCAGTGGCGCCGAGTCGTACGCCCGCACGGTGACGGCGGCGTACGAGGAGTGGTGCGCGGAACACGCCGTGGCGGCGCGCGCCGTGCCGTTCGACGCGGCCGACCCCGAAGGCCGGGCCTTCGACGACCTGCTCACCGGCACCGGCAGAGACACCGGCACGGGCACCGGCACCCGCACCGACCGCGCCGACGCCGTCTACGCCGCGTACGACCCGGGCGGCCGCCAGCTCCTCGCCGCCGCGCGCCGCCACGGCCTGCGCGTCCCGGAGGATCTGCTGCTGGTGTGCGCGAGCGAGGATCCCGGGTACGCGGAGACCGAACCTCCCGTCACCACGGTGAGCCTCAACCCGGAACGCACGGCCCGCGCGGCCGTGGACCGCCTGGTCGCCCTGGTCGAGGGCACGCACCCGCCGGCGCCCGGACCCACCTCGGTCCCGGCGGCACTCCGCGTGCGGGCTTCGTCACAGGGCAGGGCGCAGCGGGGCGCGCCTCGTCGCGGCGGCGGGTGATGTACTAGAGTTATCTCGACATCGAGATATCTGCCGAGGCGTGCCGCAGCCGTACGCATCGCCAGTCTGACGGTAAGGGTTACCTAACTTAGCCTTACCTTAGCGGATGGGCGAGAAGTTGTGGCGGCAGGATGCGGTGGACTGCGCACATATATGAAGGAGACTGTCGTGTCGGCGAACAGCTTCGACGCCCGCAGCACGCTGCGCGTGGGCGACGAGTCGTACGAGATCTTCAAGCTGGACAAGGTCGAGGGCTCCGCCCGCCTTCCCTACAGCCTGAAGGTTCTCCTGGAGAACCTGCTCCGCACCGAGGACGGCGCGAACATCACCGCCGACCACATCCGCGCGCTCGGCGGCTGGGACTCCCAGGCGCAGCCGAGCCAGGAGATCCAGTTCACGCCGGCCCGCGTGATCATGCAGGACTTCACGGGTGTCCCGTGTGTCGTGGACCTCGCCACCATGCGTGAGGCCGTGAAGGCGCTCGGCGGCGACCCGGCGAAGGTCAACCCGCTCTCCCCGGCCGAGCTGGTCATCGACCACTCCGTCATCGCCGACAAGTTCGGCACCGCGGAAGCCTTCGGCCAGAACGTCGAGCTGGAGTACGGCCGCAACCGCGAGCGCTACCAGTTCCTGCGCTGGGGTCAGACCGCGTTCGACGACTTCAAGGTCGTCCCGCCGGGCACCGGCATCGTCCACCAGGTGAACATCGAGCACCTGGCCCGCACGGTCATGGTCCGGGGCGGCCAGGCGTACCCCGACACCCTCGTCGGCACCGACTCGCACACCACGATGGTCAACGGCCTGGGCGTGCTCGGCTGGGGCGTCGGCGGCATCGAGGCCGAGGCCGCGATGCTCGGCCAGCCGGTCTCCATGCTCATTCCGCGCGTCGTCGGCTTCAAGCTGACCGGCGAGCTGAAGCCGGGCACCACCGCCACCGACCTGGTGCTCACGATCACCGAGATGCTGCGCAAGCACGGCGTCGTCGGCAAGTTCGTCGAGTTCTACGGCGAGGGTGTGGCCGCGACCTCCCTGGCCAACCGCGCCACCATCGGCAACATGTCGCCGGAGTTCGGCTCCACCGCCGCGATCTTCCCGATCGACGACGAGACCCTGAAGTACCTGCGCCTGACCGGCCGTGACGAGCAGCAGGTCGCGCTCGTCGAGGCGTACGCCAAGGAGCAGGGCCTCTGGCTGGACCCGGCCGCCGAGCCGGACTTCTCCGAGAAGCTGGAGCTGGACCTCTCCACGGTCGTTCCGTCGATCGCGGGGCCGAAGCGCCCGCAGGACCGCATCGTCCTCGCGAACGCCGCCGAGCAGTTCAAGCAGGACGTCCGCAACTACGTGGACAGCGTGGACGAGGCGGGCCAGGAGTCCTTCCCGGCCTCCGACGCCCCGGCCGTCGCCCCGAACGGCGCCCCGTCCAACCCGGTCCTCGTGACCGCCCCCGACGGCTCGACGTACGAGCTCGACCACGGCGCGGTGACGGTCGCGGCCATCACCTCCTGCACCAACACCTCGAACCCGTACGTGATGGTCGCCGCCGCGCTCGTCGCGAAGAAGGCCGTCGAGAAGGGCCTGACCCGCAAGCCGTGGGTCAAGACCACGCTCGCCCCGGGTTCGAAGGTCGTCACCGACTACTTCGACAAGGCGGGCCTGACCCCGTACCTGGACAAGGTCGGCTTCAACCTCGTCGGTTACGGCTGCACCACCTGCATCGGCAACTCCGGCCCGCTGCCGGAGGAGGTCTCCAAGGCCGTCAACGACCACGACCTCGCGGTCACGTCGGTCCTCTCCGGCAACCGGAACTTCGAGGGCCGCATCAACCCCGACGTCAAGATGAACTACCTGGCGTCCCCGCCGCTGGTCGTCGCGTACGCCCTCGCGGGTTCGATGAAGATCGACATCACCACCGAGGCCCTGGGTGCCGACCAGGACGGCAACCCGGTCTTCCTCAAGGACATCTGGCCGACCGAGGCCGAGGTCAACGACGTCGTGGCCAACGCCATCGGCGAGGACATGTTCAACAAGTCCTACCAGGACGTCTTCGCGGGCGACGCCCAGTGGCAGGCGCTGCCGATCCCGACCGGCAACACCTTCGAGTGGGACACCGAGTCGACGTACGTCCGCAAGCCCCCGTACTTCGAGGGCATGACGATGGAGACCACCCCGGTCTCCGACATCGCGGGCGCCCGCGTGCTCGCCAAGCTCGGCGACTCGGTCACCACCGACCACATCTCCCCGGCCGGTGCCATCAAGGCCGACACCCCGGCCGGCCAGTACCTCACGGAGCACGGCGTGGCCCGCCGCGACTTCAACAGCTACGGCTCGCGCCGCGGCAACCACGAGGTCATGATCCGCGGCACGTTCGCCAACATCCGCCTGCGCAACCAGATCGCGCCGGGCACGGAGGGCGGCTACACCCGCGACTTCACCAAGGAGGACGCGCCGGTCTCCTTCATCTACGACGCCTCCCGCAACTACATCGACCAGGGCATCCCGCTGGTCGTGCTCGCGGGCAAGGAGTACGGCTCCGGTTCGTCCCGTGACTGGGCCGCCAAGGGCACCGCGCTCCTCGGCGTCAAGGCCGTCATCGCCGAGTCGTACGAGCGCATCCACCGCTCGAACCTCATCGGCATGGGCGTCCTGCCGCTGCAGTTCCCGGAGGGCCAGTCCGCCGCGTCCCTCGGCCTGACCGGCGAGGAGACCTTCTCCTTCACCGGCGTCACCGAGCTGAACAACGGCACCACGCCGCGCACGGTCAAGGTCACCACCGACACCGGTGTGGAGTTCGACGCGGTCGTCCGCATCGACACCCCGGGTGAGGCGGACTACTACCGCAACGGCGGCATCATGCAGTACGTGCTGCGCTCGCTGATCCGCAAGTAGGCGACGGCACACACGAGTTGAGGGCCGCACCCCAGGGCAGGGGGTGCGGCCCTCTTGTTCGTACGGTCAGCCCAAGGGGAGGCTCTTGACGGCCGACAGGAGCGGGATCTGGACGTAGTCGCCGTTGCCGGGGCCGCAGACGGGCCTGGTGTCGGCGGTGTTGGAGACGTTCGTCCCGGTCGCGTACCGGGTGTCGGGAGCCGTCACCACGCTGGTCAGGTGGCTCTTGAGCCGCTCGGAGTAGTACACGCACTGGTGCAGGTTGAGGTGGCGGCCCGCGTTCAGGTCCAGGGCCTTGGCGCCCGAGAGCCCCGGGTTGGGTAGGTGGCTGCCGTTGCCGGGGCCGCAGGTCGGCCTGGTCTCAGGGGTGTTGGAGACCTTGGTGCCGGTGGAGTAGCGGCCGTCGCCGCTCGGGGGCAGCGGCCGTCGCCGCTCGGGGTCACCAGCGTGGTGAAGCGGTCGGTGCTCGCGCTCCGGTAGTAGTCGCACTGCTGGAGGTTGAGGTAGCGCCCCGCGGCGAGGTCCAGTGCCTTGACGCCGTGCAGGAGCGGGATGGGTACGTGATTGTCGTTGCCGGGGCCGCAGTCGGCCCTCGTGTCGGCCGTGGCGGAGCGCTTCGTGCCGGTGGAGTAGCGGCCGTCGCCGGCCGGTGGAGTAGCGGCCGTCGCCGCTCGGGGTCACGAACGTGCTGAAGTGGTCGTCGAGTGAGCTCGCGTAGTACGAGCACTGGTGCAGGTTCAGATATCCGGAGGCGGCGGGTGCCGCCTCCGAGCCCTCCGGCCCCTGCGTCGCCGCCGGGGCCGGTGCGGCCGTGCCCATGAAGGCGCAGGCGCCGACCGCCGCGGCGAGCATCGGCCGCCATGCGCGTCTGGCCGTCCATCGCGTCATTTCCGTGGTCCTCCCGCTCTGGTTCTTGCGTGCTGCAAAGCTCGCAGGAGCGGGGGTCGGCTGGTATCCCGAGTTCTGGGGATTGACCGGCGCGCGCGACGTACCTGACGAGGTGACCGGGCGCGGCACCGGCGCCGCGGGCGGCCTGAGGGGTCGGCTACGGCCCGAGCCGGACTCCGCGGGCCTCGGCGATGACGTCCAGGGCTTCGATGTGCCAGCCGTAGAAGTGCGTGGCCGCGCGGCAGAACGCCAGCACGTGCTCGTGCGCCTCGTCGGTGCCGATCTTCAGCAGGGCGCGTACGGCGGCCTCGCGGATTCCGAGCCACATGTCCGTGGCGAGGACGGCGGCCAAGGGCGCGACGCACTCGGGGGTGGCCCGCTCGCTCAGGGCGGCGGACGCAGCCTCCCGCGCCGGGCGTGACGTGGCGAGCCGTCCCTCGCCGGGCCTGGTGGACATGGCCTTCCGTGTCGGGGGTGACGTGGCGAGCCGGCCCAGGACGGCGGTCGCCTCGGCTTCGGGGCGGACGGCGAGCGCCGTGACGAGCCGGTCGGCGAGGTCCTCGCTCAGGTCGTCCGCGATGTCGGCGAGCGCGACGAGGACGGGCAGCGCCGGGGCGCCGATCCGGCCCAGGGCGTGCAGGGCGGCACGGGCGATATCGGGCTCGGTGCCGTGTGGTTCGGCGCTGAGCGTGACGAACTCCCCGAGTGCTTGCGCGGCCTCCGGCACGGGGAACCCGCCCAATGCCGCCACCGCCCGCCCCCGCACCGCCTCGTGCGGCGAGCGCGCGCAGGCGAGCACCACCGGCAGGGTGTCCGGGTCACCGATCAGGCCGAGGGCGCGCACGGCGCGGGCGCGCAGGGTGCCGGGTTCCTCCTCGTCGTCGGCCAGGGTGGCGAGGGGCGCGGCGGCCTCCAGGAGCCGTAGGGCGCCGAGCGCGTCCACGACGGCCGTGCGTACCGCCGTCGGGGCCGTGTCGTCCGCCAGGGCGGACAGCAGTTCCGAGGCGGCCACCGGGTGCCCGATGGCCCCCAACGCCCGTGCTGCTCCGCACCGTTGGGCCACGGAGAGGTCCGTGCCGGTGAACAGGTCCAGGAGCTTTCGGAGCGGCGGCTCGGGGAGCCGGGCGACGAGGTCCGCCACGGTGTCGCTGAGGGGCGCGTCGTCCAGCGCCGCCAGCAGGGCCTCGCTCGCCTCGGCTCCCGCGTACGAGGCAAGGGCTCCGGCGGCGGCCCGGCGCACGGTGGGTGCCTTCGACTCCCGCAGGTGGTGCCGGAGCAGGGCGCGGTGCTCGTCGCGTTCCGGTACGTCTACGTCGAAGAGGTCGGGCTCTGCCGCTATGTGGGCGCAGACGGCAGCCACGGCGTGGGGCGGGGCCTCGGGATCGTGAGGGGTGCGTGACGCCCGGCGGAGCACGTCCCACAGGTGGTCCCGGCCGTCCCCGGTCCTGGCGAGCAGGGCGGTCGCGAGGCGTGCCGTTTCGGGGTCCGGGTCGAGCTGCGGAGGGCGGAGGAGCTGTTCGACGGGCGGCCACTGGTGTGTGGGCGGCCAGTCGGCGTCGGGCAGCGCGTGCAGCGCCGTGACCGCGGCCCGGCGCAGGTGGGTGCCCGGGGCGGGGGAGTGCGCGAGGACGAGGAGGGCGGAGGCGGCGCGCGGGTCCCCGATCGCGCCGAGCGTCCGCACCACGCGTTCCGCGCGCTCGGGCAAGTACTTCCAGAGCGCGGCGAGGAGCGGAGTCACGGCCTCCGGAGCACGCAATGCGGCCAGCGCGTCGAGCACCCGCACCGTCCAGTATCCGCGGCCGGTCGCCAACTGGTCGCACAGATCGACGAGTCCACGCACTACCTCTGGTCCACCGATGGCGACCAGGGCGTCGACCACTGGCTCGTCCAGCTGCTCGCGACTGTGACGCGACTCGGCCAGCATCCGCAGCAGCTCGGGAACCGCGCCGTGCTCCCGCAGATCCCCCAGGGCCTTGGCGGCCTGCCACCGCGGCCCGCGCCGCAGGCAGGCGAACAGCGTCTCGACGGCCTCCGGCGAACCCGTGCTGCCGCCCAGCATCTCGGTGGCGCTCAGGCGGACGTCAAGAACCTCCGACCGCGTGGCCCGGCACAGACCCGCGACATCACCGTCCATGCGCATGCGCACCAGATCGGCGACCGACGACGCCTGCTCCACTCAGGCCACCCCGCCCTCGGGCACCCGGTCCGACATCGCCACGTACAGCGGTGTCCCGACGACGATCGTCAGCTCCCGTCCGTCCTCCTGCGTCACGGTGCCGCGCATCAACTGCCGCGCCAGGAACTCGCAGTACATCGGCGGCACCGTCAACGACTCGGCGACGCGGAGCACGTCGTGCGTCACGCTCTCTCGATCCGGCATCGCGAACCGCGAGCGGACATTGAACTGGCCCTCCCACTCGGGCGGCGTGTCCTGGAGCAGCCGGAAGATCGACGGCAGCCCCGAGAAGCCGACCCGGTGCATGTCGGGCGCCGCCTGATAGCCGATCAGGTGGTGCGCCGACCCGATGAGCGCGACGACCGTGTCGCCGTCGCGGCCCGTCATGAGCGTCGGGCCGTTCGCGTCGCCGCCGTACCCCGCGATCCGCAGCCCCAGGTCCCCCCGGAACCAGGCTGAGGGCTCCGACATCCAGCTGACGTCGAACTCCCGGTCCAGATAAGCCTCTACGAGGTCGAGCCGGTCGTACGTACTCGTGTCGGCACGCGGCGACTGCACGGCCACGCTCACGACCTTCAGGTCGACCTTGGCCTCGACGGCGAGCCGCCGCAGCAGCTTGGGCGGGATCTGCCCGTACAGCATGTCCACCTTGGCGGTGGAGACGTAGAGGTAGTACCGCATGCGCGGCCGTCAGGCGCGGGGCCGCTGGGGGAGCGCCAGGAAGGCGGCCCAGGCGGCGGGGCCGACTTCGAGGCAGGCGCCGCCCTCGCCACTGCTGTAGCTGGACTTGAACCGCTCAAGCGCGGTGCTGCCGCTCATCGCTCTCCTAGCAACCGTCCAACAGGGCTTTGTGTCCTCGACGTTGAGGGCCTCCGACGGCAGCTTCGCACACTTGTGGGCCAGGATCGCCACCTCGTCCGGCAACGGTGATCAGGTGGCTTCCACGGTGGCGCGGCGCGGGGGCCCCGCCTCCCGCCTTCGCACGGTCAGAACTCCAGCAGTGCGGCGAGATCGATCTCGACGGGGAAGGGCAGCTCGGTGCTCAGCTTGTCGTGGTGCACGGGGTGCATGGGGGCGGGGATGTACGTCCGGGTCTCGGCGTGCTGCCAGTACTCGTGCACTGCGAGACGGTTGTCCCGGTCGAGCTCCACACGCCAGTAGCACGCCACTTTGGCGTCGGCGAAGAGCGCGGGCGTGAGGATGCGGTCATCGTGACGGGAGCCGGGGGGTCCTCTCGCGAACCACGACCACTCCGTCCGCAAGTTCCCAGTCGAAGGGCAGTTCCAAGTGTTTGACCTGGTCGAAGGTCCAGCCGTCCGCAGGCGGGAACATCCAGGTCTCCTCGGTCGCGTGCCCCTGCCGGTTTGTGGTCATGGGTGCGAGTGTGGACGCGGGTGCGCGCGGTGGTCTCATGTACGACGGTTCCGTCCCCCGAAATGAGTCCCCGGCCGCGCTCACCCCCATACGGGCATCCTCACCCCCGGGCAGGTTCCGGTTCCGGTACGTCTCCGGCCGCAGCGGGCCCAGGGGCCGGCTTCTCCCCCTCGATGTCCACGTGCGGCAGCACCCGCTCCAGCCACCGCGGCAGCCACCACGCCCCGTCCCCGACCAGGGCGAGCACAGCCGGTACGAAGGTCATGCGGATCACGAACGCGTCGATGAGGACGCCGAAGGCCAGGGCGAAGGCGATGGGTTTGACGATGGCGTCGTCCATGGAGACGAAGCTCGCGAACACCGCGAACATGATCAGGGCCGCCGCCGTGACCACGCGGGCCGCGTGCCGCGCGCCGAGCCGCACCGCGTCCCGGGCCCGGCCGGTGCGGGTGTACTCCTCGCGCACGCTGGAGACGAGGAACACCTCGTAGTCCATGGCGAGCCCGAAGAGGACGGCCATCAGGACGATGGGCAGGAAGCTGACGACCGGCCCGGTGCGGGCGACCCCCAACTGGTCGGCGAGCCAGCCCCATTGGAAGACGGCGGCCACCGCGCCGAAGGACGCGGCCACGGACAGCAGGAAGCCGAAGGTCGCCTTCACCGGTACGACGAGGCTGCGGAAGACCAGGAGGAGCAGGAGGAGGCAGAGGCCCACCACCACTGCCGCGAACGGCAGCAGCGAGTCGCCGAGGCGGTCGGAGACGTCGACGCCGACGGCGGTGCTCCCGGTCACGGAGACCGCCGCGCCGGTCCGGTCGTGCAGCTCGGGGGCGCGGTCGCGGAGCCGGTGGACGAGGTCCTTGGTGGCTTCGTCGTCGGGTCCGGTCTCCGGCACGACCTGGATGATGGCGTCGGCCGACCCCTTGGCGGGCCGGGGAGGGGAGACGGCCGCCACGCCTGGTTCCTGCTTCAGCTCGGCGGCGATCCGCGCCGCCGCCTCGCGGCCCCGCGGTGCGGCCGCGTCGTGGCCGGAGGGCTGGGCGAGCACCAGGAGAGGGCCGTTGAAGCCGGGCCCGAAGGCATCGCTGACGGTGTCGTACGTCTGCCGTTGTGAACTGCCGGACGGCGCCGAGCCGTTGTCCGGCAGGGCCAGACGCAGATCCTTGGCGGGCACGGCCACGGCGGCGAGGGCCGCCACGGTCGCGAGCACGGTGAGCAGCGGCCTGCGCGTGGCGGTCCGCACCCATCGCTCACCCCAAGTGGGCGCGGATTCCGCCTCGTTCGCGCGGCGTGCGGCGCGGGAGCCGGGCCGTGGCGCGAGGCGTGTCCCCGCGAAGCCGAGGAGCGCGGGCAGCAGGGTGACCGCGACGAGGACGGCGACCAGGACGGTGGCCGCCGCGCTCAGGCCCATGACGGTCAGGAACGGGATGCGGACCACGGCGAGCCCGGCCAGGGCGATGACGACGGTGAGCCCCGCGAAGACGACGGCGCTGCCGGAGGTGCCGTTGGCGCGGGCGGCGGACTCCTCGGGGTCCATGCCGTCGGCCAGCTGGGAGCGGTGGCGGGAGAGGATGAACAGGGCGTAGTCGATGCCCACGGCGAGGCCGAGCATCAGGGCGAGGGTGACCGCGGTCGACGAGATGCCGACGGCGCCGGTCACCGCGAGCAGCCCGCACAGCCCGACCGCGACCCCGACGAGGGCCGAGAGCAGGGGCATCCCGGCCGCGAGCAGCGAGCCGAAGGTGAGCGCGAGGACGACGAGCGCGACGACGGCGCCCACCGCCTCCTTGGCGCTGACGGAGACGCCGCCGCTGCCGTAGGCGTTGCCGCCGACGGTCACTTCGAGGCCGTCCTCGGAGGCCCGGTCCGCGGCCTTCTCCAGGGCGGGCAGCGCGTCGGAGCGCAGCGCGGAGCGGTCGGCCTCGTACTGGGCCTGGGCCAGGGCGGTGCGGCCGTCCGCGGAGACGGTGCCCGCGGCGGCCGGGTCGACCACGGCGGCGACCTGGGGCGCGCGCCCGACCTCGGCGAGGGTGCGTGTGACGACGGCGGCGTACGGGGCGTCGGTGACCTTCTTGCCCTCGGGGGCGGTGAAGACGAGCTGCGCGCTGGTGCCGGCGGCCGCGGGGAACTCCTCGGCCATCGTGTCCAGGGCCCGCTGGGACTCCGAGCCGGGGATGGAGAACTCGTCGTCGAGCCCGCTGCCGAAGGCGGTGAGACAGGCGATCGCGGCCGCGAGCACGGCGAGCCAGAGGGACAGGACGAGGCGGCGGCGTCGGAAGGCGGTGCGGCCGAGCCGGGCGAGCAGAGAGGCCATGGCGCTCCTAGGGCTCCTGGGCAGGACAGTGCTGGTCGGCGCCGGTCCGATACGGGCGTCGGGCCGCGCCGACAAAGTGTCATGACTGACAGGTTTGCCAGCGTAGCGGAAGTGTCAGGGGTGACACTTTGCGGACGCGTGTGCCAGACTGCCGCTGTGACCACGGTCGGACGGCGGGAGCGGCACAAGGAGCGCACGCGCAAGGCGCTCCAGGAGGCGGCCCTGCGCCTCTTCGAGGAGAACGGCTTCGAGGGGACCACCGTGCGCGACATCGCGGTGGCCGCCGGTGTCACGGAGCGCACGTTCTTCCGGTATTTCCCGTCCAAGGAAGACCTGGTTCTCGGCGAAGTGCTCGAAATCATTCCGCCGCTGTGCAGGCATATCGCCGAACGCCCCATGAGCGAGCCGCCGTTCACCGCGGTCCTGAATGCCTTGTTCGCCTTCGCCGACACGCGCGTGACGAGCCTCGGCATTCTGTTCAGCGGCGAGCCCGCGCGCTTCTTCACCAATCCCCGCCCCACCCGCTCGGTGCTTTTCGAGTTCGAGGACGGCGTCGCCGACGCGCTGCGCGAGCGCCTCGCGGCCGACGATCCCGGCCGCGACGGCGAAGCCCGGGAGGCGGCCGGGCTGCGCTCCTCGGTGTACGCCAGAGCCGCTGTGGCCGCGCTGCGCAGCGCCCTCCTCGCGCACTCGGCGCTCCCCGAGGAGAGGCGCACGGCAGGGGAGATCGACCGGCTCCTGCGCGCGGCGTTCGCGGTGCTCGAAAACGGCGACTGCCGCTAGAACACGCCTGCTCGTAAACGCCCGCACGCCGCGGTGGGTAAAGCCTGCACGCTTCGGTTGGTAAACGCCTGCGCGCCGTCGTCGAGCGCGCTTCTCCGAGGAATTCCAGTCATCGTATGGAGTTCATCAAGGAGACACTTTCAACGCACAACCAGTTGTTAGTCTACCCGTCAGTAGCAGTCGGCTGCATCTCCTATACCGCCTATAACGTAGGGGGAAGTACGTCATGACCACCCAAAACCCTGCCGCCGAGGTGAGTTCAGCACGGAGCGACTTCCGCAGTTATGTCGAGGCGATCCTCGATGTGCTCGCGGACGACCCCGCACGGTCCCTCATCACCACCGCCGACGGCCGGCAGATCACCGCCGGGGCATTCCGCGACAGCGTTCACCGCATGGCGCGCGAGCTGGCCGCCCGGGGCATCGGGCGCGGCACCACCGTGTCACTGCTGTCCCGGAACCGGCCCGAGGTCCTCGCCGCGCGGTACGCCGCCAACCTGCTCGGCGCCCGCCTCGTCTTCCTGTACGACGGCATGGCGCCGGGAACCCTCGCCCACGTCGCGGAAAGCGTCGACACGGAGCTGCTCCTGCTCGACCCCGATCTCGCGGACGCCGCCGAGCGTCTCCTCTCCCACACCCGGCCCCCGCACGTCCTCTCCCTCGGCCCGGGCCCGTACGGCGAGGACCTGCTGGCGCTCTCCGCCCGCCGGGACGCCGGGCCCGTGCCGAGCGCGGCCCGCCCCGACGACGACTGGTGCATACGCCACACCGGCGGAACCACCGGCGTCCCCAAGGGAGTTCGCATGGCCCACGGTCCCTACAAGGACGTGCTCGCCTTCGGCTCCGTCTTCGCCGGTGAACCGCCCCGCTTCCTGGCCGCCACCACCCTGGCCCACGTCGCGGGCAACATCGCCGACGCCACCTTCATGGCCGGGGGCTCCGTGGTCCTCCAGCACTCCTTCGACGCGGCCGAGGTGCTCGCCGCCGTCGAGCGCGAGCGGATCACCCATCTGTGGCTGCTGCCCCCGCTGCTGTACCGCCTGCTCGACCATCCCGCCCTGGGCACCACCGACCTGAGCAGCATCCTGCGGATCTCCTACGGCGGATGCGCCGCCTCGCCTTCGCGGCTGCGCCAGGCCCACGAGGTCTTCGGCCCCGTCCTGTTCGGCGGGTACGGCCAGTCCGAGGTCGGCCACGTCACGGTCATCGGCCCGGACGACCACAAGGACATGCCCCAGGAGGGGCAGGCCACCGTCGGCCGGGTGATCCCGGGCGTCGAGGTCGCCATCCACGGCGAGGACGGAACTCCCCTGCCCGCGGGGCGGGTCGGCGAGATCCGGGTCCGCTCCGGGCAGGCCATGACCGGCTACTGGGAGCAGCCGGAGCTCACCGCCGAGGTGCTGCGCGAGGGGTGGATCCACACCGGCGACATGGGCCACCTGGACGAGGAGGGCTTCCTCTACATCGCCGACCGGCTCAAGGACATGATCATCGTGGTGGGCGGCCACGTCTACACCCACGAGCTGGAGGACCTGCTGCACACCCACCCGGCCGTCGCCCACTGCGCGGTGTTCGGCGCGCGCGGCGCGGACGCGGGCGAAGAGGTGCACGTCGCGGCCGTCCCCGCGGCGGGGCAGGAGATCGCCCTGGACGAGCTGCGGGACTTCGTCACCCGGCACAAGGGCACCATGTACGCGCCGGCGCGCCTGCATCTGCTCACGGAGATCCCGCTGACCCCCGTGGGCAAGCCCGACAAGAAGCAGATCCGGGCGACGCTCGGCGCCTGAACGGGCCCCGCCGGACGGACGGCGGCCCGCACCCCCGCCCCACGGGACAGGAACGTGCGGGCCGCCGCGGCACCGCGTCAGCGCAGCAGCTCCACCTCCGAGAGCGTGCCCCGCCCGCCCGTGAACACCAGGCGGTACTTCACATACGACCCGGGCTCGCTCACCGTGAACGGCCGGGTCTGCCTGTCCCAGGCGAAGGACTGGCCCGACCGCTTGTCGACGGTCGACCACTTCTCGCCGTCGCGGGAGCCCTGGAGGACCCAGCCGCGCGGGGCCTTGGCCTTGTCGGCCGAGGTGAGCGTGTACTGGACGGCCTTGGTGCGGCCCTGCACCGGCAGCACGACGGACGCCGCATCGGCGTACGTCGACGAGGAGTTGTCGAACAGCTCGCCCTCCACCTTGAGGGCGTCCTTACGCGGCGACGGCACCTTGTCGTCGTCCGTCACGGACACCGGCTGGGCGTTCTTGCCGGTGCCCCACGAGGACGGCTTCGGGCCCATGTCGAACTCCAGGACCCCGCCGCGGGCGATCTCCTTGTGCGGCAGCGCGGTCGACTTCCACGTCTTGCCGTTGACCTTCAGCCCCTGCACGTACACGTTCTTCGCGCTGTTCCCGGGGGCCTTCACCACCAGGTCCTTGCCGTTGTCCATGTGCAGCGTCATCTTCGTGAACTGCGGCGAGCCGATGGCGTACTCACCGCTGCCCATGACCAGCGGATAGAAGCCGAGCGCCGAGAACAGATACCAGGCCGACTGCTCGCCGTTGTCCTCGTCGCCGTGGTAGCCCTGCCCGATCTCGCTGCCCGTGTACAGGCGGGACATGACCTCGCGGACCTTCTCCTGCGTCTTCGAGGGCTGCCCGGCCGCGTCGTACATGTACGCGGCGTGGTGGGCGACCTGGTTGGAGTGCCCGTACATGCCCATGCGTACGTCACGGGCCTCCGTCATCTCGTGGATGACGCCGCCGTACGAACCGGCGAACTCGGGCGACGCGGTCTCCGGGGTGGCGAAGTACGTGTCGAGCTTCTTCGCGAGCCCCTTGCGGCCGCCGTACAGGTTGGCGAGGCCGCGCGAGTCCTGCGGGGCGGTGAACGCGTACCCCCACGCGTTGGTCTCGGTGTAGTCGTGGCCCCATACGCGCGGGTCGAACTTGTCGGACGGGACGCGCCAGTCGCCCTTCTTGCTCTTGCCCTGGAAGAACCCGGCCTTGGAGTCGAAGAGGTGCACGTAGTCGCGGGCGCGGTTGAGGAAGTACGCGGACTCCTCCTTGTAGCGCTTCTCGCCCGTCTTCTTGTAGAGCGCCTGGCCCATCTTCGCGATGCCGTAGTCGTTGAGGTAGCCCTCAAGTGCCCACGACAGGCCCTCGTGGGTCTCGCTGGGGGTGTAGCCGAGGAAGGGCGAGGTGCCCATGCCCTTGCGGCCGTAGCCCGGCTTGTCCGGCGCGACGGTCGCGTTCTTGACCGCCGCGTCGTACGCCGACTTCGCGTCGAAGCCCTTGACGCCCTTCACGTACGCGTCGGCGAACGCCACGTCGGAGGACGTGCCGGTCATCAGGTCCGCGTAGCCCGGCGAGGACCAGCGCGACGTCCAGCCGCCGTCCTTGTAGTGCTGCACGAAGCCGTCGACCAGCTCGCCCGCCTTCTTCGGGGTGAAGAGCGAGTAGGCGGGCCACGTCGTGCGATACGTGTCCCAGAAGCCGTTGTTCACGTACGGCCTGCCCTCGACGATCTTCGCGCCGGTGTGCGTGGGCGTGTCCGGGCCGGTCTGCGGGGAGAACGGCGACGCGTACTTGTGCTTCGAACCGACCTTCTCGAAGCCGGAGTTGGGGTACAGGTAGAGGCGGTACAGGCTGGAGTACAGGGTCGTCTTCTGGCCCTCGCTCGCGCCCTCCACCTCGACGCGGCCGAGGATGTCGTCCCACTTGTCCTGCGCCCGCTCCTTGACGCGGCCGAACGACGTGCCCGCCGGGATCTCCTCGTCCAGGTTGTCCTTCGCCTGGTCGACGCTGATCAGCGAGGTGGCGAGGCGCAGCGAGACACTGCGGTCCTTGCCGGGCTTGAAGCGGAGATATCCGGTGGCGTCGGTGGTGCCGCCGCCCGTCAGCTTGCCGCCGTCCGTGACCGGGCTGTCGAAGGTGCCGTACACGAACAGGCGCGTGGCACCCGTGGACAGGCCCGACTTCACGTCGGAGTAGCCGGTGACGACGCCCTTCTCCTTGTCGAGGGTGAGGCCGACGTTGTGCTTGGTGTCGCCCGTCTTCTCGATGTTGTCGAAGACGATGCTCGCGTCGTCACCGGGATAGGTGAACTTGAACATGGCCGCGTGGTCGGTCGGCGTCATCTCGGCCTTCAGGCCGTTCTCGAACGTCACGCCGTAGTAGTGCGGCTTCGCCGTCTCCTTCTCGTGCCTGAACGGCAGCGCCCGCTTCGCGCGGTCCGCTTCCGGGGTGCCCTTCGCCGCCGACGGCATCACCTGGAACGTCTGCCGGTCGCCCATCCACGGGCTCGGCTCATGGCTCGCGCTGAACGCCTGCACGGTCGGCAGGTTGTCGTCGTTGTTGCCGCGCGCGTAGTCGTACAGCCAGCTCACGGAGCCCGCGTTGGTCACCGGCGTCCAGAAGTTGAAGCCATGCGGGACGGCCGTCGCCGGGAAGGTGTTGCCGCGCGAGAAGCCGCCGCTGGAGTTCGTGCCGCGCGTGGTCGAGGCGTAGTCGGAGGGGCGCGCCTTGGGCTTCGCGGGCGGGGTCTCCTTCAGCGACACGTCGTCCAGCCAGCCCCGGAACTTCGCGGGGCCCTTGGGGGAGTCGTAGCCGACGAGGATCCGGTCCACCGTCTTCCCGGCGGCGACGTCACCGATCCGCCCGACGACGTCGTTCCACTGGTTGACGTACAGCACCTTCGCGTCGCCCTGCCCGCGCGGGGTCAGCGGGAAGCCGTGCTGGTCGGTGGCCTTGAGGTCACTCAGATAGGTGCCGTCCGTGAAGGCCAGGTCCACGGCGACGTTCGTGGCGTCGTAGTCCAGGTCGCCGTCCGCCATGGACGGGAAGACGCGGTACGACAGCTCGGTGTCGCGCCGCACGTCGACGTTCACGTCGAAGACCTTGTTGTACGAGAAGCCGCGCTCCTTGGCCGTGTGCGTGCCCGCGTACCGCAGCGCCTGCCTGCCGGTGAACCCGGCGCGCGCCTTGGCGGTCGGGGACCCGGCGGGGCCCCGGTCGATCAGGCTCAGCATGTCCTCGGGCGGGGCCGGGGTGTCGCTGCCGCCGACGGAGAGCTGCACGTCGGCGAGTTGCAGCGCGTCGCTCGCGCCGTTGTTGGCGGTGATGTCCAGACGGAAGTGGGAGTACGCGACGGTGTTCTCGAAGTCGTACTTCTTCGTCGTGAACGGGCTGGCGAACTTCTCGCCCTTCCGGCTGTCGAGGTCCTTCCACTCCTTGCCGTCCGTCGAGCCCTGGAGCGTCCAGTCCTTCGGGTCGCGCTCCTGGTGGTCGTTGGCGGAGGTGAGCGCGTACGTCACCACCTTCGCGGGCTCGTCGAGCTCGAACTCCACCCAGCCGGTGGGCTTGAAGGTGAGCCACTTCGTCGACTGCTCGCCGTCGACCAGCTTCTCCTTGGTCTCCCCGGCGCCCGCGTTCTCGCCGCTCGCCCGCACGTCCACGACGTGGTCGTTCACGCTCCCCGGAATCCCGGAGCTGAACCCGCCGTTGACCCCGCCGGCCTTCTTCTTGCCGTCGGCGCCCGTCTCGACCGTGTTCAGCCAGTCCGGCTGCGCGTCGTCCTTCTCGAACGAGGAACTGAACTCCCGCTCCGCCCGCGGCGCCTCCTCCGGCCCGGCCACGGCCACCCCCTGCGAGGCGGCAAGCACCGCGAGGGCGGTGAGGCCGACGGCGGCGGCCGGGGCACGGCGCCCGAGCCCTCCGCGGCGTCTGTGTCGAGGTCTGTGTCCCATCCCCTGAGTCCCCTCCAAGCACCTGCTGGACAACGTTGTCAGTGGTTGCGCAGGGTCCAGTAGGGCGGTAAGTGGGCAGTGGTGTCAAGGGTGTTGCGGGGCCGACCGGGGTCAGGTGAGGAAGCGCTCCACTTCCTGGGCGCGATGGTCCATCTGGTCGCTGATGCCCTTGGCGACGTCGGCGACGAGGCGGTCCACTTCGCCCGGGTCCAGGCGGGCGTTGTTCAGGGTGGTCCTGATGAGCTGGCGGGCGGCGAGTTCGGCGCCTTTCGGCAGGCCCAGGACGACGACCGCCGCGGCGGCCGCGGCGCCGACCTTCGCCGGTGTCACGCCGCCGCGCAGCGTGCGCTTCAGGAACGCGAGGCCCACCCCTGGCACCGTCGTGGCCGCGGACAGCACCGCCTGTGAGCCGCGCAGCGCCCGCCACAGGGCACGGATCCGGCGGCTGATGGCGGTGCCGATGATCCCGGGCAGGGTGATCTCCAGTGCGAACTGGTCGTCACGGATGCCGTAGGCGCGGCAGATGTCGAGCACCGGCGGGACGAGTGCCCCCTCCAGCCTGGTGCGCAGGTCGGCCAGGGCCGCGTCCATCCCGGTGAGTTCGCGGATGAGGGCGTCGAGGCTCTCCCCTTCCGCGTCCTCGCGCTCCGCCCGTTCCAGGAGGCGGGTCAGGAGGTTCTGCTTGACCTGCTCGAACGTGGTGATCAGGCCCGCGCGGATCACCTCTTCGAACTCAAGGCGGTCCTTGAGCACCTGGATGTCGCGGCGGAACCGCGCCACGTTGACGCTGTGCCGCCCGATGCTGGCGAGCCCCCGGGTCACCGACAGGGAGGGCTCCTCGTCGTCCTCGACGGTGGCCTGCGGGAACGCGGCGGCGCACAGTTCGCGGACGACGGGCATGCGGGAGCCGCCGCCGGTGAGGACGACCAGCTCGGGGCCGGGCGGCCCGAGGTGGCCGCGTACCTCCGTCAGTGTCTCCGCGAAGCGATCGGCCCAGCCGCCCGGCGCCCGGACGACGCGCTCGCGCACGTCGATCCCGCGTAGCCGTTCCACGCCCAGGGTGATCAGCGGGACCAACTCGGGGGCGCAGCCGGACTCCATGTGCTGCAGGTGCAGATCCCCTCGGGTGAACTGGGCCTCCTTGGCCCGGCGGCAGACCAGCATCAGCATGTCGGGGCCGCCGTCCCGGCCCAGGGCGTCGGTGAACTCCGGGGAGTTCTCGAAGTCCTTCCGCACGATCCGGGCGAGGGCGGCATCGATCTCGCGGCAGCCCAGTTCGGCGCCGACGGGCAGGTTCCGCGGCTTCAGGTCCTCCACGACGGTGAAGTCGGTCGTGGAGGAGCCCACGTCGACGACGAGGACCCGGTCGAGTCCGCCGCCGTCCCGGCGCTTCGCCCTGCGGTCCCGGACGTGTACGAGGGCCGACTGGGACTCCGCGACCAGGCGCACCGGCACGTCGATCGCCCCGAGCTGCCGCAGGTATGCGGCCACGGAGCTGTCGTCCCAGCCGGCGGGGTGGCCGACGTACACCACGCAGTCCTCTCGCACCTCCGGTTTCGCGGTGAAGAACTCCGCCAGGAACAACTGGGCGAACTGCACCGCCTTCAGGTCCGTGTGCCCGTGGCGATTCTTGAAGTTGACGCTGAAGTGCACGCCGTTCTTGGCGAGGACGGCCGTTTCGCCGATGACGTCGCGATAGCCGAGGTCCTGCGCGGGGGTCTCGCCCGCCGGATCGCCGCTCTGCTCGGGCACGCGCCCGAGCGCGGTGACGATGCTCGCGCCCTCTGTCCCACGGAAATAGCTCTTGGCCGAGGTCCGCCCGGCCGTCGGCAGCCAGCACAGGGAGCTCTCGCCGTCCCCGAGGTCGAGGCCGACGGCGTAGCCGACGTCGTGCTCCAGGTCAGGCGTCATGTCCCGGCCTCTCTCCGACGGTTCCTTCGGAGGTGAAGACGGCGGAGGGCGCCACCCCGCCGTTCATCGTGCCGCCGGTCACCGTGAGCACCTGGGTCAGGAGCCTGATCTCGGTCGGGGTCGGCGGATCGGGGAACTCGAAGCCCCCGCGCCGGTGCGCGACGGCCGCGAGCAGCCGCCGCACCCCCGGATTCTCGGCGGCCAGCGCCATGTCCTGGCCGCTGAGTTCCGTCTTGGCGAACTCGGCGTCGTCGTAGCGCCGCCAGACGTCGGGGTCGGACTGGAGCGCGGTGAAGAAGCCCGGGTGTTTCATGCGCAGGGCGAGCAGGGTGCCCGCGTGCAGCAGCAGTCGGTGCGAGGGCGGATCGTCCGGGTTGAGGCGCAGCGTCATGGCCGTCAGGTTCAGTCCGTTGACGAAGCGGCGGACGCGGCGCGGGTTGGCCTCGAAGGCGACCTCGGTCAGCTCCCACAGCTCGCGCGAGCCCGAGAGGCCGGTGTCGGTGATCTTGCCCTGGAGGTGGCGGACGATGGCCTCGAAGGAGACGCCCGGCAGGTGGTACGGGAAGTTGATGAGCTTTTCCAGGTACTGGCGGCCGCGCGCCTCGTCCGGCTTCTCGTTGTTGAAGCGCCGGGCGGCCGCCTCCGCGACCACGTGGTAGTCCATGGCAAGCACGAACACGCAGGACGCCTCGCCGAGGAAGAGCTTGAGGGAGTCCAGGACGGTGATCGCCGCGTCCGGAGTACAGCGGTCGAGGTCGTCGACGAACAGCACGAGCCGCCCGCCGCCGGTGTAGGTGCCGACCACGTCCTTGAAGTCCTGCTCGAAGTGGTTGACGTGCTGATAGGTCTCTGTACCCGGCTCGGTGAGGGCGGCCTGCGCGGCGTTCACGTCGTCGGCGGTGACGGCGCCCGCCGTGAGCGGTCCCGCGGCCCGGCGGGCGAGGAGCCAGGCCGCTGCCCGGCTCAGCCGTCGGACGGTCTCCAGGGCGCCGGCCATCCGCTCGCGCAGGGCGAGGTCCCCGGACTGCCGCCGCCGCTCCAGCTCCTGGGCGATCTCGGTGAGCACGCTCTGGATCAGGGCGTGCCAGATCTCGTCCTTCCTGTCGTACTTCCAGGGGTTGAACCACACGGTCGGTACGTCGCTTTTGTTCAACAGGTCCTGGCAGACCTTCATGAAGCTCGACTTGCCCATGCCCCAGGGCCCGAAGACCCCGATGGTCAGCGGCAGGCCCTCGGTGGTGGTGATCGCCGAGCAGAGCACCTCGGCGTGTGCCCGGAATCCGAAGCGGTCCCCGTCCGCGTCCGGGATCGGGTTGTCGGTCAGCAGCATGAGCCCCCCTCACGCGCCGCAACGAATCAGCCAGCATGACTGATTGCCATCGGCATATCACTCATGGTGCCCGAACCGGCCGTACTGCGAGCGGAGTTCGCCGAAGTGCCCGGAAATGCCGACCGCGCCGGGGGCGCTTGGAAAGCGCCGGTTCGATTTGAGATTGGTACGGACTTTTATGGCGCCCGAGAGGCCCCCGCGCCGTACGCTTCGGCGACTCCCGGCGTCGTACCCAAATGCCCCCGCGGGCAGCGCGATACGTGTATCCGAACCGGAGATGCGGCGCGTCTCGCCGAGGTCTCAACTCGGAAAAGCCTGCAGTCCAAACCTGCATTCGATCTTGCTAGGCCGACCGTGAGTGGACTATACCTGTCGGCGTCCGTACTCCCTGGGCCGCCCCGGATCGACCAGCCGCGGCGGCCGTTCCACCGGCGCCGGACACACCCCGCACCATCGCACGACATCCCGCACCATCGCACGACCCCAGCTTCACAACTCCGCGGTGCCGGGGAGGTTCCGGTTCACCGCCTGAGTCCTGGAAGAAGGCGAGGACTTGAGCATGGGATCCACCCCTGGGACCTCCGGCAGGCCCACCGCCGGCGGCGTCGGCCGCCGCGATCTGATCAAGCGCGCGGCCGCGCTCGGCATTATCTCCGTACCGACCATGAGCTTCCTGTCGGCGTGCGCCTCCGGCGGCGGCGGTGACAACGACAAGGCCAAGACGGTCAAGAAGACGAAGGACAACCCCTTCGGCGTCGCCAAGGACAACGACCTCGACGTCTTCATCTTCAAGGGCGGCTACGGCGACGCCTACGCCAAGGCGTGGGAGGCGTCGTACGAGAAGAAGTACGGCGGCTCCGTGGCCCACAGCGGCGAACAGGACGTCACCGGAAAGCTCCAGCCCCGGTTCAACAAGGGCAATCCGCCGGACGTCGTCGACGACTCCGGCTCCAAGAAGATGAAGCTGGACACGCTGCACAAGGAAGGTCACCTCACCGACCTCACGCAGCTGCTCGACGCGCCGTCCATCGACGACCCGAGCAAGAAGATCCGCGACATCATGCTGCCGGGGACGATCGAGCAGGGCACCTTCGGCGGGAAGTTCCACGCGCTGTTCTACGTGTACGCGACCTGGGGCCTCTGGTACTCCAACAAGCTGTTCAAGAAGCACGGTTGGAAGGTCCCGAAGACCTGGGACGAGCTCCTGGACATCATGAAGGACGCCAAGTCCAAGGGCATCGGCGGCCTCGCCCACCAGGGCAAGTACCCGTACTACATGAACATCGTGATCATGGACCTGATCGCCAAGACCGGCGGCATGGACGCCGTGAAGGCGATCGACAACCTCGACAAGAAGGCATTCGTCGGCAACCCGGCCGCCGAGCGCGCCATCGAGGCGGTGTACGAGATCGTGGAGAAGGGCCTGCTCATGCCGGGCACCAACTCCCTGGAGCACACCGAGGCCCAGACCAAGTGGAACGAGTACAAGGCGGTCTTCATCCCGTCGGGCTCCTGGCTGGAGAACGAGCAGGCCAAGCAGACGCCTGACGACTTCGAGATGACCTTCCTGCCGCTGCCCCTGCTGCCCGGCTCCAAGATGAAGCTGCACGCCCTGCGCACCGGCGCGGACGAGCCCTTCATCGTGCCGTCCAAGGCGAAGAACGTGCAGGGCGGCCTCGAGTTCCTGCGCCGGATGCTCTCCAAGGAGGGCGCCACCGCCTTTGCCAAGGAGGCCAGTTCGCTGTCCGTGCTCGGCCCGGAGTACGTCGACGAGAGCGTGCAGCTGCGCCCCGGCATCAAGACCGCGCTCGCCGCGGTCGACGCCTGTCCGGTCGACGAGCGCTTCAACTTCCGCTACTCGGAGTGGTACGGCGAGCTGGACGTCGCGATCCAGAACGCCACCGGTGAGCTGATGGCCAAGCGCATCACGCCCAAGAAGTGGCTCGAGCGCTGCCAGGCGGCGGTCGACAAGGAAGCCAAGAAGAACCCGGACACGAAGCGGAAGTAGTCGTCGCGGAAGCAGTCGTCGTCATCCGCCGGCCGGGGCCGGGCGGCACGGCCGGGCCGGGCGCCGCCCGCGCCCCGGCCGGCGGTGCGGCCCCGCATCGGCACGGCCACGGCAAGGCCAGGAGCAGGGTGCCGTGATTTCCGGGGGACAACCCCCGGGCCCCCAGCCGTAACAGCAGGTCGGCCGGATTCACCGGCGCACCACCATGAGGTGAACCTCAGTATGCATCGGAAAAAGTACCCGTTCATCGCGGGATTTCTCATTCTCCCCGTCGGGCTCTATGTATTGCTGGTGATCTGGCCCTACATCCAGACCATCAGCTACTCCTTCACCGACTGGAGCGGCGCCTCCCAGAACTTCAATTTCGTCGGCTTCGACAACTACACGGAACTGGCGAAGGACGACGTCTTCGTCAAGGCGCTGCAGCACAATGCCCTGCTGCTCGTTCTGGTGCCGACCCTGACGATTCTGCTCTCGCTGTTCTTCGCCTTCATGGTGAATGTGGGCGGCCGCGGCGGAGCCGGCGGAGTGTCGGGCGTCAAGGGCTCCGGCTTCTACCGGATCATCTTCTTCTTCCCGCAGGTCCTCTCCATCGCCATCCTCGCCATCCTCTTCAAGGCGGTCTACCGGGGCGACGACTCGGGCCTCATCAACGGCTCGCTCCAGGCGATCGGCCTCGGTGACAAGAGCAACCCCACGGAGTGGCTCAACGACCCCGACCTGGTCCTGTGGTGCATCATCTTCGTGATGGTCTGGGCCGGCGCGGGCTTCTACATGGTGCTGTTCTCGGCCGCCATGCAGTCCATCCCCAAGGACATCTACGAGGCGGCGCTGCTCGACGGCGCCGGGCGGCTCCAGACCTTCTTCCGGGTCACGCTGCCGCTGCTCTGGGAGACCATCCAGACGGCCTGGGTGTTCCTCGCGATTCTCTCCATGGACGCGTTCCTGCTCATCTCCACCCTCACGTCGCAGGACTTCGGCGGTGGCCCCGACCACAGCAGCGAGGTCATCTCGACGTACCTGATGCGCAACTTCCAGACGTACAGCAAGAGCGGGTACGCCTGCGCCATGGGTGTGGTGATGCTGCTGCTCACCCTGATCGTGTCCATCGTCACGCTGCGGCTCAGCCGCCGTGACCGCATCGAGTTCTGAGGGAGGCGCGAGCGATGACGGCTCCCGCGACTCAACCCCCGGTCACCAAGGTCAAGGTGCCCGGCCAGCGCGGCGGCGGACGCGGCCCCGGCAAGGACGGCATGGAGGGCAGGACGCTCAACGCCTTCTCGCACGGCTTCCTGGTGCTGTGGGCGGTCATGATCGTGCTGCCGCTGATCTGGATCCTGCTCGGCAACTTCAAGACCGACTCCCAGATCAAGTCCAGCGCCTGGACCTGGCCCACCGAGTGGACCTTCGACGCCTTCCAGCGCGGCTGGGAGAAGGGCGTCGGCGACTATCTCCTGAACACCCTGATCGTGATGGTCGTCTCCGTCCCGCTGACCATGCTGCTCGGCGCGATGGCGGCCTACGTCCTGGCCCGCTACGACTTCGTCGGCAACCGGTTCGTGTACTACTTCTTCGTCGCCGGGTCGATGTTCCCGGTGTTCCTGGCGCTCGTACCGCTCTACTTCATGGTCGACCGGCTCGGCATGCTCAACACGTACCAAGGACTGATCCTGGTGTACGTCGCGTACTCGCTGCCGTTCACCGTGTTCTATCTGCACTCGTTCTTCCGCACCCTGCCCACGGCCGTGCACGAGGCGGCCGTGATCGACGGGGCCTCGCACACCCGGGTGTTCTTCCAGATCATGGTGCCGATGGCGAAACCCGGTCTCATCAGCGTCGGGATCTTCAACGTCCTCGGGCAGTGGAACCAGTACATCCTGCCGCTGACCCTGATGCAGAAGCAGAGCGGCGGCGACGAGGACCGCTCGATGCTCGCCCAGGGCCTGGTGAGCCTGATGAACCAGGGAAACTACGAGACGGACCTGCCCGCCCTGTACGCGGGCATGACCATCTCCATGATCCCGGTCCTTGTGGTGTACCTCTCCTTCCAGCGGCAGGTGCAGTCCGGCCTCACGGCGGCCACGATCAAGTGACGGCCGCCACGATCAAGTAGTCGAACGCGATCATGTGCATGGAACGCCCCGTACGCGGGGCGTTTCCTGTGCGTGGTGTGACCGCCTGGATTTTCGTCAAGGACTTGACTGCGGTAACACCTTCAGCAGAGCTTGGAGTTCACAACTTGTACGGGCGGCGACGGCGCCGTCCGCCATAGGCGGGAGTGGATGAGTCGATGGAGACTCCGGGGTCGCAGTCGTCACTGCACCGAGCAAATCTCGAGCGGGTCGTGCGCGCGGTACGGCTCGCGGGGTCGCTCACGCAGGCGGAGATCGCCAGGACGACGGGCCTGTCCGCCGCGACGGTATCCAACATCGTCCGGGAACTGAAGGACGGCGGCACGGTCGAGGTCACGCCCACGTCCGCGGGCGGCCGCCGGGCCCGCAGCGTCTCCCTGAGCGGCGACGCGGGCATGGTCATCGGCATCGACTTCGGCCACACGCACCTGCGCGTCGCGCTCGGCAACCTCGCCCACAAGGTGCTCGCCGAGGAGTCCGAGCCGCTGGACGTGGACGCCTCCGCGGCGCAGGGCTTCGACCGGGCCGAGCGGCTTGTCGGCAGGCTGATCGAGGCGACCGGCGTGGACCGCTCGAAGGTCGCGGGCGTCGGCCTCGGCGTGCCCGGACCCATCGACGTGGAGTCCGGCACCCTCGGCTCCACGTCGATCCTGCCGGGCTGGGCGGGCACCAAGCCCGCCGAGGAGCTCAAGGACCGGCTCGGCGTGCCCGTGCACGTCGACAACGACGCCAACCTGGGCGCGCTCGGCGAGCTGGTCTGGGGGAGCGGCCGGGGGGTCAAGGACCTCGCGTACATCAAGGTCGCGAGCGGTGTCGGCGCCGGTCTGGTGATCAGCGGCCGGATCTACCGGGGGCCCGGCGGCACGGCCGGGGAGATCGGGCACATCACCCTGGACGAGTCCGGGCCCGTCTGCCGCTGCGGCAACCGCGGCTGCCTGGAGACCTTCGCCGCCGCCCGGTACGTGCTGCCGCTGCTCCACTCCAGCCACGGCAGCGATCTGACCATGGAGCGCGTGGTGGCCCTGGCCCGCGAGGGGGACCCCGGCTGCCGCCGGGTGATCGCCGACGTCGGCCGGCACATCGGCAGCGGTGTCGCGAACCTGTGCAACCTGCTGAACCCCAGCCGGGTCGTCCTGGGGGGCGCCCTGGCGGAGGCCGGTGAGCTGGTCCTCGCACCCATCCGGGAGTCCGTGGGGCGCTATGCCATCCCCAGCGCGGCCCGCCAACTGTCCGTACTTCCCGGGGCACTTGGCTCGCGCGCGGAGGTGCTCGGGGCGCTCGCCCTCGCGCTCAGCGAGATGGGGGATTCAACCCTTTTGGACGGGAGCCTGACGTCCCCGGCACCTGCCTTCACTTAGATAACGCATGGCACCGTTGTCATCTCGTTAAGGATTTACTCCTTGACGCGTGTCGGGTGGCCGAGTTGACTTCGAGCCACCTCGGCCGCAACGACGCGGCCACGTCAGGGAGGCACCCCCAAATGAACAGAATGACGCGCCGCGTCGGCATAGGCACCGTCACCGTTTCCCTCGCGCTGGCCTTGGCCGCATGCGGCGAGGCCGGTGACGGCGACGAAAAGGGCAGCGGCGGCGACGGCAAGACCATCGGTCTGCTGCTGCCGGAGAACAAGACCACGCGTTACGAGACCTTCGACCGCCCGATCATGGAGTCGAAGATCAAGTCGCTGTGCGGCGACTGCGAGATCAAGTACAACAACGCCGCGCAGGACATCGAGACCCAGAAGAAGCAGTTCGACGCCCTGATCACGCAGGGCGTGAAGGTGATCATCCTGGACTCGGTGGACTACAAGTCCACCAAGGGCTGGGTCGAGCGCGCCGACAAGCAGGGCGTCAAGGTCGTGGCGTACGACCGCCTCGCCGAGGGCCCGCTGGCCGCGTACGTGAGCTACGACAACGAGAAGATCGGCCGGCTCCAGGGCGGCGCCCTCGTCAAGGCGCTCGGCTCGGACGCCAAGAACGCCAACGTCGTCATGATCAACGGCTCGCCGACCGACCCGAACGCCCCGTTCTTCAAGAAGGGCGCCCACTCGGTGCTCGACAAGAACGTGAAGAAGATCGCCTACGAGCAGGACATCCCGGACTGGTCGCCGGACGAGGCGAACAAGAAGATGGCCACCGCCATCGACAAGCTCGGCAAGGACGGCATCGACGGCGTCTACTCCGCCAACGACGGCATGGCCGGCGGCATCATCACCGCCCTCAAGCAGCGCGGCATCGACGTGCCGGTGGGCGGCCAGGACGCCGAACTCGCCGGTGTGCAGCGCCTGCTGAGCGGCGACCAGGCGTTCACGATCTACAAGCAGATCAAGCCGGAGGCCGAGACCACCGCGGAGATCGCGGTCCGGCTGCTCAAGGGCAAGAAGATCGACGACCTCACGGACCGCAAGGTCAACTCGCTGAGCGGCGACTTCAAGAACATCCCCGCCAAGCTGTACGACGCGCAGGCGATCACCAAGGACGAGGTGGCGGACACCATCGTCAAGGACAAGGTGTACAAGGCGAGCGAGATCTGCACCAAGCAGTTCAAGAAGGCTTGCGACGAGGCCGGGATCAAGTAACTCCCGGTCAGGTCCCAGGTGTTGACGCGGCCCGCGCGCCGCGAGACACCTTCCCCAGCGGTCCGGTGCCCGCTCACTTCATTTCCGCCCCGCAGTCGGAGGGCGGGCACCGGGCGCCTTGTTCTCTGCGCTGCCTCGTCACTTTCTGTGGCAGCACCATCCCCGCCGGTCAGGCGGCGAAGGAGATGATTCACGTGTCCGCTACGCCTGTGCTGGCGTTGCGCGGGGTCTCCAAGCGGTTCGGCGCCGTCCAGGCGCTCACGGACGTAGACCTCGAGATCCACACCGGTGAGGTGGTCGCCCTGGTCGGCGACAACGGCGCCGGAAAGTCCACGCTCGTCAAGACGATCTCGGGCGTCCACCCGATCGACGACGGCGCCATCGAGTGGGAGGGCAGGGGCGTCCGCATCGGCCGGCCGCACGACGCCCAGGACCTCGGCGTGGCCACCGTCTACCAGGACCTCGCCCTCTGCGACAACCTGGACGTGGTCGCCAACCTGTTCCTCGGCAACGAGCTGAAGAGCGCCTCCGTCCTCGACGAGATCAAGATGGAGAAGCGCGCCCGGGAGCTCCTGGACACCCTGTCCATCCGCATCCCCAGCGTCCGCATCCCCGTCGCCGCCCTCTCCGGCGGTCAGCGGCAGGTCGTCGCCATCGCCCGCGCGCTGGTCGGCGACCCCAAGGTCGTCATCCTCGACGAGCCCACCGCCGCCCTCGGCGTCGAGCAGACCGCGCAGGTCCTCGACCTGGTGGAACGGCTGCGCGAGCGCGGCCACGGCGTGATCCTCATCAGCCACAACATGGCCGACGTGCAGGCCGTCGCCGACCGGGTCGCGGTGCTCCGCCTGGGCCGCAACAACGGCGTCTTCACGGTCGCCGACACCACCCCCGAAGAAGTCATCGCCGCCATCACGGGCGCCACGGACAACGCCGTGACCCGCCGCAGGGCGCGCACGGCCACGGCACCGAAGGAGGACGCGAAGTGAGCGACCTCGCCAAGACCCCCGACACCCACGAGCCCCAGGCGGCCACGGGCGGCACTGTGGACGCCGAGCCGTCCGCGACTCCGGCGGCGGCGGTCGACCCGCGCCTGCTGGTGCGCGAGCAGGGCTTCGCCGGCTACTGGACGGAGTTCGTCCGCAAGGTGCGCGGCGGTGAGCTGGGCTCGCTGCCCGTCGTCGTCGGCCTGATCGTGATCGCGCTTGTCTTCCAGCTGCAGAACGACAAGTTCCTGTCCGCGAGCAGCCTCGCCAACATCGCGGTGTTCACCTCCGGCGTCGGCATCATGTCCGTCGGCATCGTCTTCGTGCTGCTGCTCGGCGAGATCGACCTGTCCGTCGGCTCCGTCGCCGGTACGGGCGCGGCCAT
Organism: Streptomyces aurantiacus JA 4570; assembly: GCF_000414115.1. Classification (GTDB taxonomy): domain Bacteria; phylum Actinomycetota; class Actinomycetes; order Streptomycetales; family Streptomycetaceae; genus Streptomyces; species Streptomyces aurantiacus_A. The sequence continues at coordinate 28,798 of NZ_AOPZ01000492.1, forward strand.
CTGGGCGGTCCTGAGCGTCACCCACGGGTGGGGCGACTGGCTGTCGGTGTTCGTGGCGATCGCCTCCGGCCTGGTGATCGGCGCCCTGCACGGATTCTTCTTCGCCAAGATCGGCGTACCGGCCTTCGTGGTCACCCTGGCGGGCTTCCTCGGCTGGAGCGGTCTGCAGATCTGGCTGATGGGCAAGGAGGGCAGCATCAACACGCCCACCGGCTCCGTCGTGGAGGACCTCACCACCCACTTCTTCGCCGACAAGGCCGCCGCGTACGGCCTCGCCCTGGTCGCCGTGCTCGCCTACGCGGGCGCCCAGCTCCTGGACGCCCGGCGCCGCAAGGGCGCGGGGCTGCCCTCGCGCCCGCTCAGCGAGGTCCTGCTGCGCACCGGCGTCCTGGCGGTCCTCGCCTTCGTCGTGGCGTACTTCCTGAACGAGCCCGAGGGCGCCCGCGGCCTGCCGCTCGCCCTGGTCCTGTTCCTCGCCGTGCTCGTCGTCGCCGACTTCGTGGCCCGCCGCACCACCTTCGGCCGCCAGGTCTTCGCGGTCGGCGGCAACGCGGAGGCGGCCCGCCGCGCGGGCATCAACGTGGACCGGATCCGGATCACGGTGTTCGCGATCTCCGGCATGCTCGCGGCCTTCGGCGGGCTCTTCATCGCGAGCCTCTCCGGCGGCGCGACCAAGAGCCTCGGCAGCGGCAACACCCTGATGATCGTGATCGCGGCGGCCGTCATCGGCGGCACCAGCCTCTTCGGCGGCCGCGGCAAGATCTGGTCCGCCATGCTCGGCATGCTGGTGATCCAGTCGATTCAGCAGGGCCTGAACCTCCAGGGCATGCCCAGCGAGATCCAGTACATGATCACCGGCGCGGTGCTGCTCGCCGCCGTCGTGATCGACTCGGTCTCCCGCCGGACGCAGAAGTCCGCAGGCCGCGCCTGATTTCCCCGGCTCCGTGCCCGGTACCGGTCCTTCCGGTGCCGGGCACACCCATGCCCCCGGATAGGAACATCTGTTCCCGTACGGGGTGTGATTTCCCGCGCCCTGTCCAGTCGTACCAGTCGATTTACAGCCGATCGCGTGACGTACGACTCCGGGCCCGGACTCCGCGGTCAGCGGCGGAACATTAGACTCGACTGGCCCGGCAATGCTCGAACAGCGCTACACGCTCTACTGCAAGGAGGCACGGGTGCCGCTGCTGACCCGCATCACGGGACCGCGCGATCTGGACCCGCTCGGCCCGGAACAGCTCACCGAGCTGGCGAACGAGATCCGCGGCTTCCTCGTCGACGCAGTCTCCAAGACCGGCGGCCACCTCGGCCCCAACCTCGGCGTCGTCGAGCTGACCATCGCCCTGCACCGCGTCTTCGACTCCCCCAAGGACAAGGTCCTCTGGGACACCGGCCACCAGGCATACGTGCACAAGCTGCTCACCGGCCGCCAGGACTTCTCCAAGCTGCGCGGCAAGGGCGGCCTCTCGGGCTACCCCGCGCGCGCCGAGTCCGACCACGACGTGATCGAGAACAGCCACGCCTCCACCGTCCTCGGCTGGGCCGACGGCCTCGCCAAGGCCAACCAGGTGCGCGGCAAGGGCTACGCAGACCGGGCAGTCGTCGCCGTCATCGGTGACGGCGCTCTCACCGGCGGCATGGCCTGGGAGGCGCTGAACAACATCGCGGCCGCCAAGGACCGCCCCCTGGTCATCGTGGTCAACGACAACGAGCGGTCGTACGCCCCCACGATCGGCGGCCTCGCCAACCACCTCGCGACCCTGCGCACCACCGACGGCTACGAACGCTTCCTGGCCCGCGGCAAGGACCTCCTGGAGCGCACGCCCGTCGTCGGCAGGCCGCTGTACGAGACGCTGCACGGCGCCAAGAAGGGCCTGAAGGACTTCATCGCCCCGCAGGGCATGTTCGAGGACCTCGGCCTGAAGTACGTCGGCCCGATCGACGGCCACGACATGGAGGCCCTGGAGTCCGCCCTGCAGCGCGCCAAGCGCTTCGGCGGCCCGGTCATCGTGCACTGCCTCACCGAGAAGGGCCGCGGCTACCAGCCCGCCGAGGAGGACGAGGCCGACCACTTCCACGGCATCGGCCCCATCCACCCCGACACCGGCCTGCCCATCGCCGCCGGCGGCATGGACTGGACGTCCGTCTTCGGCGAGGAGATGGTCAAGCTCGGCCGCGAGCGCGAGGACATCGTCGCGATCACCGCCGCGATGCTCCAGCCCGTCGGCCTGAAGAAGTTCGCCGAGGAGTTCCCCGACCGGGTCTACGACGTCGGCATCGCCGAGCAGCACGCCGCGGTGAGCGCCGCGGGCCTCGCCACCGGCGGCCTGCACCCCGTCTTCGCCGTGTACGCCACCTTCCTCAACCGCGCCTTCGACCAGCTCCTGATGGACGTGGCCCTGCACAAGTGCGGCGTCACCTTCGTCCTGGACCGCGCGGGCGTGACCGGCACCGACGGCGCCTCGCACAACGGCATGTGGGACATGTCGATCCTCCAGTGCGTGCCCACCCTGCGCATCGCCGCGCCCCGCGACGCCGACCAGGTCCGCCTCCAGCTCCGCGAGGCCGTCGAGGTCGACGACGCCCCGACCGTCGTGCGCTACTCCAAGGGCGCCGTCGGCCCCGCGGTCAAGGCCGTCGCCACGGTCGGCGGCATGGACGTGCTGCGCAAGGCGGGCACCAACAGGCCGGACGTCCTGCTCGTCTCCGTCGGCGCGCTCGCGCCGATGTGCCTGGAGATCGCCGACCTGCTCGACAAGCAGGGCATCTCCACGACCGTCGTCGACCCCCGCTGGGTCAAGCCGGTCGACGAGGCGATGGCCCCGCTCGCCGAGCAGCACCGCGTCGTGGTCACCGTCGAGGACAACTCCCGCGCCGGCGGCGTCGGTTCGGCCGTCGCCCAGGCCCTGCGGGACGCGGGCGTGGACGTGCCGCTGCGCGACTTCGGCATCCCGCCGCGCTTCCTCGACCACGCCTCCCGCAAGGAGGTCATGGCCGAGATCGGGCTCACCGCCCCGGACATCGCCCGCCAGGTGACCGGCCTCGTCGCCAAGCTCGACGGCCGCTTCGAGCGCGCCGGAGCCGTGGACTCGGTGGAGCCCGCGCGCGATTGACGCCGACCAAGGATGTGCCCGAACGGGCCGGTTTCACCACCCTTCACGGTGGTGAAACCGGCCCATTTGCGTGAATCCGCCCGCGTCGGGGCATAACCACTGCGCCCCCTCTCGATCATGTCGAGGACGACAAGCGTGGGAGGTACGCCGTGAGCAGCACCCTCTTCCGGACGAAGAAGGTCGAGCAATCCATCCTCGACACCGAGGAGCCAGAGCACGCGCTCAAGAAATCCTTGTCCGCGCTGGACCTGACCGTCTTCGGCGTCGGTGTCATCATCGGCACCGGCATCTTCGTCCTCACCGGCACGGTCGCCAAGAACAACGCGGGCCCCTCCGTCGCCCTGGCCTTCGTGGTGGCGGGCGTCGTCTGCGCCCTCGCCGCCCTCTGCTACGCCGAGTTCGCCTCCACGCTCCCGGTGGCCGGCTCCGCGTACACGTTCTCGTACGCCTCACTCGGCGAGCTGCCCGCCTGGATCATCGGCTGGGACCTGGTCCTGGAGTTCGCGCTCGGCACGGCGGTGGTCGCCGTCGGCTGGTCGGGGTACATCGCCTCGCTGCTCGACAACGCGGGCTGGCAGCTGCCGGAGGCGCTCAGCGGCCGTGACGGCGCCGACGGCTTCGGCTTCGACATCCTCGCCGCCGCCCTGGTCCTGGTGCTCACCGGCATCCTCGTCCTCGGCATGAAGCTCTCCGCGCGCATCACCTCCCTCGTCGTCGCCATCAAGGTGATCGTCGTCCTCGTCGTGATCGTCGCGGGTGCCTTCTTCATCAAGGGCGACAACTACGACCCGTTCATCCCGAAGGCCCAGGAGGTGGAGGCGGGCAGCGGCCTGCACTCCCCGCTGATCCAGCTGATGTTCGGCTGGGCGCCCGCGAACTTCGGCGTGATGGGCATCTTCACCGCCGCCTCCGTCGTCTTCTTCGCCTTCATCGGCTTCGACATCGTGGCCACCGCCGCCGAGGAGACCAAGAACCCGCAGCGGGACATGCCGCGCGGCATCCTCGGCTCGCTGCTCATCTGCACCACGCTCTACGTGGCCGTGTCGATCGTCGTCACCGGCATGCAGCACTACAGCGAACTCTCCGTGGACGCCCCGCTCGCCGACGCCTTCAAGGCCACCGGACACCCCTGGTACGCGGGCTTCATCAGCTTCGGCGCCGCCGTCGGCCTGACCACGGTCTGCATGATCCTGCTGCTCGGCCAGACCCGGGTGTTCTTCGCGATGAGCCGCGACGGACTGCTTCCGCGCTTCTTCTCCCGCGTCCACCCGCGCTTCAAGACCCCGCACCGGCCGACCATCCTGCTCGGCGTGATCATCGCCGTCGTGGCCGGGTTCACCCCGCTGAGCGAACTCGCCGAGCTGGTGAACATCGGCACCCTGTTCGCCTTCGTCATCGTCGCGGTCAGCGTGATCATCCTCCGCAGGACCCGGCCCGACCTGCACCGCTCCTTCCGCACCCCCTGGGTGCCGTTCCTGCCGATCCTGTCCGTCGGCGCCTCGCTGTGGCTGATGCTCAACCTGCCCGCCGAGACCTGGGTCCGCTTCGGCGCCTGGATGGCCCTCGGCGTCATCGTCTACTTCCTCTACGGCCGCTCGCACAGCCGCCTGGGGCGGCACGAGGAGACGACGGTGGGCCAGGTCGTCCGCCCGCCGGGCCGCGACAGCGAGTAGTCGCGCCGCCTCGCACTCCGGCCCCGTATGTTCCGATTCGTCGTGAACTGCGGGGCCGGATACGGTGCTGGCCATGCTCGCCGAGCCCTTCGCGCCCCTCTCGCCGCCACGCTCCGTGTCCGTCGCGGCCGCCCCCGGATACTGGGCCCGGCTGCTTCCCGCGCTCGCCCTGCTCGCCTGCGCCACCCGCCTCCCCTCCTTCGTACGTCCGCTGTGGAACCCCGACGAGGGCTATCTCGCCGTCCAGGCACGCCTGTTGGCAGGCGGCGGTGAGCTGTACGAGACGGTGGTCGACCGCAAGCCGCCGCTGGTGCCCTGGCTGTACCGGGCGGCCTTCGCGGCCTGGGGCGACGAGTCGCTGGCGGGCGCCCGGGTCCTCGCGATCGGCGCGCAGTTCCTCACGGCCGCCCTGCTCGCCTCGCTGGCCCGCCGCCGCTGGGGCGACGGCGCGGGCCGCACGGCCGGCGTCCTGTACCTCCTCGCCTCCGTCGGGCTGAACCCCGAGGACGCCCAGGCCGCCGGCTTCGAGGTCTTCATGCTGCCGTGCACGGCCGCGGCCATGTGGGCCGCCGACCGGCGCCGTTGGGGGCTCGCGGGGGCCGCGGTGGCGCTCGCGTTCCTGGCCAAGCAGACCGGGGGAGCGGTGCTGGTGCCGGTGGTGTGGCTGCTGTGGCGATCGGGGGTGGGGGGTGTGGCGGGGGCGGTCGGTGCGAGGGGTGTGGTCGGTGCGGGGCGTGTGCTCGGCACGGGGCGTGCGGCGGGTGCCGGCCGGCGTGGGGGCGCGGTGCGCCTCGCGGCCGGGGTGGCCGGGCCGGTCCTCGCGGCCGCCGCCCTCACGGACCCCTCGGGCTTCGTCTTCTGGACCCTCACGGGGTCGGGGGCGTACGCGTCCTTCACCGGCTCCGAACTCCACGTGCTCTTCCGGGGGCTGGCGAACACGGTGCTCCTCGGTGTGGCCTGCGCCGGGCTGCTGCCGCCGGTCGTGCGGGTGCTGCGGGTCGCCCGGACCGGCGCGGCGGACCTCTGGCTGTGGCTGAGCGCCTCGGCGGGCGCGGTCGTCCTCGGCTTCCACTTCTTCGGGCACTACTTCCTGCAACTCACGCCACCGCTCGCCCTGTTGGGCACGGCCGCGCTGCAGATCCTGCCCGCGGAGCGGACGGCGAAGGCGGTCCTCGCCTCCTCCTGCGCCTGCTCGCTGTTCGTGGCCTGGGGCCTGCTCGCGCCGCGCCCCGAGCTGGCCCACGCCCAGCGCCTCGCCGACGCCGTCCGGACCCGTACGGAGCCGGGCGACCGCGTCCTGCTCTGGGGCATGCACCCCGAGACGTACTGGCTCGCCGACCGCGCCCCCGCCACCCGCTATCTGACCGCCGGGCTCCTGACGAACTACAGCGGCGGCCGCAACGGCCCCCACGTGGGCGAGAAGTACGCCGTGGACGGCGCCTGGGACATCTTCCGTGCCGAACTGGCGGCCCGCCCGCCCGCGGTCGTCGTCGACGACTCCCGCGGCAAGCCGTACGGGCCCGACCGCGTGCCCGGCTTCCGCCGGGTGCTGAGCGGCGGGGGGTACGAGGCGGTGGGGTCGGTCGGCGGGGCGGTGGTGTACGTGAAGGGGGAGCGGTAGGGAGGCGTGCTGCGAGGCGTGCGAGGCGTGCCAGGCGTACGAGGGCGTACGCGGTGCTACATGCGGCGCCAGTCCCGCGTGACCGTCGTCATCGCCGCCACGGCCGCCCTCATGTGCTCCCGTCGGTCGCGGATCCTGGGGCTGAACTCGACGTGCAGAAACTCCGTGTCCTGCGCCCAGGCGTTGCGGCCCTGGACGTTCTTCCGGCCTTCGAGGGGACAGGAGCGGGCCCAGGCGCGGCACACGTCGTAGCCGCGGCGGCGCAGCGCGTCCGCGAGGTCCCGGCCCTCCCGTACCGCCTCCCGACCCTTGACCGTGGAGGCGACCACGTCGTGCCTGGGCGCCGAGTCGTCCGCCATCCCGTGCACCTGGATGCCGGGCACCCCCCGCTTCGCCAACTCGTCGCAGATGGCGTGGAACACGCTCTTCCGGTGGTGCGCCACGTCCGCCTCGTCGCCGCGCCCCGCTTTGCGATGTGCCCCCGCAATGACCATGACGCCGCCGGAGGAGCGGCTGAGCAGCGCCGCCCCGAGCCGTTCGGTGTTGCGGTCGGCGACCGGGTGCGGCACTTGCACGGACCAGCGGATCGGGGAGCCGAGGTCCACGTAGACCCGGCCCCAGCCGCGCGGCGCGGCGGCGTCCTCGGAGCGGTCGGACACCTCGGCGTAGCGCCGCCCGGTGCCGGAGTCGGTGACCGTGCGCACCTGGAAGTCGACGTCGGCCAGGCGGCGTTCGGCCCGCGAGCGGTGCCGGTCCAGGAGCAGGCCCACGCCCTCGGCGACGGCGCGCCGCTCGGTGCGCGAGGGGCGGCGGTAGCCGCTGTCCTCGGAGAAGGCCGCGGTGTATCCGGTGACCAGTTCCTCCAGGCCGTCGCCGGAGCCGCCGCGCGCACCGCGTCCGGAGTCGCCGCCGGAGGGCGAGGTGCACTGGGTGAGGCTCAGCACGGCCGCCGTGACGACGGCGAGCACGGCAAGCCCCCTGCGCGGCTTTGCGATTGTTATCGACCGAATTGGAGGGTGAGTCATGGTTGTATAAAGATAGCCCTGTGATGACACGCCCTTCTCGCAGGCTCATAGCGGCCTGCGCAGCCTCGCTCGCCCTGCTCGCAGGCGCCACCGCCTGCGGCCCGTTCGGCGACGACGGCGAGGCCGCCGACGACGGCGGCCCCACCTTCACCGTCGCCGCCGCCGGCGACATCCTCATCCATCCCGAACTCACCGAGCAGGCGCGCAAGGACGCGAAGGCGACCGGCAAGGGTGAGCAGGGGATCGACTTCGGCCCGCTGATGGCCGGCATCAAGCCGGTGATCAGCAAGGCCGACCTCGGGATCTGCCACTTCGAGCCGGTGGTCGGCGCGCCCGGCGGCCCGTTCCAGGGCTTCCCCGACTTCATCGTGCCGCCGCAGATCACCACCGCGATCAAGGGCGTCGGCTACGACCAGTGCTCCAGCGTGTCGAACCACGCCCTCGACCACGGCCCCGCCGGTGTCACCCGCACCCTCGACGCCCTCGACAAGGCGGGGCTGCGCCACACCGGAACGGCACGTAACAAGGCAGAGGCGGACAAACCACTCCTCACCGAGGTGAAGGGCGTCAAGGTCGCCCAAATCGCCTTCACGCTGGGCTTCAACGGGCGCCAAGTCCCCAAGGACAAGCCCTGGCTCGCCAACCTGACCGACTTCGACGCGATCGCCGCCGCCGAGAAGAAGGCCCGCGCCGCGGGCGCCGACGTCGTGATCCTCAGCCTCCACTGGGGCAAGGAGCACCAGCCCAACCCCGCCGCCCAGCAGATCGAACTCGCCCGCCGGATCGCCAAGGAGACCGGGATCGACCTCGTGATCGGCCACCACGCGCACGTCGTGCAGCCGATGGAGAAGGTCGACGGCACCTGGATCGCGTACGGACTCGGCAATCAGGTCGCCCGGCACGACCGGCCCAGCGGGCTGACCGAGGAAGGCGTCATCGGCTGGTTCGAGTTCCACAAGCGCGGCGGGAAGTGGGACGTCGGCGCCAAGTACGTGCCCACGTTCACGGAGATCCCGCCGGACCCGGACGAGGACGGCGCCGCCCTGCCCAAGGGCGCGGTCAAGAACCACCGGCTGCTCGACGTGGCCACCGCGCTGCGCGACGGCGAGGGCCTCACCGACCAGCAGCGCTCCCGCTACCGCCTCGCCTTCGAGCGCACCGAGGGCACCGTGCTCAACCGCGGCGGCGGCAAGGACGGCCTCGAACCCCTGGAGAAGCTGCCGGACTGAGAACGCCCGGCGAACTCCAGGTAGCGCGTCAGTGCCCCAAGTGGGGAGTCCTGGATGGATCTTTGACGTAGCTCACATCTCACTGCTTTCGTACATCCTTCCGGGCCCGTCAGGGGTCATGACATTCCAGATCGCACCCGTGTGCCCGCTCGTGCCGGGGTGCGTCTACCTGCCCGCGTCACCCCGCACCACCGCCCGCGTCACCCCGTGTCACCACCCGTGATCACTCCAGGAGAGGAGCACCCCCTTGGCCGCTTCGCCCACGAAGCGGCGGCACAAGGTCCGCCGAAGGACCGACATGTCACTCATCGGAGGCATCCGGCCCCCGATCGCCGTGCTGTCGGTTCTGCTCCTTGCCCTGGCGGGCGTCACCGCCCTCACCCTCGGCCGCGTCGGCCAGGAAGCCGTCCCCAAGGCGGTCAAGTCGTCCCAGCAGCACTTCGCGGAGGACGGCGCCATCGCCCTGCGCGCCTCCATCGACGAGAGCGTCACCGACCTCACCCGGACCGCCGACCTGTTCAACGCGGCCGACCCGGTGCCCGCCGACGCCGTACTCGACAAGATCGGCAGCGTCTACCAGAAGTGGATGGGCACCGCCGTCGTCGAGATCCGCTCGGGCAAGCTCATGGCCGCCCGCGGAGAGAACGTCCCGCTGGCCGCGATCGACCGCTCCAAGCTGAGCGACGACCACGGCCTCGACCCGCGCATGGTGCGCCTGGAGAACGGCGAGACCCGCCTCCTCGCGTTCTCCGTGCTCGCCTGGAAGGGCCAGCCGCAGCAGCTCCTGGTCGCCTCCAGCAGCCTGCGCTTCCCCGGCATCAGCCTCGGCAACTTCCGCTCCATCGCCGTCGTCGGCGACGACGGCAAGGTGCTGAGCACCGACGGCATCCCGGAGCCGGAACAGGTCAGCACCGACGAGGAGCGCGCGGAGGTCAAGGCTTCCCAGACGCAGCTCAAGACCTTCGCCGAGACCGCCGCGAAGAAGTCCCGCAGCCACCCGCTGCTGTCCAAGGAGCCCGGCTCCGGCGGCTACCTCGGCGTCAGCGGCCACCTGATCGGCGACCGCCACCTCGGTGAGCGGTCCGTCGCCGGCTACGCCTCGCTCGCCGCCCCCGAGGCGGGCGAGTCCACCGTGGCCACCCGGCTCGGCCTCAGCGTCGTCGCCATGGTCCCGGTCGCCGAGGACCCCAAGCGGACCAGCAGCTCCGCCTTCGGCCTGCTCGCCGCGGGCGCGCTGCTGCTCATCGGCGGCCTGACCGTCTTCCTGCTGCTTCGCACCGTGCAGCGCCCGCTGATCCGGCTGTTCCTGGAGAGCCGCAGGCTCACCCGCGGCGACCTCAGCCGGCCGGTGTCCGTGCCCAAGTTCGGCGAGGCCGCCCGCATCGGCGCCGCCCTGGAGCGGCTGCGCCGCCAGCTGACCGGCGAACCCGCCGCGAAGGCCAGGCCCGCCGGGCGCCGGAAGCTCGGCATCCGGACCCTGGTCGCGGTCGCCGGGGTGCTGCTGCTCGTCTGGTCGGCGCCGCTGTTGCTGCTGCTCAACCGCGCGGGCGACACCGTCCAGGTGCCGCAGCAGATGGTCAACGACCAGCGCGAGCGCACCGACACGCTCTCCGACCGGGTCCGCCGCGCCCTCAACGAGGGCCACGCCGACCTCACCTCGGTCGCCTCGCTCATGGGCGCCAAGACCGAGCCCTCGGACATGGACAAGGTCCTCGAGTCCACCCTGAACCAGCACTCGCGCTACCGCTCGCTGTACGTCCTCGACCACGACGGCAAGGTCCTCGCCGAGGCCGGCGGCGACCCGCGCGGCGCCGGCGACGAGCCGTCCGACCGGCCGGTCCGGGTGATCGACGAGGACGGCAAGGAGCCCGTGATCATCGGTACCGCCGAGGTGCCGGGGCGCCAAGGGGCCGCCGTGGTGGGTGAGTTCCGCATCGAGTTCCTCAACTCCATGCTGAAGCGCCCCGGCCTCGGCGAGGTCCGGGTCGTCGACGAGAACCGCAAGATCATCGGCGGCAACAACGGCTACCGCGAGTTCCAGGGGCTGCCCAGCGGCCGCCTCGACGGGCTCGTCGAGGGCACCGGCCAGAAGGTCGGCGGCAAGCCGCGGCCCAGCGGCGTGCTCTACCGCGACGGCGACGACATCCAGATCGCGGCCGCCGCCCCGTTCGCCGGCGGCGGCGCGGCCGAGAAGCTCGGCTGGTCCGTGGTGAGCTGGCAGCCCGCCTCGGCCCTCGCCATCCCCGAGTACACCCTGCAGAACCGCACGGTCCTCGCGGGCATGCTCGGCGTCACGGCGGCCGCGGCCTGCCTCGGCTGGCTGCACATCGTCGTGGTCCGGCCGCTGCGCAAGCTCGCGGAGCAGGCGGAGGCGCTGGCCGACGGCGACCGCAAGACCGTCCTGTACCCGGTCCACCACGACGAGGTCGGAGCCGTCACCCGCAGCCTCGAACTGATCAGGCAGCAGCTGCCGTCCGGTGCGCAGCGCAAGCGGGACGGCGCGAGCGCCGGTCTCGCCGGAAGGAACTGAACCGCCGTGCTCTTCCTCTACACCGTCCTGGTGGTGTGCTGCGCCGTCCTGCTGATCGCGGGCGTGATCGAGCAGCGGCGGCACTTCACCAACCTGGAACACATACCGTCGCGGGTGCTGGTCAACGGCATCCGCGGCAAGAGCTCCATCACCCGCCTGTGCGCGGGCGCGCTGCGCGGCGGCGACCTCACCACGGTCGCCAAGACCACGGGCACCGCCGCCCGGTTCATCCACCCCGACGCCACCGAGGAGCCGGTCTACCGCAAGTTCGGCATCGCCAACGTCGTGGAGCAGATCGGCATCGTGCGGCGCGCGGCGGCGTACAACCCGGACGCCCTGGTCATCGAGTGCATGGCGGTCATGCCGGCGCTCCAGGAGATCAACCAGTCCAAGCTGATCCGCTCCACCATCGGCGTGCTCTGCAACGTCCGTGAGGACCACCTCGCCGAGATGGGCCCGACCCTCGACGACGTGGCGCGTTCGCTGTCGCGCTCCATGCCGGAGAACGGCATCTGCGTCACGGCCGAGAAGGACCGCTTCGCCATCCTCAAGGAGGAGGCCGACGCGCGGAACTGCGAGCTGATCTACGCCGACCCCGAGACGGTGACCGACGACGAGCTGCGCGGCTTCAGCTGGTTCACCTTCAAGGAGAACGTGGCGATCGCGCTGAAGGTCGCCGAACTCCTCGGCGTCGGCCGCGAGGTCGCCCTCCAGGGCATGTACGACGCGCCGCCGGACCCCGGTGTCCTCTCCGTCGAGCGGTACGTCACCGAGGAGGGCAAGAAGCTCCGCTTCGCCAACGTCTTCGCGGCCAACGACCCCGAGTCGACGCTGATGAACATCAACCAGCTGCTCGACCTCGGCGCCATCCACCGGCCGCTGAACGTCGTCATCAACTGCCGCCCCGACCGCGTCGAGCGCAACGGCCAGATGGGCGAGATCATCCCGGACCTGCAGCCGGACAAGGTCTTCGTCATCGGTCACCCCGCCAAGTCCGCCATCGACGCCATCCCCGCCGACTGGCGCTCGCGCGCCGTGGACCTCGGCGGTGACCGGCGCGACCCGGAGGAGTTCATGGGCCAGCTGCTCGGGCAGCTCGGCGCCGACTCCTCGCTCGTCGCCATCGGCAACATCCACGGCCAGGGCGAGGTGCTCCTGGAGCACCTCGCCGAGCTCCCGGCCGACGAGAGCGAGGACTCGGCCCAGGCGGCGGCGGCCCCGGCCGGCGCCACGCCCGCCGAGACGACGGGCAGCCACCACCTGTACGAGCCGCACATCGACCCCTACCAGCACTACCCGGAGGCGTACGAGACGCGGTACACGCACACGGGATCGCTTCAGGTGGTCCCGGCGCCGCAGGTGCCGGCGCAGCACTACCCGGCGTACGACGGCCATGCCGCGCAGGATCCGTACGCGGCTCAGGATCCGTACGCCGCTCAGGGTGCGTACCAGGACCAGGCTTCGTACGCCCCTCAGGACCCGTACGCGGCACAGCAGGAGTCGGCCTACGGGGCGCAGGCCCCGTACGACGCGTACGCCCACCAGCACCAGCAGCACCAGCAGCACCAGAACCAGCACCAGGCCCCGCCCCAACCGCCCGCCCCCCGCGGCCTGTTCGAGCCGCGCGTCCCGCCCGCCCCGCCCGCCGCGGATGAAACCCAGCAGTGGCACAGCCCAGGAGAGCAGCGTTGATCCCGTCCGTCCTCACCCCCGAGATCGCCGCGGTCGGCATCGCGCTCGGGCTGCTGTTCTCGCTCGTCTGCTATCTGACGACCAACCTGTCGCCCGGCGGCATGATCACGCCGGGCTGGCTCGCGCTGACCCTCGTCGAGGACCTCCAGCGTGCCGCCATGGTGGTCGGCGTCACCGTCCTGACGTACGTCGGCACGCTGCTGATGCAGCGGTTCGTGATCCTCTACGGCAAGCGGCTTTTCGCCGCGGTCGTGCTGCTCGGCGTGACGCTCCAGGCCACCGTGATGATCGTGCTCTCGCTCGAGTTCCCGCTGATGTACAGCAACCAGACCCTCGGCTTCATCGTGCCGGGCCTGATCGCCTACCAGCTGGTGCGCCAGCCCAAGGGTCCCACCCTGCTCGCCACGGGCTCGGTGACCCTCATGGCCTATGTCGTCCTCACGGCCGGGATCCTCCTCGGCTTCATGCCGTCCGCCTGACTCCGGAGTCACTCATGCCGCCCAAGAAGAAGCGTCCCGCAGTCCACGCCGCCACCGTCCTCGCCCTGCTCGCGGGCAGCGTCTACCTGACCGTCGAACTGCGCAAGGACGAGCAGGACAAGGCGCCGACGGTGCAGGCCGTCACCGACACTCCCGACCTGACCAACGGCACCGGGCAGGCCGACGGGAAGCAGAAGTGGGAGCGGCTGCGCAACCCCGACCGCTCCGTCCTGCGCACCGAGGACGGCAAGGTCCTCGCCACCTTCACGGACGGCGCCCGCACGGCGACGCTCTCCGGGCCGAGCCGCACCTTCGCCGAACCCACCAACACCAAGTCCAAGGTCGTCACCGACAACTGGGTGCGGCTGATGCCGGAGATCTGGCGCAAGGGCGCGGAGAAGGAGAAGTGGTTCAAGGACTGGTTCAAGGAGTTCGCCGGCAGCGAGGAGGACGACATCTTCGCGATGGCGTTCCAGTACGTGGAGGGGGCGCCGGTCAAGAAGGACGACGAGGGCATCTCCTACGCCGGTGACGCCAGCTTCGGTCCGCTGAACCCCAACGGCAGCGAGGGCAACGACCTGCGCGAGGAGCAGTCCGACTTCTACGACTACCTCGGCATCCCGTACACCTTCCGGGACGGTACGACCATCCAGCCCGAGGCGAAGCGGGCGCGGGCCATCGACTGCTCCGGCTTCATCCGCACCGTGTTCGGCTACCGGGCCCGGTATCCGCTGATGTCCTCCGACCTCGCCGGTGACGGGCTGCCGCGCACCGCCAACGGGATGGCCCGGGGCAAGGCGGGGGCTCCCGTCATTCCCCTGAAGGGCGTGGGCGCCACCGACCGGCCGAAGACGATCGATGTCGTTCAGCCCGGTGACCTCGTCTTCTTCAAGCTCGACGCCCGTACCAAGCAGCGGCTCGACCACGTGGGGATCTTCCTCGGGCATGACGCCGAGGGGCACAAGATCTTCATCTCCAGCCGTGAGGAGGTGAACGGGCCCACCATCGGTGACAAGGGGGGTACCTCTCGCCTGGACGGCAACGGGTACTACGCGTCCGGGTTGCGGAGCGCGAAGCGGCTTTAGCCGTCCGGCTGGGTGGGGGGTGTTCCTGTCCCGCCGCTTCGCGGCGGATATCTCCCACCCGCCCGCCCATTTCCAGCCGACCGGCAGGCTCGGGCCGGGGGCGTGGGCACCCCCGGCCCACGCTCCAGCCCGGCCGGGCTTCCGGTGCAGGGTTCGGTGGTTCGGCGTCTGCCGACGGGGAGCGGCTACCGCTGTGGGCAGTCGTGCCGCAGGGCGGCACCGAAGGGCGGCACGGGTGGGCACAGCCCCAGGCCGACGGTGCCCTTCGGGACGGCCTAGCCCCGGACCGCCCGGGGGCCCACGACCTCCGCGCCCAGCGCGGACACGCGGCGGCGGAGTTCGCGGTCGGCGGTGGCGACCACGCATGGGCCCGCCGTCTCGGCGACGAGTTCCACGATGCGGTCGTCGCCGCTCGCGGGGGCGGAGTCGACCCGTACGCCGGGGACGGAGTCGACGCCGCGCGCCCGGCCCTCGACGACGAGGACGACGTCGAGGGGGCCGGGCAGGTCGGCGAGCCCGGCCGCGGCGAGCGGCACAAGCCGGTCCCGCAGCCGCTCCGCCGCACCCCGCCGGTCCCGCCACCACCCGTCCGGCACGGAGCCCACGACATTGGCGGCGTCCACGACGAGGGTCACAGTCTCCATGTGGCCAAGCCTCGCACGCCCGGGTGCACCCACCCCCACCTCGCCCATTAGAGTTGCCAGGACCGACGTCCGACCCCCCGGAAGCCCCGGAACCGCCGCATGCCCCCAGCCCCCACCACCGCCCCGACCGTGAACGGCGACTGGCTCATACGCGCACGCGACGGCAGGCTCGCCGTCTACGCCTGCGAGAGCGACGCCGTGGTGTGCCGCACCCAGCGGCGCCCCGGCGGCCCCTGGACGGCGCCCCGCCCCGTCGGGGGCGACCAGCGCGTCCACCCGGTCCTCGCCGTCGCCCAGGGCGCCGACTCGTACGCCCACCTCGTGTCGTGGCGGCCCACCGTCCCCGGCGAGTCCGGCCTCGTGCACTCCACCCATTTCCAGCCACACCTCACGGCGCTGGACTGGAACCCGCTCGGCCACCCCAACAAGAAGGGCGAGAGCACCGGCCCCCCGGCCGTGACCGTCGACGCCCAGGGCCGCGCCCACGTCTTCGTACCCAACAGGGGCGGCGGCGTGAGCATGCGGGGCCAGAAGGAGAAGGGCGGATGGGGGCCCTGGCGGGATCTCAAGGGCACCGGGGTGCGCGGTCCGCTCGCGGTGGCGACGGCCGAGTCCGGCCTGGTCACGGCGTACGCGACGACGGCGGACGGCATCCTGCGCTGGACCCAGGCATCGCCGGGCGCAGTCCCCGCCCTGGACGCGGCGCCCCTCGCGGTCAAGGCCCGCCCCGGCACCCTGCGCGCCCTCGCCACCTCCGCCGAGCACACCACGCTCTTCTTCACGGACGAGGACGGTGAGTTGCGCGCCTGGCGGGGGAGCGCGGACGACGAGCCCGTACGCGTCCTGACGGCCGCGGGCCCCGGCCCGGTGTCCGCCATGCGCTGCGAACTCGACGGCCACGACTGCACGTTGCTGGCCCAGCGCGCCGAGAGCGGCCGCGTCGCCTTCGCCGCCTATCCCACCGAGCTGGAATCCGCCGGCGCCTGGTGGGCCGAGTCGGGCCCCGCCCTGCCGGTGGACGCCCGCGTCGCCCTCGCCGAGGACGCGGCGGGCCGGGTCGTCGCGGCGACCTTCGTGCCCGGCACCGGCGCGCTGCGCCTGACCCACCGCAAGGACGAACCGGGCCTCGCCCTCAAGGCGTGGGAGCAGGCCGCTTCCGCATAGCGCCGTGGTCGGTCCCGCATAGCGCTTCGGTCGGCCCCGCACACGCCGGTGCCCGGTACGCCACGTGGCGTACCGGGCACCTTCAGCGCTCCGCCCGACCTACGCGGGCACGCTCGCGGTCCCCTGCTCCAGGAACCGCTTGCCGTTGACGCGCTCGCTGACGCCCTCACGGTCCAGGTACGGCGTGATGCCGCCCAGGTGGAAGGGCCAGCCCGCGCCGGTGATCAGGCACAGGTCGATGTCCTGCGCCTCGGCGACGACACCCTCGTCGAGCATGAGCCCGATCTCCTGGGCGACGGCGTCGAGCACGCGGGCCCGCACCTGCTCCTCGGTGAGGACCGAGTCGCCCTGCTTCAGCAGCGCGGCGACCTCCGGGTCCAGCTCCGGCTTGCCGCTGTCGTACACGTAGAAGCCGCGCTTGCCCGCCTCGACGACGGCCTTCAGGTTCGGGGAGACGGTGAACCGGTCCGGGAAGGAGCGGTTGAGGGTCTCCGAGACGTGCAGGCCGATCGCCGGGCCGACCAGTTCCAGGAGCACCAGCGGCGACATCGGCAGACCGAGCGGCTCGACGGCCTTCTCGGCGACCGGCACCGGCGTGCCCTCGTCGATGACGTTCTGGATCTCGCCCATGAAGCGGGTCAGGATGCGGTTCACGACGAACGCCGGGGCGTCCTTCACCAGGACCGCGGTCTTCTTCAGCTTCTTGGCGACGCCGAAGGCCGTGGCCAGCGATGCGTCGTCGGTCTGCTCGCCGCGCACGATCTCCAGGAGCGGCAGGATCGCGACCGGGTTGAAGAAGTGGAAGCCGACGACCCGCTCCGGGTGCTTCAGCTTCGACGCCATCTCCGTCACGGAGAGGGAGGAGGTGTTCGTCGCCAGGATCGCGTGCGCGGGGGCCACGGCCTCCACCTCCGCGAACACCTGCTGCTTGACGCCGATCTCCTCGAAGACGGCCTCAATGATGAAGTCCGCGTCGGCGAAGCCCTCGGCCTTGTCCAGGACACCGGTGACCAGGGCCTTGAGACGGTTCGCCTTGTCCTGGTTGACGCGGCCCTTGAGGAGCAGTTTGTCGATCTCCTCGTGGACGTAGCCGACGCCCTTGTCCACGCGCGCCTGGTCGATGTCGGTCAGGACGACGGGGACCTCAAGGCGGCGCAGGAAGAGGAGAGCCAGCTGCGAGGCCATCAGGCCCGCGCCCACGACGCCGACCTTCGTGACCGGGCGCGCCAGGTTCTTGTCCGGGGCACCGGCGGGGCGCTTGGCGCGCTTCTGCACGAGGTTGAACGCGTAGATGCCGCTGCGCAGTTCGCCGCCCATGATGAGGTCCGCGAGCGCCTTGTCCTCGGCGTCGAAGCCCTTCTGTACGTCACCGTCCTTGGCGGCGGCGACGATCTCCAGGGCGCGGTACGCGGCCGGGGCGGCGCCGTGCACCTTGGAGTCCGCGATGGCGCGGCCACGGGCGACCGCAGCGTCCCAGCCCTCGCCGCGGTCGATCTCCGGGCGCTCGACCTTGACGGTGCCGTTGAGCACGGACGCCGTCCACGCCAGCGACTGCTCCAGGAAGTCCGCGCCCTCGAACAGCGCGTCCGCGATGCCGAGTTCGAAGACCTGCTTGCCCTTGAGCTGCTTGTTCTGGTTCAGCGAGTTCTCGATGATGACCGAAACCGCTCGGTCCGCGCCGATCAGGTTCGGCAGCAGCGTGCAGCCGCCCCAGCCCGGGACGAGCCCCAGGAAGACCTCGGGCAGCGAGAACGCGGGCAGCGCCTTGGAGACGGTGCGGTACGCGCAGTGCAGCCCGACCTCGACGCCACCGCCCATCGCGGCACCGTTGTAGTACGCGAACGTCGGCACGGCCAGGCCCGACAGACGCTTGAAGACGTCGTGGCCGCCCTTGCCGATGGCCAGCGCGTCCTCGTGCCGCTTGAGGATCTCGACGCCCTTGAGGTCGGCGCCGACGGCGAAGATGAACGGCTTGCCGGTGATGCCGACGCCGACGATGGTGCCCTCGGCCGCCTCCTTCTCGACCTGGTCGATCGCGGCGTTCAGGTTCGCGAGCGAGCCCGGGCCGAAGGTGGTCGGCTTGGTGTGGTCGAAGCCGTTGTCGAGGGTGATGAGGGCGAACCGCCCGGCGCCCGCGGGCAGATCGAGGTGGCGTACGTGCGCCTGCGTCACGACCTCGTCCGGGAACAGCTCGGCCGCACCCTTCAACAGCTCAGTGGTGGTGCTCACTTGTCGCCTCCGGCGTCCTTGTGGTGCGGGTTCTCCCAGATGACCGTGGCGCCCATGCCGAAGCCGACGCACATGGTGGTCAGGCCGTAGCGGACCTCCGGCTGCTCCTCGAACTGCCGGGCCAGCTGCGTCATCAGGCGGACGCCGGAGGACGCGAGCGGGTGGCCGAAGGCGATGGCGCCGCCGTACTGGTTGACGCGGGCGTCGTCGTCGGCGATGCCGTAGTGCTCCAGGAAGGCGAGCACCTGCACGGCGAACGCCTCGTTGATCTCGAACAGGCCGATGTCGGAGATGGAGAGCCCGGCCTGGGCGAGGGCCTTCTCGGTGGCCGGGATGGGACCGTAGCCCATGACCTCCGGCTCGACACCCGCGAAGGAGTAGGAGACCAGCCGCATCTTGACCGGAAGGCCGTTCTCCCGGGCGAAGTCCTCGGAGGCGATGATCGAGGCGGTGGCGCCGTCGTTGAGACCCGCGGCGTTGCCCGCGGTGACGCGGCCGTGCGTACGGAACGGCGTCTTCAGCCCGGAGAGGTTCTCCAGGGTGGTGCCCGGCCGCATCGGCTCGTCCTGGGTGGCCAGACCCCAACCGGTCTCGCCCGCTTCCTCGTTGGTGCGGCGTACGGAGATCGGCACCAGGTCCTGCTGGATCTTGCCGTTGGCGTACGCCTTGGCGGCCTTCTCCTGCGAGCGCACGGCGTACTCGTCGGCGCGGCGCTTGGTGATGGAGGGGTAGCGGTCGTGCAGGTTCTCGGCGGTCATGCCCATGAACAGGGCGGACTCGTCGACGAGCTTCTCGCTCACGAACCGGGGGTTGGGGTCGACGCCCTCACCCATGGGGTGGCGGCCCATGTGCTCGACGCCACCGGCGATCACGGCGTCGTACGCGCCGAAGGCGATGGAGCCCGCGGTCGTGGTGACGGCCGTCAGGGCGCCCGCGCACATGCGGTCGACCGAGTAGCCCGGCACCGACTGCGGCAGGCCGGCCAGGATCCCGGCCGTGCGGCCGATGGTGAGCCCCTGGTCGCCGATCTGCGTGGTCGCGGCGACGGCGACCTCGTCGATCTTGGCGGGGTCCAGGGCCGGGTTGCGGCGCAGCAGCTCCCGGATCGCCTTGACGATCATGTCGTCGGCGCGGGTCTCGTGGTAGATGCCCTTCGGTCCCGCCTTGCCGAACGGGGTGCGGACGCCGTCGACGAAGACGACGTCCCTGACGGTACGAGGCACGATGGCTCTCCTCCAGGGTGCGGTGCGCCTGCGGCGCGCTTCCTCGGCCCATGCTACTTATCAGTAACTAGCTGGCCAAGGGTGGGTTGGGGGAGGCGCGCATCACATGCGGTGCGCATGCTGCGGGGGCTGCATCCGTCCCCGCCGCTGCGCGGCGG
>NZ_AOPZ01000493.1 GCF_000414115.1 Streptomyces aurantiacus JA 4570
TTCCGGCGGGTGGCGGAGGGCCTGACGTACGCGGACCCGGCGCTGTCGGTCGTGTCGAACCTGACCGGTCAGCTCGCTGCCGCCGGGGAGTTGAAGGATCCCGGCTACTGGGTGCGGCACGTCCGCGAGGCGGTCCAGGCGGGCCTGGTCGCCGCCCTACGCAAGGACCGCCCCGAAGCGGACACCTTCCTGGCCGCCCTGGCCAAGCTCCACGTACGCGGAACCGACGTCGACTGGGCGCCGCTCTACGCGCCGGTCGACGCGCGCCGCCGCGTCGACCTCCCCACGTACGCCTTCCAACGCGACCACTACTGGCTGGAGTTGGCGGCAGCCGCCGGAACCCCCGCCCGTGCGGACGGATACGTCGAGGACGAGGTGGAGGCCCGTTTCTGGGAGGCCGTGGAGCGGGAGGACCTGGAGTCGCTGAGCGTCGAGTTGGGCGCCGGGAGCGCGGCCGACGGTGGGGCGCTGGGCGAGGTGCTGCCGGTGCTGTCGTCGTGGCGGCGGCAGCGGCGCGAGAGCTCCACGATCGGGCGGTGGATGTACCGGGAGTCGTGGAAGCCGCTGACGGGCCTCGCCCCGGCGGCCTTCGACGGCACGTGGTGGGTGGTCGCCCCGGCGGGCGAGGCGCCGTATCCGTGGGTGGGCGCCGCAGTCGCCGCGCTGGAGGAGCGGGGCGCACATGTCGTCCGGATCGCCGTGGGCCGTGACGAGGCCCGCCGTGACGTGCTGGCTCGCAAACTGCGTGAACTCCTGGACGGAGAGGGCGAGTCGGACCTCGGCGGCCACCCCCAGGGAGTGCTCTCGCTGCTGGCCCTCGACGACTCAGAAGGCTCGGTCCACCCGACCGTCGCCACGGGCCTTGAGGGAGTGCTCGCGCTCCTCCAGGCTCTGGGGGACGCGGAGGTGGCGGCGCCGCTGTGGGCGGCCACGCGCGGCGCGGTGACCACGGGGCGCTCGGACCGCCTGACGGCGCCGGCTCAGGCGGCGGTGTGGGGCATGGGCCGGGTGGCCGCGCTGGAACAGCCTCAGCGCTGGGGCGGCCTGGTCGACCTGCCCGCGACCCCCGACGAACGGGCGGGGCTGCGGCTGGCCGACGTGCTGGGCGCGGCGTCGGGCGAGGACCAGGTGGCGGTGCGCGGGTCCGGGGTGTTCGGGCGCCGGTTGGTCCGGGCGCCGTTGGGTGATGTGCCGGCGGGCGAGTGGTCGCAGGCGCGCTCCCAAGGGTGGCCCCAGGGGCGGGCCCCGGAGTGGTCCTCGCGGGGCACGGTCCTGGTCACCGGCGGTACCGGTGCCCTGGGCGGGCACGTCGCGCGGTGGCTGGCGGCCGCCGGTGCCGAGCACCTCGTCCTGACGAGCCGTCGCGGCCCCGACGCACCCGGCGCGCCCGAACTCCGCGCCGAATTGGCGGAGATGGGTGCCCGGGTGACCGTCGCGGCATGCGACGCGGCGGACCGCGAGTCCTTGGCGCGGGTCCTGGCCGCCATTCCGGCGGACGTGCCGCTGACCGGGGTGTTCCACACGGCCGGTGTGCTGGACGACGGCGTACTCGACGGCCTGACCGCCGAGCGGTTCGCCACGGTGTTCCGCCCCAAGGCCCAAGCGGCCCTGAACCTGCATGAGTTGACGCGCGACAGCGAGCACCTGTCGGCCTTCGTGCTGTTCTCGTCCGTCGCGGGCTCCCTGGGCATCGGCGGCCAGGGCAACTACGCCGCCGCGAACGCGTTCCTCGACGCCTTCGCCGAGCACCGCAGGTCGCTGGGCCTGCCCGCCGTGTCCCTGGCCTGGGGGCCGTGGGCCGGTGGCGGCATGGCGGCCGACGGCGGGGTGGTGGAGCAGCGCGTGCGCGACAGCGGCATGCCCGCGATGGCACCGGACCTGGCCGTCGCCGCGATGGCCGCGGTGCTGGCGGGCACGGGCTCGGCGCCCCATGCCGTTGCGGCGGCAGGCGCGTCCGCGCCCGCGGGCACCGCAGCGATCACCCTCGCCGATGTCGCGTGGGACCAGTACGCGCCGACCTACTCCATGGCACGCCCCTGCCACCTCTTCGACCAGCTCACCGGGCCCGACGGACCGGCGGCCGGGGCGGCGGCGACCACCGGCCGGGACAGTGGACCGGCGCGGGGCGCGGCCCCGTCCCACGACTCCCTCGCGGAGCAGCTCGCGGCACTCCCGGCGGCGGAACGGGAGCGGGCGCTCCTCGACCTCGTGCGCGACCGCGTGGCCACCGTCCTCGGCTATCCCGCGACCAAGACCGTCGACGCCACCCGTCCCTTCAAGGACCTCGGCTTCGACTCGCTGACCGCGGTCGAACTGCGGAACCTCATCGGCGCCGCCAGCGGACTCCACCTCCCGGCGACCCTCGTCTTCGACCACCCGACACCGGCGGCGCTCGCGGGACACCTGCGCGGTGAACTCCTCGACGGCCTCGCACCGGAGGGCGCCGGGACTACGGCCGCCACCTCGGTCGCGGCAGCGGCTGCGGTGGACGGCGACCCCATCGCGATCGTCGCGATGAGCTGCCGCTTCCCCGGCGGCGTACGCTCCCCCGAAGAGCTGTGGCGGCTCCTCCACGACGGCAAGGACGCCATTGGCGACATGCCGGAGGACCGCGGCTGGAACGTGGACGCCCTCTACCACCCGGACCCCGACCACGCCGGGACCAGCTACGTCCGCGAGGGCGGGTTCCTGCACGACATGGCCGAGTTCGACGCGGACTTCTTCGGGATCTCGCCCCGCGAGGCCCTGGCCATGGACCCGCAGGAGCGGGCCGGCATCGACCCGGCCACCCTGCGCGGCAGCCGCACCGGAGTCTTCTCCGGCACCAACGGCCAGGACTACGAAGACGTCCTGCGCACCGCCCCCGACCGGGGCGAAGGCTACCTCGGCACCGGCAACGCGGCGAGCGTCGTCTCCGGCCGCCTGTCGTA
>NZ_AOPZ01000494.1 GCF_000414115.1 Streptomyces aurantiacus JA 4570
TGCGTCGCCGCGCACACCCGCAGGCCGAGGGCACGCGCCGCCGCCACCAGCGCGGCGGGCTCGGCACGGGCCGCCTCGCCGCCCGTGTGCAGCACGAGGCCGTGGCCGGCCACGGCACGGATCAGGTCGGCGGCGGGCCGAGGAGGGAAAGAGTGTAGATCTCGGGCTCGCCGCGGATTCCCAGTCGGCGGCCGTCGGGACCGAACCGTCCTCCTGGCCGTCCTTCGGCAGCGAGTTGATGACCCGGGCGAGGCCGTCGGCCAGGCTCTCCTCCGCCATGGCGTACTGCTCGAGGCCGACCAGGACACGGACCGGAGCCGCCGCCTCCTGGGCGTCCTCGGTGTCCTCGCCGGCCGGGGCGGGCGTGGCCGGGGCAGCCCCCGGCATGTCGTCCAGGGCGTCCTGGAAGACCAGTAGGTCGCCCTCGGCGATGGCCGTCTGCACCGCGTCTTCCGGCTCCGGCACGCCGCGCTGCCCGAGCGCTGCGGTGAGCGCCGCCGATTCGAGGGCCGTGTGCCCGGCGAGGGCGGCCTGCTCCAAGAGCCACACGGTGAGGGCGCTGCCCCGGCGCTCGTCCCCGGGACCGCAGTCCGGGCCGAGGAGCGCCCGCGCGAACCCGTCGGCCTGCTCGGGCCGCACCCCGGCGACGCGCAGCAACTGCCAAGGGTCGGCGCGGAGCCGGTCGTCCGCGCCCTCGCCGAGCACGGCAAGACCGCCGAACCCGGCGTGGACACCTGGGAGACCACCAATCTGCTGTGCGTCGCCCGCGTTCTGGTGGCGGCGGCGCTGCGCCGCGAGGAGACTCGGGGCTGCCACTGGCGCGAGGACCACGCGGACCGCGACGACGAGGCATGGGGACGCCACATCGTCATACGCCTGAATCCGGACAGGACCCTCGCCATCCGCACCACCGACAACGCCCGTTTCCCCAGCACCCAGGAGCAGTGACCGACGTGAGCACCACCGACCTCCCCCTCGCCGACGGCACCGGCGGCTGCGGCGACGCCTGCGGCTGCGGCGGCGCGGCGCCCGACGCGATGGAGTGCGGCCTCGACCCCACGCTCGCCCGGATGCTGGCCGACGCCGGCCTCGACCCCGTCCAGGTCGAGGACATCGCGCACCTCGCCATCGCCGAGGACATGGAGTTCTCGCCGGACGCCATGGACGTCACGACGGTCGCCACCATCCCCGAAGACGCCGTCGCCACCGCCGACTTCACCGCGCGCCAGGCGGGCACGGTCGCGGGCCTGCGCGTCGCCGAGGCCGTGCTCTCCGTCGTCTGCCAGGACGAGTTCGAGGTCGAGCGGCACGTCGAGGACGGCGAGCGGGTCGAGGCCGGGGACGTGCTCCTGAGCGTCACGTCGCACACCCGCGACCTGCTCACCGCCGAGCGCAGCGCCCTGAACATCCTGTGCCGCCTGTCCGGCATCGCGACCGCCACGCGCGCGTGGGCGGACGCCCTGGAGGGCACCAAGGCCAAGGTCCGCGACACCCGCAAGACGACGCCGGGACTGCGCTCCCTGGAGAAGTACGCGGTCCGCATGGGCGGCGGCGTCAACCACCGCATGTCGCTCGCCGACGCCGCCCTGGTCAAGGACAACCACGTGGTCGCCGCGGGCGGCGTGACGCAGGCGTTCAGGGCCGTACGGGAGATGTTCCCGGGCGTGCCGGTCGAGGTCGAGGTGGACACCCTGCACCAGCTCCGCGAAGTCGTGGACGCCGGCGCCGACTTGATCCTCCTGG
The DNA here is from genome assembly GCF_000414115.1 of Streptomyces aurantiacus JA 4570. GTDB lineage: Bacteria > Actinomycetota > Actinomycetes > Streptomycetales > Streptomycetaceae > Streptomyces > Streptomyces aurantiacus_A. The sequence continues at coordinate 1,744 of NZ_AOPZ01000494.1, forward strand.
ACAACTTCACGCCCGGTGAGACGGAGGAGGCCGTCGCCATCGTCGCCGGCCGCGCGCTCCTGGAGTCCTCCGGCCGCCTCACCCTGGCCAACGCCCGCGCGTACGCCGACACGGGCGTCGACTACCTGGCCGTGGGCGCCCTCACGCACTCCTCGCCGATCCTCGACATCGGCCTGGACCTCCGCGAAGCCACGGTCTCCGGAGAGGCCGCCGGCTGATGCTGCTCACCATCGACGTAGGCAACACCCACACCGTCCTCGGGCTGTTCGACGGCGAGGACATCGTCGAGCACTGGCGCATCTCCACCGACGCCCGCCGTACCGCCGACGAACTGGCCGTGCTCCTCAACGGGTTGATGGGCATGCACCCGCTGCTCGGCGAGGAACTCGGCGACGGCATCGACGGCATCGCGATCTGCTCCACCGTCCCCTCCGTCCTGCACGAGCTGCGCGAGGTCACCCGGCGGTACTACGGAGACGTGCCCGCCGTCCTCGTGGAGCCCGGGATCAAGACCGGCGTGCCGATCCTCATGGACAACCCCAAGGAGGTCGGCGCCGACCGCATCATCAACGCGGTCGCGGCGGTCGAGCTCTACGGAGGCCCCGCGATCGTCGTGGACTTCGGTACGGCGACGACGTTCGACGCGGTGTCCGCGCGCGGGGAGTACGCCGGCGGCGTCATCGCCCCCGGCATCGAGATCTCCGTGGAGGCCCTCGGCGTACGCGGCGCGCAGCTCCGCAAGATCGAGCTGGCCCGGCCGCGCAGCGTCATCGGCAAGAACACCGTGGAGGCCATGCAGGCGGGCATCCTGTACGGCTTCGCGGGCCAGGTCGACGGCGTCGTACGGCGCATGGCACGCGAGCTGGCGGGACCGGGCGGCAACCCGGAGGACGTGACCGTGATCGCGACGGGCGGGCTCGCGCCGATGGTGCTCGGCGAGGCGTCCGTCATCGACGAGCACGAGCCGTGGCTCACGCTGATCGGGCTGCGGCTCGTCTACGAACGGAACGTGTCGCGCGGCTGAGAGCCTGTGTCATATCCCCGGCCGGGCGCGCATTTCGCGCCGCGGGGCGCTGCTCGTCGCCAACTTTTCGCTTCCGCGGGACAACCTGGGTCCCCCTCCAACAGTCTGTGCTGCGAGGGGTTCTGACCGGGTGTCTGGTGCGGGTGTCTGATGAGTGTGGGGCGGATGAGGGGCAAGACACGGCGGGGTGTCGTGACGGCGTTCGCGGTGGTGGCGCTGACGGGAGGAGCGGCGCCCGTGACAGCGGCGGCGCACGGTCCGGCTGGTTCGCCCGTGACAGCGGCGACGGCCGACGGTCCGGCCGCATCGTCGCCCGCCACGTCGTCGCCGACACCGACCGCACCCGCGTCCACAGTGACCCCGTCGCCCGCGTCCACACCGGACCGGCCTTCGTCCACACCGGCCCCCTCGGGGCGCATGGCGGACACCGGCGCCGGGATCGTGCCGTGGATCGTGGCCGGAGCGGCGGGCGCCCTTGGGGTGGGGGCGGTCGCCTTCGCGACGACGCGACGCCGTCAGGACTGACCCACGCCGTCAGGACCGACCCGCGCCGTCAGGACCGACCCGCGCCGTCCGGACCGACCCGCCACCCCGACGGGTGTCCGTTAAGAGGATTTTGTTCGCCTTGCGCGTATCGTCACCCCATGCCCACGCCATACGGATCCCGGGGCGGCATGGCCTTCGGTGCGCAGGAGCTGCGAGTGCTCCGCCGTGCTCTGGCCCACGCCCTGCACCCCAGTACCGTTCGTGCCCTTGACGACCACACCGTGCAGTCCTGCGTGCGCCTCGCCGACGACATCGACGAGGCGGTGCGCGAGGGCGCCCGGCTGCGCGCCTTCCTGGTGGCCGATCTCGCGCGCTACCGGGCGGCGCTGCCCGGCACCGCGGCCGGGTATCTGGAGCTCCTCGAAGACGTGCTCCCCAGCGGGTACCGGCCGGGCGCCGACGACCTCGCGGCGCTGCGCGCCCTGCGCGGCAACCCGCGCGCGGCTGCCCTGCTCGACCGCTGCCGGACACTCGCAGAGGAGGCCGTACGCGAGCGTCTGGCGGCCGTCACGGAGGCCCGGAGCACCGCCGCCCGGACGGCCCCGGGCAGGCCCGCGGTGCCCGCGTCGCGGCCCGCGGAGGGGCTGCCGGCGGAGAGCCGTCCCGCGGTGCCCCCGTCCCGCACCCGGCTGCTCGCCCTGCCCGGCGGGCTCACGGCCGCCGACG
>NZ_AOPZ01000495.1 GCF_000414115.1 Streptomyces aurantiacus JA 4570
GTCCCACCAGTTCACCCAGACCCGGGAGTCCTCGGTGATGACGAACGCGTAGGGGCGGGTGAAGGCGTTCGGGTCGTCCTTCATGGTGGTGACGCCGAGGGGACGGGAGATGGTGTGGTTCGGCGGCGTTCCCTGGTCGCTCCAGTGCCACTTGGAGCCGTCCCGCTCCAGTGCCACTTGGAGCCGTCCCACCAGTTCACCCAGAGCCGGAAGTCGTCGGTGATGACGAACGCGTACGGGCGCTGCGCCGCGTTCGGGTTGTCCTGAACGGAGACGACTCCGACGCCCTCACGGACCAGACGCCCGCTCGGCGCGCCTCCCACCAGTTGACGTGCAGCTTCGAGTCGTCGGTGACGACGAACGCGTAGGGCCGCTGCTGGGCGTTCGGACCGTCCTGGACCGTGATGGCCCCGACCTTCTCGATGACCGTGCGCCCGGCCGGCGTGCCCTGGTCGCTCCAGTGCCATGCCTTGCCGTCCCACCAGTTGACGTTGCCGTCCCACCAGTTGACGTGCAGGCGTGAGTCGTAGCCGCGTACGAAGACGTACGGCCGCTGCATGGCCTGCGGGTCGTCCTTCATGGTGACGGCGCCCATCGTCGCGCGGACGCCGACTGCGGTGGTGGGGCTCTCCTGATCGTTCCAGTGCCATGAACCCATCGTGTTCCCTCCCCGGCCCGCGCCCGCGGCTGTGGCGGGCGGGGCTCGCGATCTGCTGATGCGTTCGTGCGTCACAGAACGTAGTTGCAGCGTCTCGTCACGTGAAGGGCAGCAGAGGTGTGCGGGAGGAATTGGCCTGTTCCTCATCCATGGTGGTCTCGCCGGTGGGCGCCGCGAAGGTCAGGGGGCGATGCCCACCCCGGGGACGCGGCCCCACGCCCGCTCCTGCGTCGCCGTCATCGCGGGCCAGGTGCGGCCGCCCGGGCGCGGGTTCACGCGCGAGGCGTACTCCCCCGGCACGAAGTCGGGATCGTAGAAGCACCCCGTCCCGTACGTCGCGTCGAAGGCGGGGCAGGACGCGGCGACCGAGGCCGGAGTGGGCTTCTTGCCCTTGCGGGCCCATCTGTCCAGCGCGGCGAGGGAGTTGGCGTACTCGGCGGCGCTCAGCCCGCTGTGCTCGTTCTCGCGTGTGAACGTCCGCACCAGGTGCCGGTCCCGGCCCGCTCCGCGCAGCGCGGCACCGTAGGCCGCCTCGTGCTCGACGAAGGCCGTGGGGTCGTCGATCGCGTGCAGGGTGAGCACGGGGATCGACACCTTGCCGGTGAGATCACTGTCGTACGACAAGTCGCGCGCCGCGGTGGGGTCGGCCGAGAACCGTTCCACCCCGGCGTTGAGCGCCTTGTCGTCGTGGGATCCGGTGTAGCGCACGCCCCGGTTGCCGAAGGGATTGCGCCCGCCGAGGCGCTCGTGCACGAGGTCGCGGAAGGTGAAGGTCGCGAACTTCAGGTGGGATTCCAGGGCGCGTTCGGGGATCCGGGTGACGGCGAGGATGTCGTCGAGGTTGCGCTGCTGGACGGCCGTGCGGTCCTCGGGCGCGGAGGCCAGTCCGGTGCACTCCTGAAGCCGGTCCTCGACGTCGCTGCCCTTCATGGCCGAGTCCTTCGGCAGTCCGCTCCACAGGGGGTAGGCGGGCTCGGCGGGCCGGGGGTGGTTCCGGCAGTAGTACTGGTAGACGACGCGCAGGTCGACGCGGTAGTCGTAGCCGCGCGAGCCGCCGCCGAGCACGCCGTTGGTGAGCAGCGCGCCGTCGTACGGCCGCCCGGCGCCCGAGCCGTACGTCTCAACGGCCTTGGCGGCGACGTTCCCGCCCCAGGACTGGCCGTGCAGGTAGGTCTTCCGGGGCTTGCGGAATTCGCGTACGAACAGCCGGCGCAGGCTCTCGGTGTCCGCGGCGGCCATGCGCGTGCCGTAGCCACCGCGGCGGTACGACGAGCCCGCCCAGGCGTACCCCTGGTCCACCATCACCGACCAGCGCCCGAGGTCCTCGACGCTGCGCCGGGGATCGGATTCGGCGCCCAGGTCGGGGCCGCCGTGCGCGTGCACGACCAGGGAGCCGTTCCAGTTCTTGGGGACGGCGATCGCGTAGTACGCACCGGACGAATCCCGGCCGGTGTAGCAGTCCGCCTTCGTTCCCACGCTCGCCGGGCAGTCAGCGGGCTGTGGCGCTTCCGCGTCCGCCGGGGCGGCCGACGCGGGCCCCGTCAGCCCGGCCGCGACAGCCAGGACGAGGCCGCTCGCGAGAGCGGAGGCGCGGCCCCGCCCGCCCATCATGCGTGCACGGCGCAGGCGCCACGCGGTCAGCCGATCGCCCATGAATCGTCCTTTCCCGGTACCTCCGGACACGGCCCTCGCGCGGAGGGCCGGATGCTGTGGAGGGCTAGATGCTAGGCACCGGCGCAGCGGCATTCGACAGTTGAGCGATTGCGTTCATATTGATCAGGGCACCGGCCCTGCCGCGCCCCTCGGGGGGCCGCCCGACCGCTCAGGGCGCCCCCGCGCCCACCCCCGCCAGGCGCTCCGCCAGATACCGCTGGAACTGCCACAACGGGCGCTCCAGATGGGAGAAGCGGCCGCCCGACGGCGCGGGATCGGTGGCGAGGCCGCGTTGCACACCGCGGATCGCCACCAGGTCCTCGGCCTGGATCACCTTGAACTGCTCCTTCGAGGCCGTCACGTACGCGTCGAAGTCAGGCCGCTGCCTGGCCTGTGCCGGGACCAGGACCGTGACGAGCGCGTCGTGGGTCGCCGGGCCCGTGGGGACCCAGCGCACGAAGGTCACGCTGTCGGGCAGCAGGGCCAGGACCATGTTCGGGAAGACGCCCGCCACCGTCATCCCGGAGAGCTGCCGCATGCCGAGTCCGGGGATGAGCGTGCCCACCAGGTCCATGCCGTCCGGCCCCCGCGGCATCTCCATGTCCGGGGCGAACGGGGTGTACATGCTGAACCCGCGTCCCTCGCACTCGTCGACGACGGTGTCCTTGCCGGGCAGGATCCGCTCCAGGGTGTCCGCGTGCGAACCCATGTGGTGGTAGTTCTCCGAGCCGTTCTCGAACGCGACCTTCCAGTTCGCCGGAACGCCGTCCCAGCGCTCCGTGTACGCGACGACCAGGTCCGCGAGGCGATAGGGCGCCAGGGTGGCGTCCAGGTCGGCCAGTTGCGGGCCGAGCGGCGGCGCGTCGGGGTCGCCGCTCACCATCAGCAGGCCGTGCCACACCTCCAGGCGGTACCGGGGCAGACGGCAGGCCGCGCGGTCGAAGTCGACCTTGTTCATGAGCGGGGCACCTGCCAGCCGGCCGGCGAACTCGCCGTTCAGCCGGTACGTCCAGGTGTGGTACGGGCAGGTCAGCCGCTTGAGCGAGCCCTGGTCGGGGGTCGTCTCGGCCGGCAGGACGTCCATGAAGCGGTGCCGGCACACCCGGGACAGGGCGTGCAGCTCGCCGGTCTCGTCCCGGGTGATGACGAGGGGAGTGCCGAGGACATCGGTGCGCAGGTAGTCGCCGGGGCGGGCGACCTGGTCGACATGGCCGACGCACACCCAGTCGCTGCCGAAGACGCGGTCCCTTTCCAGCCGGTGGAAGTCCTCGCTGGTGTAGGCCCGGGCGGGGAGGGTCTCGCCGCGTTCCAGGGGCAGCCCGGCGATCCGGGTCAGCTCGCCGAGCAGGGCGGGGAGGCCGCCGTCCGGCGGGCGAAATCCGTCGTGCAGGGGGGAAGGTCCGTCGTGCAGGGAGGAAGGTCCGTCGTGCGGGGAGGAAATTCCGTCGTGCAGCATGGTGCCACCGCCTTGAGTCCGGGATCTCTTCCCATGCTCGGCCGGGGGCGGCGGCGAAGGATCGACGCCCTGGACGACATTCAGGTACATCCTTCGGATTAGCCGGGCAATCCGGATGGGCGACGCAACGGATCCCGTGGGCGACGCAACGGATCCCGGTCGCGGCGCAACGGATCCCGGTCGCGGCGACGGCGGCGGAGGACGGTCGCGGATCGGGCGGAGGGGGACTCAGATCCGGCCGAGAGTGCCCCAAGATCACCCCGAACACCCCTCCCGTACAGAACATTTGAGCACACACCCCCGCACAACGGCTCCTTGACGCCGTTGATTGGTATAGGCCAATATCCACCTCGTTCGCTCCGCTTTCGCCGCGGCCGGCCGATCCGCCGAACCCGCACCCCGCTCTACCGGAGGTCCCCTCATGGCAAGCGACAGCCACCCGCGTCTCACCCGGCTGGCCAACTCCGTGCTCCAACCGGGGTTCGTGGGCACCACCGCGCCGGACTGGGTGCGCCGCAGGATCGCCGACGGGCTCGCCTCCGTCGTCCTCTTCGGGCGCAACATCGAGAGCCCCGAGCAGGTCGCCGCGCTCACCGCGGCCCTGCGCGCCGAGAACCCGGACCTGATCGTCGCCATCGACGAGGAGGCCGGCGACGTGACCCGCATCGGCGCCCGCACCGGCGCCTCCTGGCCGGGCAACCTCGCGCTCGGGGCCATCGACGACACCGACCTCACCGAGCGCGTCGCCCGTGACATCGGCCTTCACCTGCGGGCCATCGGCGTCTCGTTGGACTTCGCGCCCAGCGCCGACGTGAACTCCAACGCGATGAACCCGGTCATCGGGGTGCGTTCCTTCGGGGAGCGCACCGACGTGGTCGGGCGGCACACCGCCGCCTGGATCCGGGGGCTGCAGTCCGCCGGGGTGGCGGCCTGCGCCAAGCACTTCCCCGGCCACGGGGACACCGACGTCGACTCCCACCACGGCCTGCCCCGGTTCACGGCCGACGCCGCCGAGATCGCCCGCACCGCCCTGCCGCCGTTCGCCGCCGCGATGGACGCGGGCGTCCGCGCCGTCATGACGGCGCACATGCTGGTGCCCGCCCACGACGGCGAACTGCCCGCGACGCTCAGCTCACCGATCATCAACGGCCTGCTGCGCGAGGAACTCGGCTTCACCGGCCTGGTCGTCACCGACGGCATCGAGATGGGCGCCGTCAGCGGTCCGTACGGCATCACCGGCGCCACCGTACGGGCGGTCGCCGCCGGAGTGGACGCGGTGTGCGTCGGCGGCGAGAGCGCGGAGGAGTCCACGACCGTCGACCTCGCCGACGCACTGGTGCGCGCGGTGCTCGACGGCACGCTGCCCGAGGAGCGCCTCACCGAAGCCTCCTCCCGCGTGGGCGAGTTCGCCGCCTGGTCGGCCGCCCTCGGCCGGCGGGCCGAGCCCGGCACGGACCCGTCCGACATCGGCCTGGTCGCGGCCCGCCGCGCCGTCCGCGTCCATCGCAGCGGCAACGGCACCGACCTGCCGCTCACGGCGGACCCGCACGTCGTCGAGCTCTCCCCCACCATGAGCCTCGCCGTCGACGGGGCGACGCCGTGGGGGGTGGGCGAGCCGCTGCGCGCACTGCGCCCGGGCACCACGTCGGTGCGCATCTGCGAGGCCGAACTGACCGGCCAGGACGACCTGTTGGACCGCCTCGCCCTCGCGCCCGCGACCGGCCGGGACCTGGTCGTCGTCGTGCGCGACGCGGCCCGGCACCCGTGGATGTCCGAGGCGCTCGCGGGCCTCGTGCGGCGCCGCCCGGATGCCCTGGTGGTGGAGATGGGCGTTCCCGCGGGCGAACAGGTCGGCGCGGTCCACCTGACGACGTACGGCGCCACGCGGGTCTCCGGCATCGCCGTCGCCGAGGTGCTCGTCGGCGCCTCCTGAACGACGGGACAACACAGCGCGAAGAGCCGGGTCGGCGACACGTGAACAGCCCGGTCGACACCGCGCGAACACCCCGGGCGGCCCCCTTCCGCGGGGCCGCCCGCACCCCCCGGAATCGCCCGGCGACAGACCGTACGCAGGGGTGTGGACACCTCAACACGCCCACATCGGGCGGGGGTTGACTTCGGTCTTGGTCTAGTCCATCTTGGTTGAAACCGAAGCTGGTCTAGTCCACTGAGGGTCACGGTCGAGCACCCAGCGCCGCGATCCGTCGCCCCGATCCGCACGCCAACCACCCGCACGCACTCCGACCTCGGACAACCGGGGCACGTCGTACGCGACGCCCCCGCGACCGGACCGACCCGTCCGTCGCGGCGAGTGGCGCCCCGGTCCCCTGCCGGCCCGGCGGGCAGTGACGCCCCCGGACCGCGACGACGGCAGCACCCACGCCGTTCTCGTCGCCGCCTCGCCCGCGAGGTCTCCCCCCACGCACGGAACTGCGAGGCCGCGGTCCGTCCTGCCCTTCACCGCGCCCACCAGCACCCCTTCACCGCGTCACACCAGTCTTTTCTCACCGCGTCACACCGGCCTTTGAGGACCCCGCATGTCCACACCTCACGAGTTTCTGCACCGAGCCGCCTCGGACCGCCCGTACTTCAGCGCGGACGGCGACACGTACCTGGCACAGTTCCCGCTGAAGGAGATAGCGAAGACGCGGCCGCTGCGCGTCCTGACCGAGGAGCAGTTCGCGTCCTGGCAGACCTACGGCTACGTGGTCGTCGAGGAGGCGATACCCGCCGCGGCCGCCAAGAAGCTCCTCGACTTCACCTGGGACTTCCAGGGGCTCGACCCGTCCCGCCCCGACACCTGGTACGAGGAGCGGGAGTTCCGCACGGACCTGGAGCGGGACCTCTACATCTACGGCTTCGTGGAGGCGTACCACCACCAGCTCATCTGGGACAGCCGGCAGACGCAGCGGGTCTACGACGCGTTCGTCGACGTGTGGGACTGCGAAGAGCTGTGGGTGACGCTCGACCGGCTCAACCTCAACCCGCCGAACGTCAAGAACCGCTCCCGCTCGCTGATCGCGCCCACGGACGAGGGCTTCGACATCGAGCTGCACTGGGACGTCGACTCCACGCGCGAGGTGCTGCCGCAGCGTGTGCAGGGCATCATCGCGCTCCACGACACGCGGCACGAGCTGGGCGGATTCCAGTGCTCGCCCGAGCTGTTCCGGCAGTTCGACCGGTGGAAGCTCGACCAGCCCGCCGACCGCGATCCGGTGCGCCCGAATACCGACCGCTCCGAATTCCCCGTGGTACGCCCCGAGTTGAAGGCGGGCGACCTGCTCCTCTGGAACGGCATGCTGGCGCACGGCGTCGCCCCCAACACCTCCGACAACGGTGTCAGGGCGGTGCAGTACCTCTCCATGATGCCCGCGCTCGAATCCCACCACGTGCTGCGCAAGTCCCGCGTCGAGTCCTGGCGGAGCCTGTCGACCCCGGACTGGAACGCCACGCTCGTCGGCGACGCCACGAAGCACGAGTCGGAGCGCTACGGCACGGCCGCGCTCACCGACCTGGGCGAGAAGCTCCTCGGCCTCCGCTCCTGGCACGCCGACAACGCCTAGTGGTGAACCGGAGAACCGCCATGCGCAAGATCTGCCTGACCCTTCCCACCAACAGGGCGTGCGCCGCGATGGTCTCCGCCCTGCTCCAGGAGGCGGAGTACGCGGCCCGGACCTTCGACGTCGAAGTGCACGTGCTGATCCTGGACTCCTCCGGTCCCGACACGTTCGCCGAGCACGCCCGCGCCGCCAGTGCGGCACAGGGCACGCCGCGGATCGTGGTGCACCACCTCGACGAGGACGCACAGCGGTCCTTCCTGCGGGAGGTCGTCCACCACTCCGGCGCGCTCAAGCCGGACCTGCTGCTCGACCTCATGCTGCCCGACGCCGTGTCGTACGGCGCCTGCACCAACCGGGCCTTCCTCGTCGCCGCCGCACTCGGCTGCGAGTCGGTTCACCGCAGGGACTCCGACAGCGACTACCAGGTCCTGGACGGCGAGACCGTCTTCCCCGTCCACCACGAGCTGACATCCCTCGGCAAGCGCGCCGCCGACGCCGCCGAAGGCGTCACCGACACCGACCTCGACGCCACGCACGCCGACAAGCCGGTGACGCTCGTGGGCTCCTCGTTCATCGGTGAACTGTCCGTGGACATCGGCGAGATGCGCGAGCTCGACCGCGACGTGTACTACGACGTCGTCAGCCTGTGGGCGCCGGCGGACTGGTCCGCGGACGAGAAGCGGGACCTGGTCGACGAGTCCTTCCGCGGCGCCGGCCTCGACCCGTTCACGCGCGACGAGGCGCTCCTGACCCTCGTCGACCCCATGCGCGTCGACATGTGCAACGTCAGCTTCCACCGGGTGCACGAGCAGGTGCCGCTGCCCCCGGCGACGGACACCATCGGCAGCGACTACTTCCTGCTGCACCTCGTGTACGACGCCACGCTCCCCGGTGTCGTGCACAACCGCAACATCGTGAACTTCTACACGGGCGAGCGGCGCACCCCGGCCGGATTCGTCGCCTACCAGAACCGGTTCGTGAAGTTCTTCCTGTCGATGCTGTATCTGAACTTCGTCTACCGCGAGATGACGGAGGCCGGATCCTCGCTGCTCGACGAGCGGCACGAGGTGCGCGTGTCGCGCATCGCCGAACTCGTCCGCAGGAGCACCCAGTTGGACACGGCGGAGAACGCGGAACGGCTGCGCGTCCTCGACCGGTCCTACCGGAGGCTCGGCGGCAAGTACGCGGCGTTCGCCGAGGCCCTCCTCCCGCGGCGCGAGCGGCTGCTCGACGAGGCGCGGCAGGACATGGAGGACTTCGCGCTGCTCATCGAATGCTGGGCGGCGCTGGTCCGGGCGAGCGGATCCACCAGCCTCAGCCGGCTGCACGCGTAGCGGAACAGGGCATCCACCATGTACGACACGACCAACCTGCGGGCGGCCCTGGCGGCCGCCACGGAGGACCAGATCGTCTACGACCTTCCCGGCATCGCCGAGCGCCACGACGCGCTGGTGCGCGAACTGCCCGGAGTGTCCGTCCGGTTCGCGATGAAGGCATGTCCGGTGGACGAGGTCCTTGCCTGCCTGGCGGGGCGGGGCGCCGGCTTCGACGCGGCGAGCCCGCACGAGATCACGCAGGCCCTGGCGACCGGGGCCCCGACCGAACGGATCCACTACGGGAACACCATCAAGTCCGACCGGCACATCGCCGACGCCCACCGTCTGGGCATCCGGGACTTCGCGACGGACAGCGTGGAGGACGTGCGCGCGATCGCCCAATTCGCCCCCGGCGCCCGGGTGTTCTGCCGCCTCGCCACCGACGGCGAGGGAGCCCTGTGGGGCCTCAGCCACAAGTTCGGCTGCTCCCCGGCCGACGCCCTGCGCGTGCTCTCGACGGCGCGGACGGCGGGCCTGACGCCGTCGGGCCTGTCCGTGCACGTCGGCTCGCAGCAGATGACGGCCGAGGCATGGCGGGCCGCGTTCGACCGCATGGCCGACGTGCTGGCGGCCCTGCGGCGGCGCGGGATCCTCCTGGACCACATCAACCTGGGCGGCGGGCTGCCCGCCCTCGGCTACCGCGACCGGCACGGCAGGCCCCTGGACCCGCCCCTGGACAAGATCTTCGCCGTGATCCGGGAGGGCATGCAGCGGCTGCGGGCGGTGGCCGGGGCCCCGCTGGACTTCGTCATCGAGCCCGGCCGCTATCTGGTCGCCGACCACGGCGCCGTTCGCGCCCATGTGTCCCGGCTGTCCGCGCGCCAGCAGATCACGGGGGAACGCCAGCACTGGCTGTACCTGAGCTGCGGCAAGTTCAACGGCCTGTACGAGATGGACGCGCTCCAGTACACGCTGGTGTTCCCCGAGTACCGGGGCAGCGACTACGTACCCGCCGTCGTCGCGGGCCCCACCTGCGACAGCGACGACGCGTACAGCCACGAGGGCAGCCTGGTCCACGTGCCCCGCACGGCCGCCTCGGGCGACCCCGTCTGGATCCTGTCCGCCGGTGCCTACGCGACGAGTTACACCACCCAGGGCTTCAACGGCTTCGGCCCGCTTCCGTACACCTGGATACGCGACGAGCGCGACGCCCTGCCCGCCACCGCCCCGGGAGGGCCGCGCTAGATGACCCACGACGTGCGCGTACCGCACCTCGACGTCCGCATACGGCCCATCGCCGACGACGACTGGAGCGGCATCGCGGAGCTGGAGGCCGAGGTCTACACGGAACTCGGCCTCTCGGAGGGGCGCGCGGCGCTGGAGTCGCGGGCCCGGGCCTCGCCGAGCACCTGCTTCGTGCTCGACCCGCCGGCCGCGGGCCCCGCGGGCTATCTGCTCGCGCTGCCCTATCCGCCGTTCCAGTCACCGGACCTGGCACGACCGGAGGACACGGCCTCCCCCGCTCTCCCCTCGGCCCCCTCGGTCCGCGCGGGGAATCTGCACCTGCACGACCTCGTCGTCGCCGAGGGCTTCCGGGGGCGCGGGCTCGCCCGGCGCCTCCTGCGCCATCTGGCGACCACCGCGCGGGCGCAGACGTACGAGCGGATCTCCCTGGTCGCCGTCGCCGGGAGCGAGACCTTCTGGGCGGCGCAGGGCTACCGGGCGCACCGGGAGATCTCCCTCCCGGGCAGTTACGGCACGGACGCGGTGTACATGTCCGCGGCGGTGCCGGAAGGACGAAGAGGCTGAAGAGGCACATGCACATGTTGCTCGTTCGCGACGAGTTCCGCCGCGCACAACTGGCCATCGCGGCCCTGTTCTGCGTCCTGGGCTTCCAGTACGCCACGTGGGCGGCGCGGCTGCCCGCGCTCAAGTCCCGGCTCGATCTGACCGAGGCCGAGCTGGGGCTGCTCCTGATGGCCTGCGGCGTGGGCGCGGCGGCGTCCTTCCCGCTGGTCGCCGCGCTCAGCAAACGCTGGGGGTCACGGCGTCTCGCGCTGCTTTCGGCGCTGTTCCTCGGCGTGCTCCTGCTCGCCCTGGCCGCCGCGCCGAACTACCCGGTCGCCCTGGCCGTGATGTGCGCCGACGGCCTGGGCGTCGGGTGCCTGAACGTCGCCATGAACGCGCAGGGAGCCGCGCTGGAGTCCCGGCACGGGCGCACCGCGATGTCGCAGTTGCACGCGACGTTCAGCGCCGGATCGCTCGGCGCCGCGCTCCTCGCCTCGGGGATGAGCGCGCTCAGTTCGTCGATGGCGCTGCACTTCGGTGTCGCGACCGTGCTCATTCTGCTCCTGACGCTGTACGCGCAGCCGACGCTGCTGCCGGACGAGGGGCCCGACGCGAAGGCCGAGTCGGAGCCCGCCGAGCAGCCAGCCGACGAGCCGCTGCAGCCCGCCGAGGAACCGCTGAAGAAGAAGCGGCGCACCTGGACCGTCCCGTCCCGGGTGACCCTGTGGATGGGGGGCGCCATGGTGTTCGGCACCGTGGCGGAGGGCGCCATGAACGACTGGTCGGCGCTGTACATGAAGGAGGTCGCCGACGCGTCGGCCCGCCTGGCGCCCCTGGGCATCGCCGTCGTCTCGGTGATGATGGTCCTCGCCCGCCTCTTCGCCGACGGCTGGCGGACCAAGTGGGGCGACGGCCGCGTCGTGCGCGTCGGCGGCGTCCTGGCCGCCGCGGGCCTGGCGTTCGCGCTCCTGGCCGGCGGTGTCGTACCCGCCCTCATCGGCTTCGCCGCCATGGGCCTCGGCATCGCGGCGGTGACCCCCTGCGTGTACGTGGCCGCGGCACGGCAGGGCTCGGACGCGCTGGCCCTGGTGGCCGCCATGGGCACGACGGGTCTCCTCGCGGGGCCGCCGGTCATCGGCTTCATCGCGGCCGGCAGCAGCCTGGTCTGGGGCATGGCCGCGGTGGCGGTCTCGGCGTGCCTGGTGTCGGTGTGCGCGGTGAGGATCCGTTGGACGGGGTCGGCGCAGGTGACGGCGGAGGTCTGAGTGGCGGCGCGTGCGCTGACATCGCCTCCTCCGGTGTCAGCGCCCGACCGCGCCGGTACGCGGCGGCGTACGTCGCTTCGTCCAGGCGGCCGCGTACGGCCGCGGTGACGCGGTCGACGTCGCCGCGCTCCGCGGGCGGCAGGGGCATGCGGACGGATTGTCTGGCCGTGTGTGCCGCCCCGAGGAGGACGGCGGCGCTCTCCGGGCGGCCGGTGAGGGCGCGGGCTCCGGCCATGCCTTCCAGGGCGAGGGCCAGGGCGCGGGTGTCGCCGGTGTTCCGGGCCGCGGCCCAGCCCTCCTCGTGGAGCCGCGTCGCCTCGGCGCCGTCGCCGCGCTGTTCCGCGATGAAACCGAGTTCGGCCAGGACCAGGGCGCGCCCCGGCTCGAAGGCCATCCGGGAGAGCCACTTCAGGACGTGGCGCAAGTGGCTCTCTGCGGCGTCGAGCCGGCCTTCGCGGCGCGCGCCGAGGCCGAGCCCGACCTCGGCGCGGATCACGCCCGGCTTGAAGCTGTGTTCCGCGGCCAGGCGCATGGCCCGCTCGTGGAACCGGCGCGCCGCGTCGTGGTCGCCGGTGAGCGTGGCGGTGCTGCCGAGGCCGCAGAGCTGGTCGGCGGCCTCGGGCCACAGCCCCAGTTCCTCGGCCATGCGCAGGCCGTCCTCGTGCAGCCGGGCGGCCCGCGCGTAGTCGCCGGTCATCTGAGCGAGCCCGGCGAGGGGTTCCACGGTCAGCAACTGGCCCCACCAGTCCCCGAGTTCCGTGAAGAGGTCCGCGCTGCGCCGACCGTCGCGTGCGAGCGCGTCGAGGTCGCCGCGTACGTGCGCCTGGTTGGCGCGCACGCAGAGCGCCGCGGCGAGACCCCACCGGTCGCCGAGGACGCGGAAGCCGTCGAGGGCGTGCTCGATCAGTTCCTCGCTGGCCGCCTGGTCACCCACGCCGAACAGGGCGAAGCCGAGGAACCACTGGGCGCGGGCGCCGTCGCGCCGGTCCGCGATGTCCTTGGAGAGTTCGACGGGCCCCCGGTTCCCGTCCGTGGCGCGGGCGTCGGCGCCGGCGCCGTCACCGACGAGCACGGCGAAGCCCGCCTGCCACGCCCGGGCCTGCGCCCGCGCGGAGACGACGGTCTCAGGGGTCGCGGCGGGTCCCACGTCGCGTGCCACGGCCAGCGCGGCCTCCAGCGACCTGACGGCTTCCCTGAGCCTGCCTCGCAGGAACCAGTACCAGGCCAGCGAGTTGACCAGCCGCAGGGCGTCGTGGGCCGCGCCCTCGCGCACGGCGTCGTCCAGCGCCCGGCGGAGGTTGGCGGCCTCCGCGTCCAGGATCCGCAGCCGGCGCCGCTGGTCGTGGCCGCGCAGGTGCGGCGCGGTGCGTTCGGCGAGGGCGATGTAGTGGTCGCGGTGCCTGCGGCGCACCCGCGCCGTCTCCCCGGCCTCGTGCAGCCGGGACGTACCGTACTCCGCGACGGATTCGAGGAGCCGGTAACGGAGCCCGCCGCCGCGGTCGGCGCTCTCGGCGCTGTTCGTGCGGTCACTGCTCGCGCCACTGCTCGCGTGGTCGCCGCTCGTGCGGTCGCTGCTCGTGCGGTCGCTGCTCGTGCGGTCGCTGCTCGCGTGGTCGCTGCTCGTGCGGCCGCTGTCGACCGCGACGACCAGTGACCGGTCCACCAGGCGCGCGAGCAGGTCGAGTACGTCCTCGGGCCGCAGCCCCTCCCCCGCGCACACCTCCTCGGCCGCTCGCAGCGTGCAGCCGTCGCTGTGCACGGCGAGCCGCCGGAGCACGACCCGCTCGGGCGGGGTCAGCAGCTCCCAGCTCCAGTCGATCATCGCTCGCAGCGTCCGCTGCCGGGGCGGGGCGCCCCGGTGCCCGGTGGCGAGCAGCCGGAACCGGTCGTCGAGCCGGGCGACCAACTCCCTCGTGCCCAGGGCGCGCACCCGGGTGGCGGCCAGTTCCAGGGCCAGCGGAATCCCGTCGAGACGACGGCACACCGTCGCGACGTCCCGGGCGTTGTCCGCGTCGAGGGCGAACCCCGGGGCTGCCGCGGTGGCCCGCGCGAGGAAGAGCCGCACGGCGCTGGAGCGGGCCACGTCCTCGGGGTCGGCCTCGTCTTCCGGCCCGGGCACGTCCAGGGGTGGTACGGGCCAGATCGTCTCGCCGTGGATGCCGAGGGGTTCCTGGCTGGTGACCAGGAGGCGCAGGCCCGCGGCGCGCCGCAGCAGCACGGTGGCCAGCTCGGCGACCGCGTCGATCACGTGCTCGCAGTTGTCGAGCACCAGCAGCATCCGCTGGTCGCCCAGCGCCTCCGCGAGCCGGTCGGCGGGTGTGGAGCGGGCCCCGGCGGTGGTGGGTCCGGGGGCGCTCTCCTCGCGGATGCCGAGGGCGGTCATGACGGCTTCCGCCACCGCGTGCGGCGCGTCCGCCGGTTCCGTACGCCCCCGGGCGGCGAGTTCGACGAGCCAGGCACCGTCGGGGAAGTCACCCGCGAGCTGCCCGGCCGCGGCCAGCGCGAGCCGGGTCTTGCCCACGCCGCCGGCCCCGGTCAGGGTCAGCTCACGCGCCGCCCGGAACAGGGACTTCACCTCGGTCAAGGCGCTTTCCCTGCCGATGAGTTCGGTGAGGGGCGCGGGCAGGTTCGTGCGCGGGCGGGGGGCGAGGGGCGGGCTGCCGGGGGGCGTCGGGGACACCGGGTCCGGCCGCGCCGCGGCGGGCTGCGCCGCATCGGGC
>NZ_AOPZ01000496.1 GCF_000414115.1 Streptomyces aurantiacus JA 4570
CTGCTGCTCCTCGACGAGCCGCTCGCCGCGCTCGACCAGACGACCCGGGCGCACGTACGGCACACCCTGCGCGGGCACCTCGACGGCTTCGGCGGTGTCTGCCTGATCGTCACGCACGACCCGGTGGAGGCCGTGTCCCTGGCCGACCGGGTCCTCGTGCTCGACGGCGGGCGGGCGTTGCAGGACGCGCCGCCCGCCGAGGTGACCCGGCATCCGCGGTCGCCGTGGGTGGCCCGCATGCTGGGGCGCAACGCCTGGCCGGGCACGGCCGACGCCGACGGCACGCTCGCCCTCGCGGGCGCGGGACGCCTCGTCGTCGCGGATCCCCTCGACGCGGGGGTCCGCGCCCTCGCCGTCGTCGCCCCCGAGGCGGTGTCGGTGCACCGGGAGAAGCCGGCGGGCAGCCCGCGCAATGTCTGGCCCGGCACGGTCCGTGAGATCACGACGGCCGGCAGTCGCCTGCGCGTCCTGATCACGTCCCCGGACGCCCCCGACCTCGTCGCCGAGATCACTCCCGCCGCGGCGGCGGAGCTCGCCCTCGTGGACGGGGCGGAGGTGTGGACGAGCGTGAAGGCCACGGAGGTGTCGGTGGTGGAGCTGTAGGTGCCCTCGCGGGGGGCGCCCC